>CAYRVF010000068.1:0-29326 GCA_964427535.1 uncultured Ktedonobacterales bacterium
TTGTGGTGCGCTACCAGGCTGCGCTACGCCCCGACGTATCCCCACCTTAGCACAGGGAGGAGCCGCTAGTCAAGGCTATGGAGCCGCGTGGCTACGGGTGCGCCGCAGTTGTTGCTGGAAGGCGAAGCCCCAATCGAGCAGCGCGGTCGCGTCGGTGAAGCGGTCGTTCGCGCCCGAGTCGCCCATCTCGCCGAGCACGACTCCCAGCAGGCGTCCGCCCGGCTGGGCTGCGGAGAAGACGAGGCAATCACCCGCGCCGCCCGTGTAGCCCGTCTTGACGCCGGTCGCCCCGTCATACGCGAAGGCGCGGGACGGCAGCAGCTCGTTGGTATTCGCGAGCCGGAGCGGCCCATGATCGGCAGTGGCCGGGAGCACGATACTCGGCGTGCTCACGATCTGATCGAGCGTCGGGTCGGCGAGCGCGTAGTGCGCGAGCGTGGCGAGATCGCGCGCCGAGGTGTAATGTCCCGGCGCATCGAGGCCAGTCGGGTTGCTGAAGTGCGTGTGCGTCAGCCCGAGCAAGAAGGCTTCGGTGTTCATCAGGCGCACGAAGGCGTCTTGCGAGCCCGCCACGCCGTCCGCGATGGCGACCGCGGCGTCGTCACCGGATGGCAGCATCAGCGCATAGAGCAGGTCACGCAGCGTGAGCGTCTCGCCCTGCTGCACGCCCGCCACGCTATTGATGCCGTTATTCATCGCGGCCGCATCCGCGCCGATGGGAATGCGTTGGTCAAGCGTGCCGAAGCGCAGTGCCACCAGCGCCGTCATGATCTTGGTCGTGCTCGCCATCGGCACGGAGGTATCGGCGTTGAGCGCGTAGTAGACCTGGCCGGTATCCTCGTCGAGCAGGATCGCGGCGTTGGCGCGAATTGCGGGCGCCGTAACCGGTTCGTCGGTCGAGGGAGGTGAGGGCAACGGCGTTGCCGCCGGCTGACTGAGCGCGGCTGCCGCTGCGCCTGCCGTGAGCGGAGGCTCGCTCGATTGAGAGGCGCACGCCGAGAGCAGCAGCGTCAGACAAACCGCCAGCAGCACGCCTGCCATCCAGCGGTGACGCACTCGCCTGGAGAGAGCTCTTCCTTGCAGAGATCGCACTCGCATCGCGCCGCACTGCCTCCGGGCCATATGATAGTCGCGCCTCTCGCGTTGAGTGGACCGCTCTACTATACAGCATCTGGCGCGTGCACACCTCCTTCCTCTGGTGACCTACATCAGCGACCCCTTCCCTTGAGGGAGGGGGGCGGGGGTTAGGTCAGCCGCGCGTCGCCGAGACGCACAGCATGGGGACCGTCATTGTGACATCGCCGGTGCCTGCCTGAGCGCGCGCGGCGAGGCGCCGCTCTACCTCGTTGAAGACGAGACGGCGGACGGTCATGTCTGGCACCACCGCACGCCAGGCCCCCATGTACGTCGTCTGCACCAGCGGCGAGGAGAGGTAGGCATGTGGGTCAGGGAAGTGGAGCGTGAACGAATCGGTCAGGATGCGCTGAACTGTGAAGCCCGCCCGTTCCACGAGCTGCCGCACGCTGGCGATGGTTGGCTGCTGCGCGACGATCTCGCTGAACGCGCGCAGATAGTCGCCGAGCTTGAGGTCGCGGAGCGTGAGATAGTACGAGTCCAGGAACTCGCGCATTGTCGATTGCAGCGGCGTCGTCAGCACGAGCTGTCCGTTTGGCCGCAGTAGGCGCCACATCGCGCCGAGGGCAGCTGACTTGTCGACGAAGCTCGGCAGGCCAAGGTTGCACGTGATGATGTCGAACGCGTTCTCCGGTAGGCCGCTGTCGGTGATGTCGCCGACGAGGAACGACACGTTGCGCAGCCAATCGTCGCTCGCGACGCGCCGGGCGTGCAGGATCGCCTCGGGCCAGACGTCGATGCCCGCGAGATCGGCATCCTGCCCGAGAAAGCGCGCCAACTCCAGCGTCGGGTAGCCTGTGCCGCACGCTACGTCGAGCACCTGCAGGCCGCTCGCCCGTGGCAGCGTGAGGAAGACGCTCAGCAGGAGACGCCCAAACGGCTGCGACCACTGCGGCCGGATCAGCGCGTCGTAGAGCTCCACGAACCCCGGTTCGCGTACGTCGTACGAGACGGTGAGGTAGTCTTCCGTCTGCGCACGTGCGCTGAGCGCGAGTGCCGCCGGGCTCAGCGAATCATGCGGACCTGGCGTGTGCGCGGGCGCGACCGGCGCGGGCAGATCGAGGGCGGCTTCGCGGGCGAGGGCGAGATCGCGCAGCGCGGGCACATGGCCGGTGTAACCGTGGCGCGCGCGCGATGGGTCCCAGTCATCCCAATCGCCGCTTCCGTTCGCCGGACGCGGCGCGCTCGGCGGCGGAAGCCGGTCAAACGGTCCCATCGATTTCTCGCTCCGCTCGTGTTCGTGCGCCAGTCTCGCGCTTACGCGATACGCCGTGCGACATCAGCTACAGGTGGCGCGCCCGCGTCGGCCTTGCCAGGTGTGGTCGTGGTCGAAGGCTTGGGCGTCGTCTTCGGCGCTGACGTGCCCGCCGGATTGGGAGTCGCCGTGGGCGCGGGAGCCTGGATGGCGAAGTAGATCGTCTGGGCCAGATGGGGATCCTTAGGATCGTTGCCCGGATCGTTGGCGGGTTTATCCCAATAGATCTTCGCCATTCCGACGCCAGCAGTCGGATAGATGAGGCCGAAGTAGGTGTTCGATTCTTCGGTCACTGGCTGATCCACCTTGGAGCCGGCCGGGAGTTGCAGGTCAACGCCGTTCAGAAACCAGCGGATGTGCAACGTGTGTTGCTCGCCCTTGGTGATGCCGCGCACCTGGACGACGGCGAAGACCTCGGTATTCGTCAGGAAGTGTGACGTCGGGGTCACCGGATCGATGTTGGCGTCAACACCTTGTGCGGTCACCACCGAGCGTACCGTGGTCGCGGAGGGACCTGGCGTCGCGACCGGCGTGGCGGGCACATTCTTGTATGAGGGCGTGGCCACCGTCAGGCGCGTCCGGATCGGCGGAAGGATGAGCTTCTGGATCTGGTTGCGCCCGACGAGGCCCGCGATGCCGCAGCTTGCGATGCACACCAGCATCACGCTAAGCACGCCGCTGAGCACGCGCCACGTGCCGAGCTTGACCTTACGCTTCTCTCCCGTCGCCGGAATATAAACCGGGCGGCGGATGCCAAGCGCGCGCTCCTCTTCTTCCGTCGCGGGGAAGCCGGGCAGCGCGGGCACACCAGCGCCCATCTCCATCGGCATCATGCCGCCCTGTGTGGGCACGAGCGCGCGCTCCAGATCGACCTCTTCATAGTCGGGCGCGCTCTGGCGCCGGGCCGAGCCCATACGTTGCGAGGGGCGCTCGTCGGCGTAGGGGTCGTCGTCCCAGTCGGCGTCGCGGCGACCGGCGCCCCAATCGGAGCCGCGCGCGGAGGCTCCCGGAGCGTGCGTTCGCATCGAGCGACCGGGTCCGCCTTGGCTGCCGCCGCGTCGCCCGCCGCCCTGACGCGAGCCACTGCCCCACTCGTCGTAGCCGTCGTCAGCGCGACCCTTCCACTGGCTGAGCGAAGAGCGTCTACCCGGCGGCGGCGCACCGCACTCCGGGCATGGTCCGGTCCGTGGACGAGGCGCTCCGCACTGGTCGCAATCCATGACACATCCTCCTGGGAGCTGACGACGGGCGGCAATCGGCGCTGGAACGGCGCGCGGACGGCGAGCATCCAGTGCGCGATGCCACCGCAGCATACACGCCGTACGGAAATAGGGTCAAGAACGCCCCCGGGCAGTAGGAGCAATGGGGGACGAGAACGTGACGACATAACAGCATAGTGGCTATCGGGTCTTCAGGGTGCTCGTCTGGATGTTGCGCGGGCGTGTGGTCGTGGGCGGCGGGGCGTGCTACCATATCTCTCGCGACGCTGGCCAGGCGCGAACAACCGGCCAAGGCAGACGAGGCGGAGCATGTAGGCATCTCCAGTCGAGGACAGCATGGAACGAGAATCCCAGGACGCCTACTTCAACCGGCAGGCGATCGAGCGCCTGGCGCAGCATATCCCCTTCGAGACCGATCCGCAGACGCAGGCCGAGCTCATCGAGATGCTGAGCGAGCTGGTGCGGACACACGGACCGCTGATCGACCCGGAGGTGTTCGGCTTCGAGGCCCGCCAGTCGCTGGAACGTCTCGGCCTCTGGGCGCGCATCGGCGGGTGACGAGTGGGCCCACCCATTGACCCTGCGCAGAACCTACCCCTCAACCCCCATCCCTTGAGGGAAGCGGTCGCTGATGAAGGGTTCGCGGCTATAGGGGCCGTGAGTTGAGCCGCACGATTGGCTCCTCTCTCCCAGCGTCAGGTGGGAGGGAGGCTCGGAGAGGGGGCCAGCCGCCTATCCACTGAGGGTCCAGCCGGAGGCGTCGCCGGTGAGGTCGAGCGTGCCGGTCTCGCTGACACGCTCCACGGTCGCCCCGAGCGCCTGAGCGAGGTCCGCGTCACTTGCGGCGAGGTCGTCGTGGACGATCTTCGCCTCAAACGAGGTCTGTGACGTCAGCGGGCTCTCGGTAATGACGACGAGACGCGGATGGGCGCGCGCCAGCACGGGCAGCAGTGATCCGGTGAGCAGCAGCGGCGTGTTGTGCGGCGCGGCAACCTCCACCACGTCGGAAGTCAGCGACTCACCCGAGTTCGCCAGCGCATCCAACGCGTAGGCGTCGGCGCTGCCGAGGAAGAGCACACGGATGCCTGGCGCGTCGAGCCGCAGTACGGCGTCGTTGCTGGCCGTCGTGCTGCCTCCACCTGAGGGGTAGAGTTGTTGCGGCGGAGCGAGCACCTGCAGCGAGGTGCCCGCGCCGAGCGTCAGCGTCGCATGCTCGCGGACGACGGTATGTGGCACATGCGCTTGCCGCAGCGCGTCGAGCCACGCTACATACTCTTGCGTCGGGTGAACCATGCCCATATCGACGGCCTGCCCGACGCTGAAGTGTGCTGTCGCGTCTTCCAGTCCGCGAGCGTCCCCAGCGCGCGGATCGGTGAGCATCGCCAGGTTGATGGTGCGGTGCCAGAACGGGAGGGAAGTCGCGAGCGCAGATTCCAACGTTGGGCCGTCGGGACCGCCGTCGAGCAGCACGCTGACGCCGTTTGGCAGCCGGAGCAGCGTCGCCTCGCCGCCAGGGCCAAGATCGAGAAAGTCGAGCCGGGTGCGATTTCCGGAGGCCAGTGCGGGCCCAGTCGCGCCCACAGCGCCAAGCAGCGACACTGCCGTGATGGTCGCCAGCACCGCTCGGGCCGCGCGGCTGCGTGCGCGCGTGTCTGCGCGCGTCGGAGGTGTGGACGCCGTGACCCGCGTTCGCCGTAGCCAGCGGGCGAGCGCCGGACGCAGCGCCCACAGCGCGAGCGCCAGCCCGATGTAGTAGAGCGCCGCCAGCGCGAACGAGCCGCCCGAAACGGCGAGCGACGCGAACGGCAGCCGGGCGCACACCGCGATGACGGTATCGACGAACCAGAGCAGCGGCCACGCAGCCCACCCCACGACCACCGCTGCGGGCGCCACGACCGGCAGCACGCCAAGAACCGCGATGAGCATGCCGAGGACGAGCAGCGGGGCGAGCAATGGCACCGCGAGCAGGTTCGCCAGCGGCGCGATGAGCGAGATCTGCGCGAAGGTGAGCGCGAGCACCGGCAGCGTCGCGATCTGCGCGGCCAGTGTGACGGCCAGCGACTCCGTGACGACCTCCGTGAGTGGGGCATTCCGCCAGCGCCGCAGCAGCGACGACAGCCAGCGTTGCAATGTCGGCACGAGCAGCGGCAGCCCCAGCGTGCCCAGCATCGTGAGTTGAAAACTGGCGTCATAGAGCACCAGCGGGTCGAGCGCGCTCATGACGAACGCTGCCAGCGCGAGCGCGGTGTAGACGTTATAGACGCGGCCCACTGCGGGGGCGAGCACTAGCAGTCCGCCCATGAGAGCGGCACGGACGGCGGCTGGTCCGCCTCCGCCGAGAGCGGCATACGCGGCGACCGCCAGCATCGCGCCAATCGTGCGCGGCCACCAGCCCAGCACACGTAGCGCATCGCCGCTCATCTGCGCCAGCAACGCCACTTTCAGCCCCGCGGGCACAACCATATGAATCGTGCCAGTTGCGGTGAACAGCGGCAGCCGCACGCGCAGCATCGGCGTCTTCAGGCCCAGCACGATGCCGATAAGCAGCGCCGCCTCGGGCTCGGGCACGGCATGTTCGAGCGCTTGCGCCATCCGCACGCGTAAGGCGAAGAGCCACGTGAACACAGGATTGCCGCCCCCGCGAGCGACGACGCGCGCCCGTGCGCCGGTGAGCCGCGCGACCAGCGTTGAGGGAGTGCCGCCCGCGGCGATCGGCTTGAGCTTGCCTGTCGTGCTGATCGTGTCGCCGTAGGTCGGCGCATACCAGCTATCGGCTCCCGAGATGTCTGCCGCGATGCGTCCACTGGCCGGTTGCCAATGCGTGCCATCACGGCTGATCTGCTGGACGTCGAGCGTGAGGGTGCGGTATCCGGCGTAGAGCACCGGCTCGTCGAGCACGTCACCTTGCACATGCAGCGTCCCGCCGGTGGCGTAGACCGTGAGGGTGTTTGCGTCGGACGCCGCCGTTGCCAGCGCCGAGCGCGCCCCACCGGTGCACAGCCCGAGCGCGAGCAGCGCGGCCCCCAACAGCAGGCGGATGCTCCCCAGGCTCGTTCTGACGGGCAACCTTGAAAGCGCCATCCGGCACACGAGCGCGAGCAACAGCCAGATCAACGCCCCGGCGATCCACACGGCGATGGGCAGCCTGCTGACCAGGGACACCGACGACTGAAGGCCGATGCCCGTGAGCCACGCCGCCACCAGCGCCACGAGCGCGTAGCCCCCAAACAGCGGCCGCGCCGACGCGAGAACCGTCTGAGGACGTGCGGGCGCGGATGGAAGCATGCATCACCCTTCTACCAGCGCCACAGTGGAACAAGCGAGCCGAGGCATACGTGCGGACAGAGCGAGCTGGCGCTGTATGTGCAGTGTACCAGATGCGCGGCGAAGAGGCTCGGTCGCTAGGCGTTGCGGATGGCGCGGAGCACCGCCTGCGGTCCGCCTTTGCGCTCGATGTCGAGGAAGTGGCGCAGGCCGCGGCCGTACACGTCGTCGCGGCGGGTTGCGCGCGCGGCCAGCAGGGTATTGCCACGCGCGGCGAGCACGCGATGGGCGACCCACTCGGCGAAGCCCTCCTGCATGAGCGGATCACGGAGGTGCGGCGCCTGCTCGGCCTGCCAGGCGTGCGCCAGCTCGTGCGCGAGCGTGCCCAGCAGCAGCGCGCGCGGCAGCCCCATCTCGACGTAGATGGTGGTGGCGTCGTGTGCGCGCACGAAGAAACCGAGCACGTGGTAGCTCGTCGCGGAACCGCCTGCCTCAGGCTCCAGCAGCCGGTGCTCGCGCCGAATCTCGCCCATCCGACGGCGCCCGATGACTTCAAGCGTGGGAATCGCGCGCAGATCGGTACGGGTCACGGAGGTGACGGCGGCGACCGCCTCGCGGTAGACGTCTCGAATACCCGCGACGTCGAGCACGAGGTCGGCGGAACACGCCGGGCAGCGATACTGGCCGTCCACCAGTGGCCGCGCATGCTCTCCTACGGGTGCACGGCAGAGGTCACAACGCGGGCGGCTCTGCACACAGCGCGGACAGAAGTAGCGCGGCGCGGGCTGCGGCATCATCTCCTCGAAGGTGTACCACGTGCCCGCGATAGCTTGGCCGCACGACGAACAGCGGTGGGCAGCGCGATAACATGCCGCGCAGAGCGGCCCATCGGTGCTCGCATGGCTGTGGGTGTCGTGGTCGCCGAGGGGCACGCCGCAGCGGGCGCAGCGCAGCCGCGAGGACTGACACGCGGCGCACACGATGAGGCCAGATTCATAGCGGTAATAGCGCGTGCTCAGGCGTCGCCCACAGAGGTGACAGAAGCGCGGCGGCGCGCTTACATCCCTCACGGAAGCCTCCTCCACGGGCGAGCCGGGTTCTACGTTATGGCAGGCGAACGTCGCTGCCCGACAATGCGGTTCGTGTGCGTGCGATGTCGCGCACCGCATGCAGCGACTCGAAGACGCCGAGCGCCTGCCGCAGCTCGTCCTCGGCACGCTCGGCGTCTCCCCCAGCCTGACGCCGGTGGTAGAGTCCGCCTAGTACATATTGAGTACGAGCAGCCTCCCACTGGGTGCCAAGATCGCGATAGCGCGCCAGGGCGTTCTCGGCGTCGGTGAGAGCGTCGTCCCAGCGCTCCTCCGAGAGCGCCACGATGGCACGCGCGCGGATTGCCTGCGCGAGCGCCTTACGCGCCCCCGAGCGCCATCCGAGCTCCAGCGCCTGCGCACCGTAGCGTTCGTACAGCTCGGCATCGCCGGTACTCGCGGCCAGCTCGGCAAGCTCGGCAAGCAGCATCGCTAGGCTGTGACGGCCCGAACGGCACTCCAGCGCCGCGACGAGCAGCCCGCGCGCCTCCTGCCTCGCGCCTTCGGCGAGCGCCAGCCGCGCGCGATACACCTCAACATATTGCATCTCGCCGTAGTGCGGCAGTTCGGCGGCCTGGCGAGCGAGCGCATCGGACTCGTCACGCTCGCCGCGCCGTGCATGCGCCGTGGCCATTGCCAACAACACCCACTGCTGATGCCGCGAGTTGCGGAACGTCGTCTGGCCAGAATGCTGCAGCAGCAAGTTGCCCGCGCTGATCGCTTCCTCCCAGTGGTCCCACTCGAAGTGCGTCATGACGAGACTGCGCAGCGCGTGCATCATCAGCGTCTCGGAGTCGGCGGCGCGCGCAAGGTCGAGCGCCGTGCGCGCGTGGTGGGCGGCGCGCTCGTATTCGCCGACCATCTGGTACGCCTGGCTCACCTCGACGTGCATGTCCACCAGCTCGGTGGGATCGTCAATCTGCTGCGCCAGTTCCAGGCGGCGCGTCTGACTGTCCAGATAGCCGCGCAGGTCCGTCGTGATCGCCTGTACGTTGCCTAGCGCGTCGAGCGCCTCGGACGCGCCATGCGGGTCGCCCTGCTCTTCGAGAATACGCACCGCCTCGCGCGCGCTGCGGAGCGCATCCAGCAGCTCGAACTCGCCCCGGCGCTGATACCACGACCACCAGAAGAAACTCTTCGCGGTCAACAGCTCAGCATACTCGATGGTGTCATACTCACCCAGCGAATCGGCGAGCCGCTGCCCGCGCTGGAGGTAGCTCAATTGCTCCTCGTGCGACGGAATCCGCTGGAAGTAGCTGGCGTAGCGTGAGGGCAGCAGCACCAGCAGCCGGCACAGGTGCATGCCGCGCAGACGCCACTCGGCCGGAATCTGGGTGAGATCGGGCTCTGAGACATTCACCGGCTCAGTCGTCGCCAAGTCAGGCCCGACGACCGCCGCCCGCGCGCACGCATCGTCATCGGTCGGTGTGGCCGATGCGGCAGGCTGTGTCGCCGCCTTCTCTGTTGAAGGAGCGTAGGCGAGCGACCACAACTCCAGCGCGGCGCGATAGTCGCTCCAGGCATCGTCGGCGCGCAGCACGAGCCAGCGCGCGTCGCCCCGCTTGGTGAGCAGATCGACCCGCGTCTCCAGGTTCTCCGGCGAGGCGTCGTCCTGCAGCAGATTGACGGCCTCGGTGTAGTAGTCCTCGGCGGAAGATGCGGCGTTGCGAGTACGAGCCGCGTCGCCCGCGAGTGTCAGATAGTGGATGACCTTCGCCAGCGCCGCCTGCTTGCGAGCGACGTTGCGCGAGCGCGCCAGATTGGCTTGCAGGTAGTATTGCAGCGTATGCCGCGCGAGCAGATCGGCGAACTCGGTCTCCCTGCCGCGCGCGAGGTCTTCGAGCCATTCGGCGACCCGCGCATGCTCGTGCGCGCGGCGGCTGCGGACGATGCTGGAGTAGACCACCTCGCGGATGAGCGTATGGTTGAACGTGTAGACTGGCTCTCCAGGCGGCGCGACGGTGGCGCGCGCGTGCTCGCTGACATGGATCAGCTCCTTCGCCTCCAGCGCTGAGAGCAACGCTGGCAGCCGACCCGCCTGCAGGTGCGGCGCGAGGTGCAGCAACGCGCTTGGCCAGAAATACCGGCCAATCACGGAGGCGTGCTGCAGCACGTCGCGCTCGACGGAGGAGAGCAGATCGAGACGCGCGCCGAGCACCCCCTGAATGGTATCGGGGATGACGGGGTTCGCGACCTCCTCGCTCGTGATCCACTCAGCCGCGACACGCCAGGCGCGCGACTCGCCGATGCGCTCCAAGATGCCGCGATCGACGAGCATGCGCACGATCTCCTCGACGTAGAACGGATTGCCCTCCGCCTGCTCGGAGATGCGCGCGCGCAGCCGTTCCGGCACTTCGTCACCGGGGAGCAGCTCGCGGATCAGCCTGTGCGTGTCGGACACCGTCAGCGCTTCGAGCGCGACCGTCGCGTAGTTGCGTTTGCCGCCACCCCAGTCGGGCCGCTTCTCCATCAACTCTGGGCGCGCGGTGCACAGCAGCAACAGCGGCACATCGGCGGTGCGCGCCGCGACGAATTCGAGCAGATCGAGCAGCGCGGCATCCGCCCAGTGGATGTCTTCGACAAAGAGGATGAGGCTCCCCCGCACGGCGATCGACTCGAAGAATGTGCGCCAGGCGCGCTTCGTACCATCGCGCAACTGCTGGGGATCGGATGGCAACAGCGCCGACATGCGCTCGTGCGTCTCCACGCGGATGGTCGCGCCCAGATAGGCCGCGATGACCTCCGCATCGTCGTGCGATTCGGCGTCGAGTTGTCCGCCGATGCACTGCAGAATCTTCTTGCGCGCGGACTCTGGCGTCTCGAGCGCGGCGATGCCGCAATGGGTGCGCAGCATCTCAGCCAGCGGCCAGTAGGTAATGCCCTCGCCATACGGAGGACACCGTCCTTCCAGCACCTCCGGCGGATGGGCCATCTCAGGCTCGATGCGCGGGCGCGCCGACGTAAGGACGTTCGTGTCCGAGCCGATTTCGACTGCCAGCGCATCGCGCTCATCAGCCGTGGCCAGCACAGTGGACGCGGCGGGCGTCGTCACGCGCGCGACAAACTCGCGGGCCAGCCGGGTCTTGCCGATGCCCGGCATGCCGAGCAGCGTGACGAGATGCGGCCGCCGTTCGCGCAAGACACGCGCATAGAGGGCCGTCAGCAGCTCCAGCTCCACCGAGCGGCCGACAAGCGGCGTGCGCCTGCCGTCGATACCGCGCGGTCGTGGGACCGGCGCGACTCCCTCATCGCTGAGACCCACCGCCTCCCACATGTGGATGGGACGCGAGCGCCCGCGCAGCGTCACCGATGTCGGCGGGCCGTAGCGCACGGCGCCGAGCGTCGCCCGATACGTGCGCGGGCCAACGACGATACTATCGGGCTGGGCCATCTGCTGGAACCGCGCAGCCACGTTGACGGGATCGCCCGTGATGAGGAAATCACGGCCTTCCGCCGCGCCTGACGCCGCCGCGACCTCGCCTGTGTTGATGCCGATGCGGATATGCAGCTCGGCCGCGCCCGGATCGGCGGCGGTCCGTTCGGCATTGAAGGCGCGCAGTGCGGCTTGCATGTCGAGTGCGGCGCGAACGGCGCGCAGTGGGTCGTCCTCATGCGTGACGGGCAGCCCGAAGACGGCCATCACCGCGTCGCCGATGTACTTCTCGACGGTGCCGCCATGCCGGTGAATCGCCCGCGTCATCGTCTCGAAGAAGGCGGAGAGCAGCGCGCGGGCCTCCTCGGGGTCCATATCCTCGGCGAGTTCGGTGGAGCTGGTCAGGTCGGCGAAGAGCACGCTCACGATGCGCCGTTGCTCATTCGGCTCGTCATTGTCCGGTGCCGCGTTACGAGCCGACGACGCCGAAGCGCCCACACGCGGACCGCCACTCGTCCGCCGACCGCCACGACGGAGAGTTCCTGAGGTAGAGTCCGCCGCGGGCTGAAGCTGCGTGCCGCATTGATTGCAGAAACGGGCCGCCGCTGGATTCATGGCGCCGCAATTGGGGCAGGTACGCGGCAACGCCGAGCCGCACGAGATGCAAAACCTCGCGAGGTCAGGATTGACCGTGCCGCACTGCTCGCACTTCATCGACGTCGCCTCCGAGGCTGCCCGCGCCCATCGTCCGCGAGGGCGTCTCACCTCTATTGTATCGCGGCTACCGGGATGTGCATAGCCGCGCGGGCCTATCAGCGGTGACACAGCAGGGCCATATCACCCTGCCACTATCCTACCGAGGGAAGTAGCGCCAATCACCCATGCCCGAAGGCTACACGAAGGCCACACTCGACGCCTCAGTGCCCCTCCCCTCCAATGAGAGGAAGTTGGGGGAGAGGTTCTGCCAGTGGATGGCCCTCCGCTACACAGCGTGTAGGACGGCGGTCCGACGTTTCAGCTACGTGACATGTCCTCGTAACACCGCTAGTGCAGCAGGCTACCAGGACATCCGGCCCCCTATGCTTGCAGGAAGCATGCTGATTAGGTACAGTGTATCCGACCAAGGTGTGCGATCTTTGCGCATCCTTCCGCCGAGAAAGGAGTAGCGGCATGCGAGAGCATGATTCTCTTGGCGGGCACGACTGGCCAGAGTACCGCGTCACGGACTCCTCTGCGGAAAGGACTGGCTGGTATCGTGACCGCTATCGCGTGCTGGGCCTGCTCGCCGAAGGCGGCATGGCCCGCATCTACTCCGCTCGCGACATGCAGGTCGGGCGCGATGTGGCACTCAAGGAGCTGGCGCCGACGATGGCACGTGACCCTGTGCGGGCCGAGCGCTTCCGGCTAGAGGCGCGCCGTATCGCCGCTCTAGTGCATCCACGTATCGTGCCGCTGCTCGATTTCGGCGAAGAGAATGGGCGGCTCTTCCTCGTGATGCCGCTGTATCCCTCGACACTGCGGCGCCTGCTCGACGAGCGTCGCACGCTGGATTTCGCGACGGCGCTTCACTTTCTCAGTCAGGTGGCCGATGCGCTGGATTTCGCGCACAGCCAGGGCCTCGTCCACTGCGATGTGAAGCCCGAGAACGTGCTGCTCGACGGCAACGGCAATGCCCTGCTCACAGACTTCGGCATCTCGCGCACCGTGTCGACCGCGTCGAACACGCTTGCCACGTCCGCGCCACTCCGACAGGCGGAGGCGGGACGGTCGCCAATGGTGAGCATCGAGTACAGCTCGCCGGAGCAGCTCATCAACCGGCCACTGGACGCGCGCGCCGACATCTATGGCCTGGGCGTGCTGGCATATGAGATTCTGACTGGACGCCTGCCCCACGAGTACGACGGCCAGGTCTATTCGCTGCTGCTGCACGTGCTGGAGTCCGCGCCCGTCCCGCCATCTCAGGTTTCCCCCAGGCCGCTGCCTCCCGCCGCCGACGCCGCCATCCTGAAGGCGCTGGACCGCAATCCGGCGCTGCGATTCGAGCGTGCGGGCGACTTTGTGGCGGCGCTTGCCGTGCGGCCATCTCGCCTCATCGCACGGCCAGCTCACGCCGCTGCGGCGCCTACACCTGAAAAACCGTCCAAACAGCGGCCTCCGGCTCAACGCCCGCGGAAGCCCGCCGACGGTGTGCCACCGCTACTGCCAGATACCGGTCGCGGCGGGCTGTTGTCACGGTTCCGGCGGCGCGCCCGGTAGGCTATCCCGCGCCGTTCTGATGCCAAGGCACGGCAATCTGGCTAACTCCAGTGGTGGTATACTGTATGGAAGACATGAGTGCGGACGCAGACTACGTCTCGACACTCTCTACATGCATAGGCTACCGATGTGACGTAGCCATGTTGGACCGAGGGCTTGCAGTGTTATCGTTACGTTCGGGTCGGACGGAGGCGCAACGACGCGCACCTGAGACGCGCTCCGAACACAAGCATGCATCGAGCGGATCTCAGCTGCGCCTCGGCTTCAGTCTGACCGTATTGATTTTGCTCATCGAGGTGGCAGGGGGAGTGCTGGCGCATTCGCTGGCGCTCTTCTCTGACGCCGGGCATATGCTGACCGATGTGATCGCGCTGGGCCTGGCCTGGTTCGCCGCCGCCCAGGCGGAGCGCCCCGCGAACGCGCGCAGCACATTCGGCTATCACCGTGTTGGCATCGTGACCGCTTTCCTCAACGGTCTGACGCTAGTCGCCATCGCGCTGGTCATCGGGTTCGAGGCATATCACCGTCTGATGCATCCTGAGGACGTGCAGCCCGGTATCATGATCGCCGCCGCCATCGTCGCGCTGGCCATCAACGTGGTGATCGTGCGGACGCTGCACGCGGGCCACGAACACAACTTGAACGTGCGGGCGGCGCTGCTGCATGTGATCGGCGATATCGGCGCGTCAGCCGCTGTCGTCGTCGGCGCGGTCCTCATCCTCATCACCGGCGCGACGTGGGTAGACCCCATTCTGAGCCTGTTGATCGCGCTGGTCATCGCGGCCGGGTCTGTGCGCCTGGTGCGCGAGGCGTTGAACATTCTGCTGGAGGCCGTACCGAAAGGGCTCTCGGTGCCGAGCGTGGCCCGCGACATCAAAGCCGTCGCGGGCGTGCGGGATGTCCACGACCTGCACGTCTGGACGATCAGCAGTGGCATGCACGCGCTCTCGTGTCACGCCATCATCGACGATATTCCGCCCAGCGCCAGCGCGCGCATTCTCGACCGGCTCGGCTCGATGCTGCACGAGAAGTACCGTATCGACCACACGACCATCCAGTTCGAGACTGTCAACCACGACCGGCACGAAGGATTCTGCGTCTGCCAGCCCTCCTCCTGCGACACCCTCTACTGCGAGCTACGCCAGGTGCCGTCCGACAAGCACGAAGTCGCGCACGACGGCCACGAGCATCCGCACGCATAAGGCAACCTGGCCTCGCGGATTGCTAGAGCAGGGCATACTGTGACCGCCCTCGCTTGCACCACATGCCTGCGCGAACGGAAGGGGCGAGGGATGCCTCGCCCCAACCGGAAATCGCCACCTTCCCCAATCGGTCACTTGAGATTCGCAAAGGTCATCGTCCATCGTTGACGCGCGGAAGTCTACAGCCGCTCAGTGATTTTCGGCCCGCCGTCGTTGTGGCATGACTCGCCGGGCGAGGCACTATCCGAGGGCAACCGCAGTGTCGGCGTCAGCGTCGTTCCACAGGGACCGCATCTCGGCGGAGTGCGCCAGCAAAAAGGCCAGGGTGCCCTGCGCTTCGATGCGGCCCTCCTTCAGCACGATGATGTGGTCGGCCCGGCGCAGTGCGGCGTGACGGTGTGAGACGGCCAGGCACGTCACATCGCCGCCGGTGAGCAGACGCTCCCACAACACCTGCTCCGTCTCGACATCCAACGCACTGGACAGATCGTCGATCACCAACAGCTCGGCACCGCGCACCAGCATACGCGCTGCCGCCACGCGCTGCACCTGGCCGCCAGAGAGCTTGACGCCGTGGGTGCCAACCGGCGTCTCTAGCCCCGCTTCCAACCACTGCAGGTCGTGCTCCAGCACGGCAGCGTGCGCGGCCGCATCGAGCGCCACACGATCGTCGGGGAGCCCCAGCAGGATGTTCTGCTTGACCGTTTCGCTGAACAGGCGCGGCACTTGGGCCGTATACGCCGCGCGGGGTGGCACGAGGAGTGCGGCCACATCATCCACGACCTGGCCGTTCCATAGGATCTCGCCTGCCTCCTTTGTCAACAGACCAAGCAGCGTCCGCAGCAGTGTGGTCTTTCCCGCTCCGATCCGCCCAGTCACCACTGTCAAGCTGCCGCGCGGCAGGCACAGGTCTATCCCCACGATCCCGCGCGCCGACCGGGGATGGCGATAGGTCAGGCCACGCGCTTCCAGGAGGACGAATCGGTCGGTCGGCCTCCGCTCGGGTGACGACACGGTGGGCAGCGGTCCGCGCAGGTACAGCGGGGTCGGCGCCACCAGCTCGGACAATGGTGTGTCCCCCAACAAAGCGCCCATACGCGTGAAGGCTACCCGAGTCTGCTGATAGTGAGCCAGAAATTTGCCGAGCCCATCGGTGAAGTCGGCGATGAAGCCCAGGTACGCGACGAACAGCACGAAGTCGCCCACCGTCAAGCTACCGTCGCGCAGGCCGCCTGCCGCCAGCAGCATGATCAGGCCCGTCCCGATGCTCACCATATTGCCAGTGACGGCATTGAGTGCCTGAGTCACCACACGATCGGCTAGCATAGCGCGGCGCCGTTGTTCGCTCAGCCGCCGGAAATGCGCGACAATCCGCTCTTCGGCGCCTGCCGCCTGTATCGTCTGTACCGACGTGAGGACATCGCCGATGGCGCCAGTGACCTGGCTTGTGGCCTCGCTGCTAGCCGCACGAAAACGGCCCAAGGCATTGCCCGCCTGATGCGTCGCCGCCGCAACGAGCACGAGCGGCAGGACAGTGACCAGGCTCATGCGGACGTCGATGCGCAGGAGCACCAGAAAGGCAACCACAGCCAAGATGCCCTGGCCCGCAATCTCGTCAGACCAATCGACACTGTCCTCGGCCTGATAGGCGTCGTCGCGAAAGCGGCTGATGGCCTCGCCGACAGCATAGGGCAGCGCATGGGCGCCTGGTAGGCGCAGGACATGGCGTAGCAGGTTGCGGCGCACCAATCCGCTCATAGTGAAGCGCATGATGATCTCGACGTAGCCTGCGACGAGCCACACAATCGCGTTGGCCACGGCAATGAGCGCCAGCAGCAGGAGTAGCCCCGTCACGCCTAGAGAGATGTGCGCCTGTCCGGTCAGCGTATCGAAGAAGGAGCGGGCGATCAGACCGGCCAACAATGTGGACATGCCTGCCGAGCCCCACAGTACCGCATGAAGCAGGTAGAGCCCGAGCCGGTAGCGCGCCATCCGCGCTACATAGCGCCATGTCGGAAACGGCTTCACTGTGCGACCTCCTCAGGAGCGACCCGCAACAGCTGGGCGAAGTGCGAGGCCGGATCCGCAGCCAAGGCGAGCCGCGGACCATGCTCGCGCACACACCCATCCTCCAGAACCAGGATATCGTCGGCATACGCGACCGTGGCCAGTCGGTGCGCCACGATGATGCCAGTACGGCCCTCCAGCAGCCGTCCCAGCGCGGTATGCAGCAGACGCTCAGTCGCTGGGTCGAGCCGTGAGGACGCCTCGTCAAGGATCACAATGTCGGGGTCGCGTAGAAAGATGCGCGCGCACGCCAGCACCTGGGCCTGCCCAGCGGAGAGGCGTGTGCCGCCAGATCCTACGGGGGTATGGAGTCCATGCGGCAGCGCACGCAGCCAGCTCCCCAGGCCCACGGCGTCCAGCACGGCGTGGACTCGGTCATCCGAAACGCTGTCGTCAAAGAGCGTCAGGTTGTCGCGCACGCTGGCATTGAAGAGATGCACGTCCTGGGTGACCAAGCCAATGCGGGAGCGCACCGCTGCGAGTCGTACTGCCCGCAGGTCTACACCTCCCAGGCGCACCACACCTGTCGACGGGTCGCAAAAGCGCATGAGTAGCCGCGTCAGCGTCGTCTTGCCGCCGCCGCTCGGTCCCACGATACCGAGCACGCGGCCGGGCTCCAGACGCACACTGACGTGGCGCAAGACCGGGACGTCTTCCGCATAGGCAAACGACACTGATTCTAGCTCTACCGCCAGCGGGCCTGGCGGCAGCGCGGCGCCAGGCCCATCAGCTAGCCGTGGCGCGGTGCCCAATAGCGCCTCGACGCGGCCTATGCTGGCATCCGCCTGCTGCAGGTCCTGCACTTCGCGGCGGAACTGGTCCGTTGGCTGGCGCAGCATCTCGGTATATTGGAAGATGAGGTAGACCGTTCCGATGGTCAGCGCGCCGTCCTTGTAGAGCATGGCGCAGAGGGCAAAGGCGACGACAACGCCGAGTGCGAACAGTCCCGAGCTGGTAGCGGCAATGGCGTAGCCCCACATCTGCGCTGTGCGCGTCACGGCCAGCCACGTTCGCATCATCTCGGCGCATCGGCGCAGCACGAACGCGCTTGCCCCGCTAGACTTGACATCCTCCAGACCCGCCAGATATTCGCTCAAGAAGCCGTAGAATTCGGCGCTGGACTGGCGCTCCGCGGCCCACGAAGGCGTGGCGATGGCACGGATGCGCAGTGTGGTCGTCAGGCCCAGTGCGACAAAGACGCCAAGCCCCAGCCCCACCCGCCAGTCGATGTGTGAGACCAGGACCACAATGCCCACCATCAGGATGCCATTGCCGACTACGTAGACGACAAACCGTGAGAAAAACCGGGACAGCGTGGCGACGTCACCGTCCACCCGCTCGATCAGTTCCCCCGCGGTGTGCTCCGTATGAAACGGAGCATCCAGCCGCAGCAGGTGCGCGACGAGGTCGGTGCGCAGCGCGTTGGTCGCCGCCCAGCTTACACGTTCGGCCACGTAGGTTTCGGCGATGGCCAGCGCTTGAGTTGCCAGGGCCAGGCCCACGGCAAGCAGCGCCAGGAAGATCAGATCGTGTTGCGAGCCGTGGGAGATGGCCTCATCGATGAAGCGGCTCGTGACGAGCGGCGTGACCACCTGCAGGCAGATCGTGCTGCCCAGGATCGCCGCCAGCAGGCTCATCGACAGCCACTGGGGGCGCAGGTAGAGTGTCAGCAGCCGCCAGTAGCGATGCAATGTGTTCAGCCAGCGCGGAAGCACGACAGCGTGTGCGGAATTGTACTCAGTGGAGAGTTTTTCGTCCATGACCATCCTGTGTCGTCGTGAGAGAGCCACTAGCGTCAGGGGAAAGCTGTCCCCTGGAATCAGCGGCGTCTCTACGCGGAACGCGAGGATGGAAACACAAAACCAGCCACAAAATGGGGCATGAGTGGCTGGGGCAGGAAGGGGCGCACAAAACGGCCACAAAGCGCCTGCGCGCGCCGGTGGCTACCGTCGTATCTCATGAGTGGGCAGCAAACGACATCAGACCCGCCCAAGACAGCCTATGGGCGCTGCAATGACGTCAGCCCAACTCCGATGACGGGAATCACTCCGCGTGGAAATGTGGCGCGCACTCTCCTGCGTTGGTCCCACCGCTGATGCGGGGAAGCTGAGTTGCCAATGCGGGCATGTGTGCGCCTCCTTCGACTATCGAACGTGGGCAAAGCGTACCATGCGGCGTGAGAGGCGTCAAGCCGCGTACAGGCACTCGTCGGTGACAACCAAGATGGTGCCTGGCGCATCCGCCAGCGACACGCACCTGTACGGCACAGACGCCCATCTGTTGCGGGCGAGAGTCGCCTTAATCGCGCGGCGGCATCTGGCCTTGGGCGCGCCAGTTCTCCGCCGCTTCGTCCATAAGTGCGAGCAGGCGGTTGAGCTTGTCTTCGATGCGCGTGATGTTGCTGCGGTTCTTCTCATAGGCGGCGGGGTGGAGCTCGCGGACCCACGCTTTCAAGTCGTCGTCGGGGATGTCGAGCCACTTGAGATCGGCCTGAATGCGCAGGTGGACCCTGTACGCCGGATCGTGTTGCTTGCGGCCCGACCCTGTGTCCTCCGCAGGCGCTTCCTCGGCCTCGCGCGCGGCCGCCGACTCACGTGCCAGCTTCTCGACATCACCTGCGCGGAAGAAGCTGCCTTTGCCCACGCCGGGATACGCGCGCAGGCGGCCCTCCGCTACCCAGCCAAGCAGAGTGGCGCGGTCGATACCTAGGCGGCGGACCGCCTCACCCTCGTCGATAAAGGCGAATCGCCCTGGCCCGGTCATGGTTGTTCTCGCTCCTGAAGTACCGATACTTGCGGGTTGCTCTCTGTCTCGGGCGCCGCCTGCTGGCGTCGCTCGTAGAAGACGAGCAGTGTGCTGCCATACCGCCGCTGGTCCGTTTCTTCCAGCGTGGTGAGGGTCAGCGCGTCGAGGTCGCCACGTTCGCGAGGGTGGATCTGCACGATCACTTGTCCTCCCGGCGGCGTAAGTGGCGCGGCGTCGAGCTGCGCGAGCGCGCGGGCCGCCATTCCCTGATACTGCGGCGGCGCGACATAGATGATGTCGAAGGTACGCCCCGCCGCGGCTGCCCCCTCCAGGAACCGGAAGGCGTCAGCACGCACAGTCTCCGCGCGGTCCGCCAGCCCGGTGATGGCGAGATTCTCGCGCACCAGCGCGAGCACCTGCGGACTCATCTCGACGAAGGTCGCCGATGTCGCCCCCCGGCTGAGTGCTTCGATGCCGACGCCGCCCGTCCCGGCGAACAGGTCGAGAAACGTCGCATCCTCAACATCGCCGTTGAGGATGTCGAAGAGCGCGGTCTTCACGCGGTCCATCACCGGCCGTGTGCCCGGCGACTTGGGCGACTTCAGCTTGCGGCCCTTCGCCGCCCCGGAGATAACGCGCATGACTAGCTCCCCCGGCCGTTCGATGACCGGCTCGCCGTCGACCGGCTGCGTGGCGCGGGCGGCGCGCTGCCATCCACGGGCTGGGCGGCGATTTGTGCGCGCGCACGCTCGGCCCGTAGCGCTGCGAGCACCTGTTCCGCCTCGTCGACAAACTCGTCGCGCTTGCCCCAACTAATGAGCGCGTCGAGTTGTTCGGCGCTGAGACGCTCCGGCGGAATCCGCCAGACGCCACGAACAAGCGCTGCCGACTGCTGCGCGCTGAGCTGGCCGACAATGATGTTGTCGTATGCCGTTCGCTGGTAGGCCGAGGCCGGACCTCCGCCCACGACGCCGCGCAATTGCCCCAGCCGCTGCATCGCCGTCGCTGCCGCTGCATTCGGCAGAGGACCGCTGGCTGGCGCTGGCTGGGCCGGTTGCGCGGCGGGTGGCTGGGCCGGCGCGGCGGGCGCCGGTGTCGCCTCGACCCGTGGTGGCAGCGCGTCGAAGTCGGGAATGTCAGCCAGATCCGCGCTCAAGTCTCCCAGCGAATCACTCCACTCGTCCGCGTCGTGTGATGAGCCTGCCGCGGACGCGCCCGCCACCGGTGCGGCATCGTCCTCGTCGTCGGGACCGTCATCCAGCGAGAACGTGAAGCCAGTGTCGTCCTCCTCCTCGAAGAATCGAGGCGACGACTGCGGCTCGGCGCGCGCCGGTGCGGGTGCCGATGCGGGCTCTGGGTGAGTGGGTGGCGGGGCGTCTTCGCGCATGAGCTGGCGTCGCAGCACCTCCAGCGACTCACGCAGGTGCAGGCCAGTCAGGCTACGCACGCCGAGCCGGTCCATCGCCTGCTTCGGATTCAGCCCCAGTTGCGCTACGGCGGCGATGAACTCCGGGCGAGTCATGTCCGCGGCCCCGGCAGGTACCGAAGGCTTCGGCAATGGCCCACTTGGACGCGCGCGTGCGGGCTCTGCCAGCGGCCCACTCGGACGCGCACGACCCGGCTCGCTCGTGACTGCCGGGGGCGTCTGCCGGGGCAACGGATGCGTCGGCGCGGTTGTCCGTTGCGGCGGTGCTGGTGGTTCCGGTGCGGACGTGTGAGTGTCGGCCCGGCTGGTGCCGCGCGGCCGCTCGGGCGCTTCGGGAACTGGCGATGGATGGCTCTCGGCTGGCGCGGTCGGAGCAGCGGCCTCCGGAGCGGGTGGAGATGGCACGCTTTCGGGTTCGGGCATGCTCGGCGTCGGTACGGGTACGGCTGGAAGAGCTGGCGCCGGGGCAGCACCTGTGCCGAGGGCGGCGGCGACACGCATATCCAGATGCTCACCTAATCGGAGCATCGCCGCATCGGCCTCGCCCAGCAGCGCCTCGACCTCTTTCGCCGAGGCGCCAGGCGTCAGCGGGATGCCGATCTCGAGCGTGCGGGTCTGCCCGTTCACCGTGAATGTCGCGGATTGTCGCAGCCAGATGGTGTTCCGCTGGTAGTCGTCCTCTCGCACGCTCCGCCTCGCTTCTCGCCCGCTCGTAGTGGAGTCCCGCACCGTCCGCGCGACTCATGCTTAGCATTCTATTATACGCTTCGCCGGACCGCATGGCTCGCTTGACGGAGCTATCCGGGAGTTTTTGGCGGTTCTGACGCGTTGCGAGCGCCAGCGCGGAATGCTATACTCGCCTGAGCCTATAGGGCGGAAGTTGAGGAGCTTGAGGAGCAGGAAGGATCGCGGGAAGCCGGTGAGCGATACTCCGTCCGCACGCGTCGGCGCGACCCTCACGCTGACCAAGCAACTCTGCGACGCGGATCTCGCGCTATTCAGCCTGGTCATGGGTGAGCTCGATGTCTCGCAAGAGCACACGATCCCGTCCGCTCCTGTGCCACGGCAGATTGTGCCGCTCGCCGTGCTCTCCGCGCTGCTCACGGCGGTGTCAGCGCGCCATGCGGTGCGACCTGGGATGGCCCGGATCACCTGGCAGCAGGTACAGTTTCACGAGCCCGCCTACACCGAAGAAACGCTCGTCGCCACCGCGCGTGTGTCCGAGCACGATGAGGCGCGTGCGATACTGCGTATCGCCGCGTCTTGCGCGACCGAAGATGGTCGTGTGCTGGCCGAAGGCGAGGTCCTGCTCGACGAGAGGTAGTTGCGGGCCGCTTGTTGGCCCCCTCTCCCAGCCTCTCCCCCACCTGACGGCGGGAGAGAGGAGCCAGACCTACGCGGCGCGAAGCGCACCCGTCGTGTTCCCCCTCTCTGGGCGCCAGCCGGTGGAGGGGGGGGCGCGCTCCTACCGGCGGAAGAACCGCCCGAGCAGACCGCCGCAGGTCACGTCATCGTGGTCGTCGATCTCCTCGTCCTCATAGTCCCCGGCGTATTCCTCGTCGACATAGTGCCCCATCGCGCCGGGAATCTGCGGATGCCCCTCCAGTTGTGGCAGTGGGCCACGCTCGGCGTAGTGCTGTACGCCGTGCGGATATGGAGGCCGTCCGTGCGCCACGTGTCGCTCGGCGTATTCATCTGAGAGCACCGTCCCCACGGTCTGCCGTAGCGCGGTGACAGCGGGATGTGCGACCGGATACTCGCCAGCTTCGCTCCGTGAGGCATACGCCGGGGCTGGCTCAGAGGCGCCCTGCCGGCCGGCCGCGTGCTCCCACTCTGGTCTGTGCGACTCGAGGAGCACAGGGGTCATCGGAGTGGGCACGACCGGCTGAGCGACGGTTGCCTGCGCTGGATGCGGCGCCGCGTATACCGAGGCAGACGGCTGCGCGGGATACACCTGCGCGGGCTGCGCCGCGTAGGCGTACTGCTCGCTCCCACTCACGCGGACGGCGGCGGGTGCGTGCTGGACGGGTGACGCGACATGCGCCACAGCCGCCGCGGCAGTGTGTTCGGGCGAGTGCATGACGCGCGGCTCGAACCCGGTGGCCACAATCGTCAGCTTGAGCGCGCCATCGAGCGACGGATCGTACACCGTGCCGAAGATGACGTTGGCGTCTGGATGCGCGGCGCCGGTGATGCGGTCGGCGATGAGGCCGATCTCATGCATCGTCAGGTCGTCGCCGCCCGCGATATTGAAGATGAGCCCACGCGCGCCCTTGATGTCGGCATCCAGCAGCGGATTGGTGAGCGCGTCGCGGATCAGCGACTCCGTGCGGTTCTCGCCGCGTGCCTCGCTCATCGAGAGAAACGCCGAGCCAGCGTCGGCCATGACCGCGCGGATGTCGGCGAAGTCGAGGTTGATCAGCCCCGGCACGGTAATCAGGTCGCTGATACCCTGGATGCCCAGCCGCAGCACGTCATCGGCGAAACGATATGCCTCAAAGGCGCTGGTGTCGCGCGAGGCGAGCTGCATCAGACGCTCGTTCGGCACGATGATGAGCGCGTCCACCGCCTCGCGCAGCGCCGCGATGCCCTGCTGGGCAAGCATGCGCCGGCGACGCTCGAACGCGAAGGGGGTCGTCACGACACCTACGGTGAGTGCGCCCAGCTCGCGGGCTGTCCGCGCGACGATCGGGCTGGCGCCAGTGCCGGTGCCTCCGCCCATACCCGCCGTGATGAAGACCATATCCGCGCCCGAGAGCGCACCACGAATGGCATCCTGGCTCTCCTCGGCGGCTTTAGCGCCAATGGCGGGATTCCCTCCCGCGCCGAGTCCGCGTGTGGTGCTGGGTCCGAGTCGCAGACGGGTGCTCGCGCGCGCGGCGTCGAGCGCCTGGGCGTCGGTGTTCAGCGCCAGAAATTCGATCCCCTGGACGTTCGCGTCGATCATGCGGTTGACGGCGTTTGTGCCGCCGCCACCGACGCCCGCCACCTGAATGCGCGCGCCAGATGAGCGCTCGTGCTCTTCCGTGGTCTCACGCCGGTCGAAGGTGAACTCGCCCCGCTGCCCCTGATCCATCCTCATCTCCTGCTTTCTGCTGCTGACACGGCGCGCCCTCGCGCGAGCTTCGTGTCCTCCCTAACGCATGCCCGTTGCCAATTCGTGTGTTCTGTGACGCACCTCGTCGCGGGCGAAGTAGTGTTTGTGGCACGCGCGGGCGAAGCATGCCTCGCCCTTACAACGCGGCAGATACGCGGCGGACGGCGCGCATGTTACGCCCCGAATGCCGCGCGCACGGGACTGAGCAGACGCTGGATGGCGGCGAGGCAGCTCGTCAGGAGGCCAGCGGGCTGGAGCGGCTCCGAGACGGCGGGGGCCGCACGCATCGCGCGCTGGGCTGGACGCGTGCCCCAGAGCAGGAGCCCGGCCGCGACCGTGAACGCGGGCGCGCTCAACGCGGGCGGAACAGCCTCGATCCCACGCGCCGAAGCGATCTCCGTGGGTATCTCCGTGGCGTGGGCGAAAACCTGGTCGATGCCTGGGAGCGTAGCCCCTCCTCCGGTGAGGAAGAGCATCGCGGGCGAGATGCCATCATAGCGCAGCGGTTCCAACACCTCGATGACCTGCTCGGCCAGCACACACGCGCTCTCGCGCAGGATGCTCGCCACGACCTGACGAGGCGTGATCTCATCCGTTCCGGTGAAGGGCGCGAGCTCGATCAGCTCGTCGTCAGCCACCGCCGCTGGATCGCAGTGCCCGGCCTTACGCTTGAGCGCCTCGGCAGCGTCGAAGCGCAGCCGGAGCGCGCGCGCGAGGCTCTGCGTCAGGTGCGCGCCGCCCAGCGGCACCACCGCGCTGTGGAGAATACTCCCGTCGGCCCGCACGGCGATGCTCATCGTCTCCGCGCCGATATCGATTACGGCGGTGCAAAGCTCGCCATGCGGCGCGGCGGGGATGGCGACGCTCGCGGCGATGGGTGCGGCGACACAGTGCTCGGCTTCGACACCCGCATGTGCGAGACAGTTTAGCAGGTTCTGAATGTGAGTCGAGGTCGCGGTCACGACATGCACGTCGACGTCGAGCGTGCGGGCGGACATCCCCACGGGGTTGCGAATGCCATCCTGCTGGTCCACCGTGTAGCCCGAGGGAACCATGTGCAACAAGTCGCGGTTCTCGCCCAGCGAGAACGACGCCCGCGCTGCGCGTATCGCGTCCGCGACATCGTCTGGCTCGACGGGTCTGCCCCAGGGTTGCGGCGTGGTCGAGCCGTGGATGCGTCTCGCTCGTACATGGCCGCCGCCGATGCTGATATATGCCTGGTCGATAGGCTCGCCCTGCCACTCTTCGACGCGCGCGACGGCATCGGCGATGGCTTCGGCGGCGGCGCCCAGATCGGTCACGACACCCTGACGCAGCCCGCGTGAAGGCACGTGCGTGCCGCCGAGGAGCGTGAGACGACCCGAGGAATCCAGCTCGGCGACGAGAATGGCGATCTTGCTGGTGCCGACGTCGATGCTGGTGAGAATGTATGGGGCAGTCCCGCTCATCGTGCCGTCCTTTCCTTCCGCGCGCCGGAGGCTGTGGTGTCAGGCGCCGGGCCGATAGTCAGGATGGCTGGCCCAGCGCAGGTCGATGACGGCGGCGCTCTGCCCCTCGCGGCTCAGTTGCGCCAGCAACGCCGAGAGCTCCGCGAGCTGCCTCCCGACCCCCGCTCGAACACTCTGAGCCATCAGGCCAGCGCCGAACGAGGGCGCTGCCACCGAGGCCGCGTCCGCCGGAGTCCCGAAGACGATCACCGTGCCGGTTGGCGCGGTCGCGAGGAATCCGCGTGCTCCGTCGTACTGAAGCCCGATTCGAGTGCCGAACTCGTGTGGCAGGGAGCCAAGCAACTGCGTTGCCATCTCGACGGTTTCCGGGTCGAGCTTTTTGCCAGCGCGGAGCCTCTGTGTGGCCGCTGCCGAGCTGGATGTGTCGCGCACCGTGGGAAGCGACGGAGACACCGTGATCGGCGCATCCGTCACGGTCCCCAGGATGGTGCCGTCAGCCGCGACGACGAGCCGGGCGCGTGGCGTCAGCCAGAGCAGCGCGGGCTGGCGCACGGTGACCGACACCCGCAGCGTATGCGGATACTCGCGATGCACACTCGTCGATGCGACGACGGGCAATGCGGCGATCAACCAGGTGTCCTTGGGCACATCGGCGCGGAAGATGTTGGGGCCAGTCAGCGGCAACGCCTCGATCGCGGCGACGACGCGCGGATCACTCGTCCCCTCGACGGCGATAGAGGACACCCGCCAGGACGGCGAGGTGAGCGTGTGGGCCACCACGGCCGCAACGACGATCACGGCCAGCGCGAGCGCCACCAGTCGCGCCCAGAGCGGCAGCAGGCGCGGTCGACATGACCTGGCGTACCGAGGCGTCCTGCGTGCCGGTGCGGAGTGAGCGCTAACACGAGCCTGCGGGCGCGGTCGCCTCTGCGCTGCCCCATCCGCACGGAACTGGCGACGTGACTCCGGATCGTATCGACGCACGACGCCGGACATGCCAGTTCGCATGCGCGCTGAGTGTTCACGTGAACGGGAAGCTGCCGTCGTCGCCTCATCCGCCCGCATGTTGCCGTACCAGCCGTTTCGTTCCAGTTCAGTCGCGTCCGCCACTCGCATTGAGCGGCATAACGCATCTGAGGTGCCGAAACAGCGAGTTTCGTGGTGCGATGTCTTTCGGCCAGACGTGGACTCTCGACCTGACTGCCCGTGGCCCTGATCTACGGCATCTCGGTGTATCTGGCTGCTAACCGCATCGCCGCGCGGCAACTCAACTCCCACTGGCCCGACATCCTCGCCTAGAGGACTCGCGATGTGTTGGCCTGTCTTCTACGGGAATGGACGCGCGCGAGCAGATCGAGCTTCGACAGAGAGCAGGGACACAGCATAGCGGCTACGAGCGGGGACACACATAGAGACCTGGTGGATCTGCGGCGAGCTGTGTCTGCATGTCGGGCGTGGAGCAGGACGTGCCATCCCACTCGTGTGTCACGGGAGCCAGCAGGACATTCGGCGTAGTTGTAGCGATGATGGGCGTACCGCCATCCACGGTAAGCCCGAGCGAGAACGTGTAGTAGCCCGGCGCGCTCGGTGGCGTTATGGTGACACCGACCCGCACTGCGTATCCTGATGGCAGGTTTGTGGGCAGTGGGGTCAGGTGAGTCCAGACCGAGGTATTCTTGAACATGGCTGTCACCATCGTGCCTACCGAGGCGCTCGCGGGAAACGCTGCCTGCATGTACTCGTCATCCGCCGCGCCGCCGCCGCAGCCACCTCCGCCCCCACCACTAGGATTCTTATAGGGGAAGTTGCATGGGTTCCACTCGTTGAGTTGTCCCGAATAACCGTGGAAGCTCGTGATCTGCGCGAGGACTCCCGTCAAGATGTGCGGGTGCGTGGAGCCGTTGCAGAGGGTAAGGACGTATTGCTCAGTAGTTGGATTTGTCGGCTGATAGCCAGGTGCGGTCTCTGGGTTGCTACTCACGGCATACGGCTGAAGCGGCAGAGTATCGGGGAGCTTGGCCCCCGGATCGGTTTGAGTATCATAGGCCGTGACGGTGGCAATGTAGAGGTCACCGACCTGTACAGCTGGCGTCGGCATCTGCGGACAAGCCGCAGTGACGCTCGCGGCATCAGCGGTTGATAGCGGGGTGGGAGAGGGTGTTGCTGTGGGAGGTGCTACAGTCGCCGTCAATGACGATGAATGCGGGGAAGCGGCGATAGAGGGAGATGCGCCACAACCAACAAGATACACACAGGCCAAAACCAACAGAACGACTGCTATTCCCGCCCGGCGCACGTGAATCTCGGCTATCATTGCTCTCCCTTTGCCCCGACAACATTCACCCGTATCCACACCACCCGTGCAGGCACGTCGCGAGTATAACACTGGCCGCTATCTGAGACGATGATGCAGGTCACACATTTCTCCTCTGCCGTCCCCTCCCTTCACGGGTGAGCCACTGGAGTACATCAGCAGTGCGCTGCTCGAGGACATTGAGGCTTATGGCCATTACACCGCATGGTAGGATAACGGTGAAGACATGCATATCCCGTGAATAGCGACAACCTCTCTGGAGGCGTGCAGCATGCGAACAGAGCCGGGTGTACCCGATACGACGGCGGCTTGGGCGAACGAAGCCGAGCCGGACGCGGCTCACAAGCCGCGTCCGCCTGACGTGGTCGTCTGGGGAATCGTCTGCGGCTACGGACTGGCACTGCTGGCGCTGGCCTTCCTGCCCGGCGCGACGCTGATCGAACGGCTGCGCGCGCTCGACGGCGGCATCTGCTCGCAACTGCCCGGCCACTCGTTCTTTCCTGGTGGGCAGCAGCTTCCGCTCTGCTCGCGCAACACCGGCATCTATACTGGTTTTGTCGCGACTGTTGGCGTGCTGGCCGCGACCGGACGCCTGCGCGCTTCACGCCTACCCAGCCTGGGCGCGGGCCTCGTACTGTTGGCCGCCGCTGGATTCATGGCCCTCGACGGGTTCAACTCCCTCTTTCGCGACCTGCACCTGCCGTATCTGTATGAGCCCCACAACCTGCTGCGCCTCGCAACCGGGCTGGGAATGGGCACGGCGATGGCCGCCTTCATCGTCCCGATCACCAACGGGCTGCTCTGGAAAGTCGAGCTGGCGGTGCCGTCGTTCGGTTCTGTGGGGCAACTTGGGCTGATGCTGCCAGTGCTGACGGTGGTATGGGTCGCGGTCGTATCTCAGGCCGCGTTCTTGCTGTATCCGATCGCGCTCGTCGAGTCTGCCGGTCTGCTCTGCGCGCTAACGCTCGTCAATCTCGTGTTCGCGCTCGGCCTGACGGGACGGGTCGGCGTCTTCGCCCGCTGGCGGGAGCTACTGCCGTATTTTGCAGGCGCGACGGTGCTTGCTGTGGTTGAGTTGATGGCATTGTTTGTGCTTAGACAACACCTGATGCAAGCTCTCCCGGCTTGACTCCGTTTCGTTGCCCCGCGCTCGCCACTCGGAGCCTGCTTCCGCTTGCTCGCACGGCACATGTGCTACACAGGACTATGGCTCCGCGTCAGCATACCAGGAAAGAAATAGAATGAAAGCCTCCTGGAATGTGCATCTCTTGTCGCTCGTCCCGGCGCACGGTATACTTGGGGTATGGCGCAGTGCAGGTGTGGTCAGGAGAAAAGGAATCGCTGCTCCAGGGGGTGTCCGCCATGCCGCATAAGTACGAGCGAGAGATCGAAGAGATCCTCCGCAATATGGAGCGGCCAGAGCCACAGAAAGGGATC
>CAYRVF010000069.1:0-29144 GCA_964427535.1 uncultured Ktedonobacterales bacterium
GCACCTCGGCGATGGCGCGGAAGTCATAGAGCGTGCAGCCGCGCGCCTTCGCCCAACGGATCGCCGTCCACTGCAGCAGGTGATTGGGCATGTGGTTGCGGTGCGCGTTCGATGACGCGCCGAACATGTACGTCGCCACCGGACCGCAGCGAGCCACGATCAGCGCCGCGATGGCCTCGCCCTCATACTCGGCGAGCAGCAGCGCCGCCGCGCCGCGCGCGCCGTACAGCCGCAGGAAGTCGTCGTAGTGCTTCTGTGGATGGATGAAGATGCCGTCGCGCGTGGCGGTCTCCTGATAGAGGCGGTAGAACGTCGCGGTATCGTCCGGAGACGTTGCCTCGCGCACCTGCACACCCCGGCGGCCCGCGAGCCGGATGTTGTAGCGCCACTTCTCTTTCATCCCGGCGAGCAGCGCGTCTTCGTCGGGGCGGATGTCGAGCACCCACGACCGTCGCGGATGCGTGGCATGCGAATTGCGTCGAAAACCGAGATTGTGTAAGGCAGCAGTCCAGGCTGCGTCACCGTCAGGGATGTTGGGCTCAACCTTCAACATGAAGGCGCCACGGTGGCGCGCCTCTTTTTCCGCCTCGGCGCAGAGCGCTGAAAGCGCGGGCGAGGCGGGATCGGCGACGACCGGGCCGCGTGGAGCATACAGATACGGCCGGTGCAGCAGTGGCGCCTGTTCGACGATGGCCAGCAGCGTGCCGCGCAATTCGCCGCCCTCCACCGCACCCAGACGCAGCACCCCGCTGCCGAGATGCGCGCCAAGCTCGCCCCATTCGAAGGTCTGCGTGATATTCCCGGATGGCTGCGACTCGACGAAGCGATTCCAGCGCTCGGCGTCACGGATGATCTCGACCTGCATGCGTATCCTCTCGCTTCCGTCTCCGTCCCGATGTCTCTCCGCCAGCCAGCCGCTAACTGGACGACACGGCGGAGGGAGTCGCCGCTGGCTTCTCGGCGCTCTTGTGCCGCTGCCGCTCGAACGACCGGCGCCGCCAGCGCTGCACGCTCCGTCGCAGCGCCACCGCGCCCGAATACGGATAGTAGACGCTCGGGCGCACGATTAAATCCTGCGTCGGGATGACCCGGCGCGCGAAACCGCCGAAGCCGCGCTTGAACTCGTAGACGCCGTAGAGTTCCTCACCGGGCACGAGCTTGTCGGGGTCAGGAATCGTGCGCCAGTCGTAGTAATCCGCTCCATGCGCCTTTGCCCAGCGCATGCACTCCCACTGCAGCAGATAATTCGGGCGCAGCTTGCGGTGTTCTGGCACTGCAGAGGAGCCGCTGTGCAGGTTCCACGACCACGCGCCCAGCACTGCAACGGTCGCCGCCGCGATAGGTATACCCTCGTGCTCGGCGAGCAGCAGCGCCATCTGCGCCGTGCCATCGCGCCGCGCCACCTCCTCTGAGTAGTTCGCCAGCATCTGGCGGAAGAGGTCTTTGGGATAGACGTGGAACTTGTCACGCTCGCCGGTCTCCACCAGCAGGCGGTAGAACGCGTCGAGGTCGTCCTCGCCCGCGCCGAGCCGCACGGTCACGCCCTTGCGCGCACCGGAGCGGATATTCTGCCGCCAGGTCGTCATCATGTTGGCGAGCAGTTTGTCTTCGTCGGCGCGCAGGTCCGTCACCCAGGCGTTACGCAGATAGATGACGTGGTCGGTGGTGCGGAATCCAAGCTGCCGGAGGGCGGCGGGCCACGCCGTGTCGTCCTCCGGTACGTTCGGCTCGATGCGGATGAAGAAGCCACCACGCGCGCGGACCTCGCGGCGGGCGCGGCGCATTAACTCGGTCAGCGCGGGCGAAGCGGGGTCGGCGCAGACCGGGCCGCGCGGCGCGTAATAGAACGGCGCACGGACGCCAGCGGCCTTGCTGCGTGTGAGCAGCATCGCGGCGATGAGCTCGCCATTCTCGACGACGCCCAGATGCAGCGCCTCCGACCCCGCCGACTCACCGGAGTTCTCGGCCCACTCATACGTCTGGCACAGATGCCCGGTGGCCGTGCGCGCGACAAACTCGTTCCACGCGCGCCGGTCCGTGATCAGTTTCGCTTCCATAACTCCGCCACGCGCTCCTCACTGGTTCTGACGCCCGCGAATAGCCGCACCCAAGGCCGCAGTATAGCAGAGCCGCTCCTTGGGCGGCAAACGCTGTGGGTAGAACCGCTGGGTCGTGTACGGGGCCTCATGTAGCTGGACCCGCAGAACCGCACCCCCTCCTCCCTTCCCTTGAGAGAAGGGGCCGCTATTTGAAGATTCGTGGCCTATTGGGCGCAGTGTTCGCCCCACGACCTCCCCTCTCCCCGCAGGGAGCTGGCCGGGGTGAGGCCCCTCCATCTTCGCGCCACCACAACCGTTACCATCCACCATCGCCTCCGCCAAGCGACCCCTCCCATCTAAGGGGAAGGGGTTGGGGGAGAGGTTCTGGGCCGCAACACGACCCCAAACGCATCGTACAACCTGCCGGGCAGCTCGCCCTGCGGAGCGGAGACGAGCCACTCCCAGCGCCGCACGGAGCCGAGTAGCGTGAAGCGGGCATCAAGGTCCGCGGGGACGTCGAGCACGTCGGGCGGCAGCACGTCGAACGACTCGCGTGCGTCGCGGATGTGCGGGCCGGTGCGCGCGGGCAGAAGGTAGCCGGTCTGGTCGCTTGCCAGGACGGCGGCGCCGCCGCGAGCCAGCAGTGAGGCGATCAGGCTGAGATGCGCCAGCGCGATACGGCGACGAAACGCGGCAGCCGCGGCAACATAGTGCGGATGTTCGTCGCGGAGGTCGACAACACCAGGGGCATGCAGGGTGAGCGTGTCGATCACGTCGAGCAGGGGAAGGCTGAAAAGCTGCGTCAGCACGAAGCTGCTGATGACGATGCCGTATGCGCCCGGCTCGACGTAGGGCAGTCGTGGCGGATCGGGCACCATCGTGCCTTCTAGAGCGGCGGCGGCGGCATCGAGCGGCGCGAGGCCAGCAGGACCGCCAAGCGCGACAAGGTCCGCCCAGGGCCGCCGACTCAGCTCGGCCGCGAGCGCGTCGCTCACGCCGCCGGTCACGTCGCCGCGCACAACCTCGATCCGGTCACGCAGTGCAGCCGGAAGCTCCTCTCGAGCGCGTCCCATGCCCGCGACATCGACATCCACCAGGGTCACGGACTCAGTCGCGCGTGCCAGGCGCTCTAGAGGCAGCTCGGTCGCCGCGCCCGCGCCCAGCACGACGGCACGGTTCGGCGCGGACGGCTGCCGTCCGCGCATCGCGTCCTCGACGAGCGCGGCCACCTGACGCAGATGCTCGGGGCTGTTGCGGCGATACCAGGCGCGCCGATCCGCGCCCTGTGTGCGCCGGTTATCCTGGGGAAGTCGCGCGAGTCGCATAGTCGAAGAATGCCTTGTTGCTCTGGCTCACGGAGGGCGGGCGCACGATCATGTACACGTCCTGCACGTGCTGTAGAGGAGAGGCATGCCTCGCCCGCTCCCTCAGCCCTACGAGATGTCCGTGCCCCCGCCTCCTACGGCCGGATGCTTAGTTCTTTTCGAGGAAGTCGAGCACCTTGCCGGCATGCCCCTCGGGGCGTACCTGCTCCCACACGTGCCCGATCATACCGTCCGGGCGGATGTAGAACGTCGTACGGGCGGTCGACATGTACTTCTTGCCGTACATGCTCTTCTCAACCCACACGCCGTACTGCTGGGCCACCGTGCCGCCTTCGTCGGCGAGCAGCGTGAAGGGCAGGCCGTGCTTCTTCGCGAATTTGGCGTGCGACTTCACACTGTCGCGGCTGACACCCAGCACTTCGATGCCACGCGCGGTCAACGACTGCCACGAGTCGCGAAAGCTACACGCCTCGGTGGTGCAGCCGGGCGTATCGTCCTTGGGATAGAAATACAGCACGACCTGCTTGCCGCGCAGATCGGCGAGGTGGACGGGCGTGCCCTCCTGGTTCGGGAGGGTGAAGTCTGGCGCGGGTGTGCCGACCAGCGGCACGCCGTTTCCGGACGCGGCTGGCTGTGTGGACTGCGGCTCAGTGGACATCGCAAGCTCCTAAGGTCATTGGTGAACGAGACCCGCGTGGGCGGCTCGTGATGCCCGCCTCGCGCGCTACAGCCTGTCGGGCGTGGTGGCGTGCTGGTCGAGCGCCCCCGACTGATTCTTCGCGCGAAGGCCCTGAATGAACGTGACGGTGGCCGCAATAGCCGCCGCCAGCATCAGCACCGTGCTCGGCGCGAGATAGAAGCCCGGCCCCGAGAGGGCGGGGACGACCATGCCCAACAGAATCAGGCTGATGCCCCAGATCAGGCCGAATGCCGTGCTGCGGGCGGAATCCTCACGGGCATGCACGTGCCACCAGGCGCCAGCGGCCCCGGCGGCATAGAGCACGAGCACCGTCGGCAATACGACGACCAGGCGTGCCGCTGCCCCCGGCGAGACGGCCTCGCACTGCAGATGGCTCGCGCGCATGCCGTAGCACGCCTCGTGCGCCACCAACACCGAGACGACCAAATAGAGACTGACGGCGATTGCCAGACCAAGCGAGGCCAGCGCCGCGATCACCTCGATACGGGCGATACGATTCATGAGTGCGCGTTCTCCCGCCGCCCCAAACGACATGCGCGGCGACGTGTAGTGCAAAAACAGTTCTGAAACGCTCTGGTTGGCGCGGCGAAGCGGATTGTCCGGCGTCGCCGTCTCCGCCCTACAGCATAAAACACACGCGGGCGACGGCGCCAGCAGGCAGAACGACTCCCCTACCGTGGCCAGTCGCGCGTGACCTCGCGCAGGCCACCGAGCACCTCGCTCCATGGGACCAGCAGCGGCTCGTCGTCGCGATAGACGCTGCGCCCCGCGACGATGACCTCGCGGATGGCATGCGGCGTCATCGAGTAGACGACGTTCTTCTCGTAGCTCCACGGTGGCTGGAGCGACGGGTCGTCGGCGTCGAGCAGCACGACATCGGCGTAATAGCCCGCTTCGATGCGCCCGGCGGGCAGGTCGAGCGTGGCGGCGCTGCCCTCTGTGCCCATCGCGAAGGCTGTTTCGGCGGGGACGACTTCCGAATTGAGATGTGTCACCTTCTGCAGCAACGCACACATGCGCATCTCGTCGAAGACCGAGACACGGTTGTTCGAGCAGCCGCCGTCGCTACCAAGGCCCAGTGCGATGCCACGCGATAGCATATCTACCACGCGCGTCACGCCGTCGCCCAGGAACATGTTGCTCGCCGGATTGTAGACCAGCCGCACGTCGCGCTCCGCCATCAGGTCGAGGTCGTCGTCTTCGAGCCAGCAGCCGTGGATGATCGTCAGCCGGTCGAGCGCAAGGCCCAGCGACTCCAGCCAGCGAATCGGCGTGAGGCCGTAGCGCTCGCGGATGGTGTCGCGCTCGTAGCGCCCTTCCGCGACGTGCATGTGGAAGCGCGTTCCCAGCTCCTCGGCGAGCGCGGACCCGGCCTGAATCATCGCCGGGCTGGCGCCGTGCGGCGAGTGAGGCGCGGGCAGCACATGCACGTCGTCGCGCCCGCGATACTCCTGCCAGAGCTCGCGCGTGCGCGCCACGGCGTCGGCGATACTCTCACGGTACTCGATGGGCGCACCGTCCCAGTCATACATCGTGCGCCCGAGCACGATCCGCATGCCGAGGTCGCGCGCGGCACGAATGACGGCGCGGTCGGTCTCGTTGCCGCCGCGATGGATGTAGAAGAAATCGCAGACCGTCGTCACACCCGCGCGCAGCATCTCCGCGAAGGCGAAGCGCCCGCCCGCATAGACCGCCTCGACGTCCATCCGTGGCGTGTAGCCGTAGAGCGCGCGGTCGCGCCACGCGAAGAAGTCGCAGTCGTCGGCGATGCCGCGCAACATCGACTGAAACGAGTGGTTGTGCGCGTTGATCGTTCCCGGCACGAGCAGCCGCGACGGGTGCCGCTCGACGATGGTGCCCTCGGGGAGGTCGGCGACAGGGCAGACGCGGGTAATGCGTCCATCCTCCATCACGACGGCGATCTCCGCCTGAAAGCGGCCATTGACGAGCGTCGCATCGGCGACGAGTATGCGAGCGGTGTGCGAAGCCATAGCGGTCGACGTATCCTTTCACGGCCCGAGGAGACAAGCGGCGCGCGGACGGAGAGGGCCGTGCTCCACTGTATGCCGCTCGGCGTCCCGGGTCAACCTTGGGGCCGCATCCCCCTCGCTCCCCTTCCCCTTGCGAAGGGAAAGGGGAGCTACTGCCGTCGCCTGCGGGCAACCACATTTGCCGCAGGCTCTCCCCTCTCCCCGCAGGGAGAGGGGCTGGGGGTGAGGCCCCTCCATCGCCGAGATGCGACGCGCGTTGCCATCCGCCACATCCTCGCCTCAGCCACTATGATGCATGCCTAGAGGACATAGCAAAGCCCCCTCCCAAAGCTGGAAGGGGGCTCGCGGATGCTCTGTCGAGCGTTAGAATGTGAGGTCGACGGCCAGCGGCTCCGTCTCAGCCTGGGCTGCCTCGGTGCTCGCCTCGGCGGGCTTGAGCGACTTCCGCAGCGGAATCTCACGCAGGAAGAGCGTCGCCACGAAGGAGAGCGCCATCATGACCGCGCCGATCAGGAAGACTTCCGTGATGGCCGACGAGAAACTGGTCCGCACGGCGAGCATGAGCTGGTGGTAGATCGCGATTCCCTCGGGACCCAAGGCGGCGAACTTGGCCTGCAACGCGGCCGAGCTGCCCTGAATCTGCCCGATGCTCGAGATGCCACCGCTCGGCAAGTGCTGGCGCACCGCCGTGGGCAACGTCGCCATGACCTTGGCCATGTTCGTCTTCAGATTGTCGGAGAAGCCATTGGTCAGCACCGCGCCGAGCACGGCCAGACCGATTGTGCCGCCCATCGAGCGGAAGAACGAGAGCGACGCCGTGACCTCGCCGATCTTATTGAGCGGGAACGCGTTCTGCACGACGATGGTGAACAGGCTCATGACACCGCCGATGCCCAGGCCCGTGATGACCATGTTCCGCAACAGCTCGCCGTTGGTCGTATCGACCGTCATGCGTGAGAAGAGGAACATACCCACCGCGCCGATGGCGAACTCGACGAGCGCGATTACCTTGTACTTGCCGGTCCGTGAGAGCAACAGTCCGCTCACCAGGCTGGCGAAGATGAACCCGAGCATCATCGGCGTCAGAATGGCGCCGGAGTTCGTCGCTGACTGCCCCATCACGTCCTGCACGAAGTACGGCAGGTAGAGAATCGCCCCAAACATCCCGGCGCTCAGCAGGAACATCGTGAATACCGAGACGATGAAGATGCTGTTGGTGAAGAGGCGCGGGCTGATGATCGGCTCGGCGGCACGCAGTTCGATGACGATGAACGCGATCAGCATCACCGCCGCGAAGACAAACATCGCGATGATCTGCCACGAGTTCCACGCGTACTGGTTGCCACCGAACGAGAGCGCGAGCAGCAGCGGGACGGACCAGAGCACCAGCGCGGCCGAGCCGAAGTAGTCGATCTTGTGCTGGCGATGCTGGCTCAGTCTGGGCAGCGTCAGCGCGGCGGCGACCAGCGCGACGGCTCCGACTGGCATGTTGACGTAGAAGGTCCAGCGCCAACCCCAGTTATCGGTGATGAAGCCGCCGAGAATCGGGCCGACGATGGTCGCCAGGCCGAAGACGCCGGTAAAGAGGCCCTGCCACTTGCCCCGCTCGGCGGGCGTGAAGATGTCGCCGATAATAGCCTGCGCGATGGGCATCAGCGCACCGGCGCCGAGCCCCTGGATGGCCCGATAGATGATCAACTGAGTCATCGACTGGCTCGTGCCTGAGAGCGCAGAACCAAGCAGAAAGAGCACCATGCCGCCAATAAAGAAGATACGGCGCCCATAGATATCTGAGAGCTTGCCATAAATCGGCACCGCGACCGTCGAAGCCAGCAGATAGGCTGTATAGACCCACGAGATATTCGATCCGCCAAGATCCGCGATCACACGCGGCATCGCGGTGCCGACGACGGTCTGGTCGAGCGCCGCGAGCAACATGCCCAGCAGCAACGCCACCAGCACTGGGATGAGCCGCTGCCGGCTCAACGCGACGGCGACGTTCTCCGTGCTCTCACCAGTCACCTGATCGGCAGAAAGTGTCTGTGCCATGAACACCACCACATTCCCAATTCCAAGAACAACAGATGCGCGCGGCTAGCTCACGAGTGTGGAGCTATGCACCAGATCGCGTTCAGCGACGTGCGCCAGCGCGTGCATTCCACGCGCCAGCGCGGCCAGGTCGCCTGACTCCATATGTTCGAGCCAGCGGGCGAAGCGCTCGGAGCCACCCTGACGAAGGCTCGTCACCAGCTCCTGCCCGGCGGATGTCGGCGCGAGCAGCGTGCGGCGCCGGTCCTCGGCATCCTCGGTGCGCTCGGCATACCCCAGTTGTACCAGCCGGTCGACCAGAATGCTCGCGGCAGGTTTGCCTACGTTCAGCGCGTCGGCCAGCGAGCTGACGTTCATGCCCTCTTGCGAGGCCAGTGCCATCAGCGCCTTCAATTGGCCCATCGTGAGGTCGAGATGCATCCACTCGGGCGCCGACCCCTGTTGCATCGCATGGAAGATCGCCTTCTGCGCATCCTGCACGGCTTGCAGAGCCGCCGCACGATCCTCAGATGTCTCCATATCGCACTCTCCATTTCGTAACTACGTTTATCCTATCATAATAGTTTCGATATTGCAAACCATTCTTACCCGCGAAATAGCTTCGATACGTTTCACATATTCCACTTAAGCAGAAACGCGCTCTCTACGCCGTTCTGTAGGGGCGAGGCATGTCTCGCCCGCCGCGGCTCTCGCACAGACGCGGCCCAGCGCAGTGGTTGCAGGCGAGACATGACGAAAAGGCCCCTTCCCGCGAGGAGAAGGGGCCGAGACTGCGGTGCGCGAATGCGCTCAGAAAGGAATTTAGTCGTTGCCGCGGAAGAGCTTCGTCATCGGCGTCACGTTCTTGGTGTCGCAGGTGTTCTGCAGGCAGCCGAGGCGGAAGGCATCCTGAATCGTCTGCAGCAGCGAGTAGTGGTTGTACGGCGTGGCGTCCTGAACGGGGTGCTCACTGTGGTTGGTGATGACGATCGTCGCGACCCGACCGCCGCCCGGATTGGCATCGCAGCAACCGGTCGTGCCAGTGAAGTTGAAGTCGTTCTCATCCCATGTCACGACGATGGCGTTGTTACCATGGCTCCAGAAGCGCGCGTCCTTGATCTGGTCCACGAGGCTCTGGACATACGCGTCGCCGACCTGGATGTTCGTGTTGAAATCAGAGCAGGAGCTGGTGCCGTGCATGTCGTGGCACTGGTCAGGCACGATCAGGCTGAAGTTTGGCACGTCGCCGCTGTGTAGGTCGGACTGAAGATATGGGTCGAGCGGCACGCTATTGGCGAGCTGTTTCGGGTTGTTGACGATGCTCGTGAAGTTCATGAACGGGTTGTGCTTCGAGGCGTAGAGCACGTTCGTGGACGACGGATAGGTGGTGCCCGTGTAACCGACGGAGGGCATCGACTGCTGATAGGTCTTCCAGCTGAGACCGGCTTTGGTCAGCTGGTCGGCGAGGCTCGGGTTCGAGATCTGATGCGTGGTATACGGCGCGTCGTCCTGGATGCCGTAGTAACTGCCGCCGACGAGCGCGACATAGTTCGGCTCGCTCGGATGCGTCACGCCGTAGTAACTCGTCGCCAGGCCGTACCGCTGCGCCAGCGCGTTGATGTGCGGCGCATTCGTATTCCCGATAATCTGGTCGTAGTTCGAGTTCTCCATCATGATCACGAACACGTGCTGGTAGCGCGGCACACCCGCCTCGCCGCCCTGGCGATTGTCGTTGCCATGCGCGGCCACCACACCAGCCACCGCTGCACTTGCTATCAGCGCTACCGCTGCCGCTCCGGCCACCATTCGGTTCAGACGCATGAAATCGCACCTCCATCTTGTAGACATCGTGGGGAGCCGCTGTGTCGCGGCTCTCCTCGCTCTGGCCCCATCGGCCGTCAAACATGGGAGAGCGTACCTTGTCGGCATTAATGTCGCTTTAAGGGGATGCTAAAGCTTCGCAGGTCTAGTCGGCGTGTCGCTCTCTAATTACGTCTGCTCATTGCCTCAGTGGAGACTGCGACCGGCGATGTTTCGTCGGTGCGCTACTGTGAAGACTCGCGTGCGCGGACACGGTGTCCGGCGCCTGGTACGGCATCATCGGTGCGACCACTGGCGCCAGCGCGGCGTGCTTGAGTAGCGTGGTGGCAGTGCGAGAGGAGGTGGACACAGATGAGTACATCCGAGGCGACCCAACGGGCGCTCGCGGCCTATGACGCGATGCAGGCCACGTTCTTCCAGCGCGACGGCTCAAATCTCTACGCCGAGCACGTTCCCGCACAGAAGGGCGATCATCGCCACACCTCCGAATGGCCGTTCTCGCAGGCGCATGTGGCCACCATCAACCTGCTGGGCATACGCGACGTGGCCGGGCGCGATATCGCGGCTGAGGTGCGCGCGCGTACGGTTGGGCAGGAGCGGTACTGGTCCGCGACGAGCGCGACGGGCCTGCCGGGCTACCTCTCGAACGCACTCCGGCCGTATGACCGGGGCGGCGACCTGTTCTACGACGACAACGCCTGGGTTGCGCTGGCGCTGCTCCGCCTGCACACGCTGACCGGCGACGCTGGTGCGCTCGTCCGGGCGCGGCAGATCTTCGCCCTGCTCGTCTCGGGGTGGGATACCGACGCCACGCACGCCGCGCCGGGTGGTGTCTTCTGGACCCAGGCGCGCTGGAGTCGCGACCGCAACACCGTCTCGACGATGCCCGCCGCCGAGGTGGGCCTGCGCCTGCACCGTCTCACCGGGGATGCCGACGCGCTCGACTGGGCGCGCCGCATGTACGACTGGACGAACAACTATCTGCTCGCCCCTAATGGTCTGTATTGGGACCACCTGGACCTCGCGGGCGCGGTAGAGCCGACACAGTGGAGCTACAACCAGGGTGTTCCCATAGGCGTGCATCTGCTGCTGCATCAGGTGACCGGAGAGGCTGTCTATCTCGACCGGGCCGTGCGGCTGGCCGACGCCGCGCTGGAGTTCTACGGACAGCAGAACCGGCTTCAGCAGCAGCCGCCCGCCTTTAACGCGATCTTTCTGGAGCACCTGCTCGCGCTCCAGGCCGCCACATCCGACGAGCGCTACGCCACTGCCGCGCGCGACTACGCCGAGTGGGCGTGGCAGTCCCGCCGCGATGCTCGTGGCGTCTTCGTGTTCGACCCGAAAGGGCCAGCGGCTCTGCTCGATAACGCGGCGATGACACGCCTCTACGCCGCCCTCGCCTGGAATCCCGCCGATTGGAGCAACCTGTGACGACGGCGCGTCCCTGTCAGCAGCCTCTTCAAGCGGTAAGCAACAAATAGACGGCGAGGATGACGCCCGCGAGCGCGAGGATGCCCATCAGCACGATACTGAGCACCGGACTCCAGCGCAGGCGGCCGTGCTGAATGTCGTCCATCACGCGCAGGTAGCGCCAGAGTGAGAACGGCAGCAGCAGCGCGCCGCAGATCACCAGCGCCACACCGAGCACGGTGGAGGTTCCCGTCGGGAGCACCCTCCCAACCGGGGGAACGAGTTCGCGAGTAATCAGGCCGAAGCGCGCGACGACGAAGCCCAGCCCCATGATGGCGATGCTGGTGCGTCCCCAGGCAAGCAACGTGCGCTCGTTCGCGAGGTGGTCACGCGTGGCGCTGGGCGAGGGCTTCGCCTCGCCGGTCGGGTCGTTCTTGGCCATCGCCTCTGCACCTCCGGCCGCGGCCACACCGCCGGCTACGGCCCCGCATGCGCGCCCGCGATCGCGTTGCTCCGGCTAGGCATCAGGCCGAGAGCGCGCCGTCAATCAGCGGGCCAATGCCGGCAATGTTGGGGACGAGCTCGCTGGGGATGGAATGGCGCGCGGCAAGATACGCGGGACTGTTATAGCTGACCAGCACGCGACCGGCGGGGTCCTGCCAGGCGAGCGCCTTGAGGGGCAGGTCGAGCGCGAGCAGCGGCGACGCGACCATCAGCGGCGTTCCCGCTTTGGGGCTGCCGAAGATCAGCAGCTTCGCGGGCTGCATCGTGAGTCCCGCGCGCTCGGCCTCGCCACTGTGGTCGATGAGGGAGAACAGCGTCAGCCCCTTCGCCGCAATCGCCGACCTGAGGCGGTTCACCGTCTCATCCAAAGGATAGGGACTGGGCCGGGTGACAACGCCATCAGCAGACGAGGTGCTCTGGGAGGCATGCGTGTTATCGGTACTCATAGCGGTCCTCCTCGCGTGCCGGATAGAACTCCCCTGACTCAGCCACGCGCGAGCGCGCATGGCTGCCCCTCACCACCGGTACACCTGCGACGGTACCATCTCCGCTCCCCCGTTCGCAAGCGGGGCGAGATGGGAGTACGCACAAGTCATGTCAATCTACCTGTCGCGTAGGCATTCGTGAAGGCAACTCACAGGCGCGGGGCTGCTTTGCCCGCTCGGTATACTGGTACAATGGACGAAGAGAGGGTGTGACGCGGAGAGGGGGACCACTGTGACGATCGGCACAACGAGAACCGGATTGATTGATGAGGTGCGTAACAGCAAGGTCAAGGCTCGCGCCTACATCCATACGCCACGTAATCTGGGTGAGCGACTTGCCGACGACATTGCCACAGGCATGGGCAGTTGGAAGTTCATCATTGGACAGTCGATATTCGTTGGACTGTGGATTCTGCTAAATCTTGTCGGCATATTTGAGAAGTGGGATCCCTATCCATTCATCCTTCTCAATCTGTTGTTCTCCACACAGGCCGCGTATGCGGCGCCTATCATTATGATGAGCCAGAATAGGCAATCGCAGAAGGACCGCCTGCGCGACGATCATGAGGCCGAAGAGGTTGACTTGCTGTACCGCATAAATGAGCAGCAGCTTGAAATCCTCGCATTGCTGCGTGCAAATATCTGTCCTGAGGATGGTGCTGGTTCATCATCGATGTCGTTTCCCATGCAGACTCCTCCTACGACAAAGCCGCAAATCCAGCGGAAGCGCCGCGGGTGAATGTGATCCAGGCAACCGCTTCTCGTGCGGCAGAACGTCGCCTGTGACTGCGGTGGGACGCATTGCGAAACGGAAGTTGCCTCGGTCGCCTGCGTGGATTGTGCCCACTTGTCAGGCTGCGGCTGTGGTTGAATATCCTGCGTGAAAGGCACATGTCTACCACCGAAGCGGCGGAAACACCGGGAAGGATACCGAGCTATGCATGCCAGCGAGATACTCCGCGAGGCGGAGCATCGACCATGGCCCGTGCCGAAGACGCCGTGGATTCTGCGCCAGAACTGGGAAGACCTGCTCTTCGCGCACTGGCCGTTGCCGCCCCAACAGGTCGCGGAGAAACTGCCACTGGGTCTCACGCTGGACACCTACGACGGGCAGGCATGGATCGGCGTGGTGCCCTTCATCATGACCGGCGTGCGGCCGCGCTTCGTCCCGCCGCTGCCCTACGTCTCGCGGTTCTATGAGCTGAACGTGCGCACCTATGTGACGGCGAACAACCGGCCCGGCGTCTACTTCTTCAGCCTGGATGCCAGCAGTCCGCTCGCGGTCGTGCTGGCGCGCGCGTTCTTCTTCCTGCCCTATTACCACGCCCGGTTCCGTTGCAGGCGTCAGCACGACGCCATCACCTACGTCTGCGAACGGCACGATCCGCGCTCCACACCCGCAAGCTTTGCGGCGACCTACGCGCCTACGGGTCCCGTGTTTACCTCGCGTCCCGGCTCGCTGGAGCATTTTCTCACCGAGCGCTACTGTCTCTACAGTGAGTCTCCCTCCGGGCGCCTCTACGAGGGCGACATCCTGCACAGACGCTGGCCGCTGCAGCCCGCCGAAGCCAGCATCTCCCGCAACACAATGACGCTGCCAGCGGGTCTCGCGCTGCCTGACACACCGCCGCTGCTGCACTTCTCCCGCCGTGTCGAGATGCTCGCGTGGCCCGTCCTGCCAGTGCAGTCGCCTGTGATGACACCGCCAGCGTCATAGTCGCCACCGGCGGGGGTCGGACCTGGCACGCCTCGCCCCTACCACAGTGAGCAGCGCCGTTGCGTACCCCTTCACCTGAAACGCCCGCCTCACGACCCCTCCCTCCAAGGGGAGGGGGTTGGGGGTGTGGTTCTGCCTCCGCCAAAAGGGACTAGTCTACATATCCATCTCGCATCGAGTACAATAGGACCACCAGAGACGTATTTCACATGCTGGAGCCCTCGCGGCGGACAGCACACCTTGTCCCATGAGCATCGTCGCTAGAGAGAAGGGGTGCGTGACGCTATGACGACCAAGCGAAGTGACCGTCAAATCTCCGTCCTCATCGCGGATGATCATGCGCTTGTGCGCGAGGGCACACGGCGTCTGCTCGAAAGCGAGCCGGACCTCCGCGTCGTGGCCGAGGCGGCAGACGGCCAGGAGGCCATCGACCAGGTGGAGCGACGCACTCCGGATGTCGTTATCATGGATGTCGCCATGCCCGGAATGTCGGGCATCGAGGCCACACGCCGCATCAAAGAGCGTCGGCCCGGGGTGGCGGTGCTCGCGCTAACCGCCTACGACGACGACCAGTACGTAATGGCGCTGCTCGACGCCGGAGCAGCGGGATTCCTCCTGAAAGACGTACGCGGGCAGGAGCTTGTGGCAGCGGTGCGCGCGGTATCGCGTGGCGAGCCCGTGTTGCGCCCGAGCATCGCCGTTCGCGCGCTGCGCCATGCCGTCGCCCAGCCACCGGTCGTCGTCAGCACACCGCCGATATCAGAGCGTGAGATGGAGGTGCTGCGCGAAGCGGCGCGTGGCCTGCCCAATAAAGATATCGCGCGCCGGCTCAACCTCAGCGTGCGAACGGTACACACCCATCTCGGCAACATATTTACGAAGCTGGGCGTGAGTTCACGCACCGAGGCAGTGCTGCTCGCGCTTCGACGTGGCTGGGTTACACTCGACGAGACGCGCCAAGCGCCGAGCGTATCCGCGGAGACAGACGGAGCGCGCGACGACCGCCTGTGAGATCATCCGACACGCGGCATCCGACACGCGGCATCCGACACGCGGCAGTGACGCGAGCACCCAGGACGATGACGACGTCTGTGGAGACTGATGCGAAGTAGCCTACTGGACACTATGAGAGAACTGTCACACGACCGCCACGCAAAGCCGATGAACGGGGTCGCCGGCGTCTCGCCAGATGGCCGCTCGAGCCTCGCACCCGCAGGGTGCATCGTCCTGCTCGTGCTGCTATCGGTCGTGGCACCATTCGTGTACCAGCCGCGCACGCCGCCAGCCGCGATAGCCACCATCGGCGTGGTGACGCTGGTCACGGCCATCGCCACACGGGCCATCCGCGCGCGGCCCGGCTTCGACTCGCCTGAGGCGCCCGATCCGCTCTACACGCTGTACCTCGCTGCGATTGTGCTGGTGGGGCCGCGGCCGGCCATCGTGCTCGCGCTCGGTGTGCCCGTGCTGGCCGAGCTACCGTCGCGGTCGCTCTCGTTTGGCAGTGTCAAACGCGTACTCTGGGACAGTGTTGCGGCCGGAGCCACGACCATCGTCGCCGCGATCGCGTTCGACCTGTTCGTGCGCGCCATCCCGAGTCATGTCCTACCTTTCCCTGGGCATCTCCTCGCCGCGATGGCCGCCACGCTGGTGCTGTGGCTCAGTATCTCACTCGAACGCACGCTGGCCGAACGGCCGCCACGGAGGTCGCTGCTGCGGTCCTGGGGGAGCAGCCTACTGCGGCCCGCGATGCGCTTCCAGGCGCTGCTGCTCGTCTTCGGACCGCTGCTGCCGCTCGCCGAGGTGCTGGACGAAGGTGAGTTCCAGCTCGCCTGGGCGGTGATTCTCGTGCCACTCTATGCCGTGTACTATCTCGCGATCCTCACGACGCGTCTGCGCGACAAAACGGCCGAGCTGCAGCTCACCGTACAACTGCTCAGCATGGCGCGTCAGCGTGAAGCCGAGCTTACGGGCTACGCGGCGCTGATTACGCGGGCACAGGAGGAGGAGCGGCGTCGCCTCGCGCGTGACCTGCACGACGACACGGCGCAGGCGCTCGTCGCGCTCTCGCGCGGGCTCGACAGCCTCGCATCCCGGCTGGATGGCACCCCACTCGACGCCGCCGACGCGCGGTTCGTGCAGGAGCTGGGCGATCTGGCGAACCGTTCGGTGGAGAGCATCCGCCGGGCGTGCCGCGACCTCCGTCCCTCGGTGCTCGACGATCTGGGTCTGGCTCCCGCCCTGGCCTCGCTGGCCAGCGATGTGACACGGCGCGGGCTGCCTTGCGAGTTGCTCCAGTCTGGTGCGCCGGTCGCGCTCGTCCCCGAGGTAGAGGTCAGCGTCTATCGCATCGCGCAGGAAGCCCTCTCGAACGTGCGGCAGCATGCGCGGGCGACCTCTGCGAGCCTGGAGCTGGTCTATCAGCCGACGCAGGTGCGGGTGTGTGTCCGCGACGACGGCATCGGGTTCGACTACGCCGCGACCCTCGCCCGCGCGAGCGCCACACCGTACTCCGCCGCGCCAGAAAGGCTCTCCGGGCTCGGACTCCTCGGCATGCGCGAGCGGGCGGCGCTGATTGGTGCGACCCTCAGCGTCGAGAGCGCTCCGGCGAGCGGCACACGCATCACACTCACCGTTCCGGTGGCGGTCGCCATGCTCGCTCCGGGCGCCGGCACTATCACCAGGCACCCTCCGTGTGGCATGCAAGGCACAGAACTTGCGTAGTATCTTCCCGTGTAACAGTGTCGCCGGACCACGCTTGCCGTGCAAGGACGATGTGTGGCAGGCCCCCCACGACGACGTGGCGGTGAGATTGGTTCGGCACATGTAGGAGGAGATACACAATGACCAACGACCGCATGGATGATGATCGCGACCTTGGCACCCAGGGCACCGCTGACTCGCTTAAAGGCAACATCAAGGAAGCGACTGGGAAGGCGCAGGAGGGCCTTGGCAAGGTCACTGGCAACCGCGACATGGAGGCAGAGGGCAAGGACAAGCAGCTCGAAGGCAACGTGCAGCAGGGCATGGGCAAGGTCGAGCGGAAGACTGACGACATCCTCGACTCCTAAAGCCGCCGCTGAGAGCAATCTGATCGCTGGCGGCGAGAGCGCATGACGCGCTACCGCCAGCAGTGCGAACGGAATCCGCCAGTGAGCGGGTGTTCGTTCCCGTCTCTATTCCCCCATCTACCGAGCCGTGTCGGTAGATGGGGGTGTTTTATGCGCCTTCCCTTCGATGCCGAGCGAATCGGCGAACATAGAGAGTGCGTTGCGGATGGTCAGAGGCAAAAGATACACTGAGGAGCACTGGGTGCCCAAAGCGGTCTGTTGTGCGCGACTCCTTGCTCTGCGGTAAGACAGATTGGGGAGGAAGTTGTATGGGAGCACAAGAAAACGCGGCAACCCTGAGGGCGATCAACGAAGCATTTAACAACCGCGACCCTGACGCGGCCGCCGCACGGTGCGCGCCAGACTTCGAGAACCTCAATGTCCCCACCGGCGAGATCCTTCGTGGGCCGGATGGGCTGCGCCAGTTCTTCCAGCAGTGGTACACCGCGTTCCCCGATGGCAAAGTCAAGACGAAGATGGTGTATGCGGATGACACCGGCGGCGCCATCGAGTTTGTTGGCCGGGGGACGCAGACAGGACCGCTCAGCAGTCCCGCCGGGCCAATCCCTCCAACGGGGCGTCCCACTGAGATTGCGTTCGTGTCGATGAACGAGATGCGCGACGGCAGGGTCGTGCGCTCACGCCTTTACTACGACGTGGCGAGCATGCTGCGACAGCTCGGCCTGATGCCCGCACCTGCACAGATGCGCGCCGGCAGTTAGCCGAAAGCCACGCCGTCCAACGCGCTCGCTTGAGCGCTGTCCCTCCACTCGGACGTTTCAGTTCGCGGAAGGGCAGACCAGAGCGTAGACGCTTCGCTTCGTGGCACCCAGCATGCTCGTGGCCCGCCCTTCCCGCCTCCGCCGATCTCGCGAGCCGAGCCATCCCTGGCGCACGAACGCGGCGTTCCTCTCCGGCGTATAGTTGTCTGTAGGCATCCCTTGGCGCGCGTCCACCAGGCCCCGCGCCCGCGTCGCTGGAAGGCTCCCCGTTCATGCGTATCGTCTCGATCCAGGTTGGCCGCCCCCGGCAGGTGCTCTCGAAGGGCCGCACCGTCTCCACCGGCATCTACAAGTATCCGGTTGAACACCGCGTTTGGATGCGCCGCCTCAACATCGACGGCGATCAGCAGGCCGATCTCAGCGTACATGGTGGCACCGAAAAAGCCGTCTACGTCTACCCCAGCGAGCACTATGCGTTCTGGCGCGCCGAGCTCCCTGAGATGGAGCTGCCCTACGGCATGTTCGGCGAGAACCTGACTGTCGAGGGGCTGCTCGAAGACGAGATCTTTATCGGCGACACGTTCCGCATCGGCGACGCCGAGGTCACCGTCACCCAGCCGCGCATGCCCTGCTATAAGCTGGGCATCAAATTTGGCCGCGACGACATCCTCAAGCGCTTTCTGCGCAGCCGCCGCACGGGCTGGTACTTCTCCGTCGCGCGTGAAGGCGAGATCAGCCCCGGTGACGCTGTCGAACGGCTAAGTCGCGATCCACACGGCCTCTCCGTCACCGACGTCACCCGCCTCTACGCCGAGGACCGACACGACCCCGAGCTGCTGCGCCGCGCCATCGCCGTGCCCACGCTCCCCGCCGTCTGGCGCGACTACTTTCAGGAGCGCCTAGATAGGCAGCCTGACAGAACCTAACCCCTACCCCCTTCCCTCTGACAGAAGGGGCACTGAGGTAGACGTGTGAAGCCAAGGGGGAAGAGCCTGGTTGCCTGTCAGCGTTTTAGGGATGAGGCATGCCTCGCCTGCGCCCGCTCTACGATAAGCGGCACGCTAGGCTCCCCCTGTGTAGGGAAGGTCATGTGACAAGCATCTTTGTCCGCAGCCCAAACCTGCTCAAACAGCGGCCCCTCCCTTCGAGGGGAGGGGAGTAGGGGGAGAGGTTCTCCCATAAAGCGGGAGAGGTCCGCCCCATCCGGCGAAACTTGCGCGGCTTTACGCGGAATGGTAGGCTGAGAGAACATGTGGAGACACCGGCACGGACCGCTGCCGGGGGCTGTCAACTCAAAATATCGCGTCGTGAGGCAACGGTGCCTGGCGCGCGTCTATTCAACGGCGAAGAGGAGAGTAGTCGAATGCCAGGAAATCAGGCACTGGAGGCGTGGGTCGATGAATCGGCGAGGCTGACCCAGCCCGACCGCATCGTGTGGTGTGATGGATCTGAGCGGGAATACGCCGAACTCGTCGCTCAAATGCTGCGTGACGGACAGCTTCTCGAACTCGATCAGCAAGCATATCCGAACTCCTATCTTCATCGCAGCAATCCCAATGACGTCGCGCGCACTGAGCAGTTGACATATATCTGCACGGAACGCGAAGAAGATGCGGGACCGAACAACAACTGGATGTCGCCCCGCGAGGCCAAGGAGCTGCTCGGCAAGCTCTTCGAGGGCTGCATGCGCGGCCGCACGATGTACGTCATCCCCTATCTCATGGGTCCCGCGGGTTCGCCACATGCCAAGGTGGGTGTGGAGATCACCGATAGCCCCTACGTCGTGCTGAACATGCGTATCATGACCCGCATGGGCACCATTGCGCTGGAGCAGATGGAGGAGAACGGCGGTCAGTTCATCCCCGGCCTGCACTCCATCGGCGACGTCAACCCGAAGCGCCGCTTCATCGTCCACTTCCCCGAAGAAAACCTGATCTGGAGCATCGGCTCGGGCTACGGCGGCAACGCGCTGCTCGGCAAGAAGTGCCTCTCGCTGCGCCTGGCAAGCTGGATGGGCTGGAAAGAGGGCTGGATGGCCGAGCACATGCTCATCCTCGGCCTGCAGGACCCATCGGGCAACGTGACGTACATGGCGGGCGCGTTCCCGAGCGCGTGCGGCAAGACGAATCTCGCGATGCTCGTCTCCCCGCTGGAGGACCAGGGCTGGAAGGTCTTCACCGTCGGCGACGACATCGCCTGGCTGCGCATCGGCGAGGATGGGCGCCTCTGGGCGGTCAATCCCGAAGCGGGCTACTTCGGCGTCGTGCCAGGGACGAACACAGAGTCGAACCCCAACGCGATGGCCTCGCTCGAGAAGAACACGATCTTCACCAACGTCGCGCTGACACCCGACCGGCAGCCCTGGTGGGAGGGCATCGATCCTCACCAGAAGACGCCGCCCGCCGGGACGATCGACTGGCTCGGCAACGAGTGGCGCCCTGGCACGAACGCGGCACACCCGAACTCCCGCTTCACCGCGCCCGCCTCGCAGAATCCGGGCATCTCGCCGCACTGGGAGGACCCACAGGGCGTGCCGATCTCAGCGTTCATCTTCGGCGGACGTCGCGCGCGTGTCGCGCCGCTGGTCTACCAGGCGTTCAACTGGCAGCACGGCGTCTTCGTCGGCGCGGGCATGGGCTCCGAGACGACCGCCGCGGCCACCGGCGCGGTCGGCATCACCCGCCGCGATCCGATGGCGATGCTGCCCTTCTGCGGCTACAACATGGGCGACTACTGGGGCCACTGGCTCGAAATGGGCAAGCGCGCGTCCAATCCGCCGATGATCTTCCACGTCAACTGGTTCCGCAAAGACTCGGACGGCAAATTCCTCTGGCCGGGCTTCGGCGACAACATCCGTGTGCTGATGTGGATGCACGACCGCATCCAGGGCAAGGCCGAGGCGCGTGAAACGCCCGTCGGCTACGTGCCCACCCCCGACGCGCTCAACCTGGACGGCCTGAACCTCTCGTCCGAGACGGTGGAGGCGCTGCTAGACGTCGATCCGGCAGACTACGAGCGTGAGTGGGCCGAGCAGGGCGAGTTCTTCGAGCAGTTCGGCGACCACCTGCCCGCCGCCATCTCTGACGAGCACCGCGCCCTCAAGGAGCGGCTCGACCGCACAGCGGTACCACAGCTCTAGCGGCCACGGTGGCTGCTCCACGGCCCTCGTTCCTCATCGCTGGGGAAAGAGGGCCGTTTCGCGTCTTTAAGCGAAATGACGGCGTGCGTCTGCCGCCCGGAGAGCCTACTCCTCTCCCCCGCACCACCACTGGCATCGTATACTGCCGTGCGGAAATGAAAAGTGCGGGGGGAGCGTGGATGATGTGGTTCAGGCGGCGGCAGAGCACGACTGCCAGCGCGACAGATTCGACGGCGGTCGCCCAACTAGAGACGCGGCCAGATGAGATTGACGGCCCGCCGCGCTCCTTCGCTCTGCCCTACCTGCTGCCCACCGATTTCCGTGAGATCGAGCGGCTGAACACGCAGCATGCCGTGCTGCGGAATGCGTTGGGCGCCGACTTCCTCGCGCCGGTCAGCGCTCCGACGAGCATCCTCGACGTCGGCAGCGGAACGGATATCTGGGCGCGCTCGGTCGCGGCGCGCTATCCCTCGGCCGCGGTCGCCGCCTTCGACATCCGCCCCGCACGCGACGCGGAGACGGCTCCTGAGAACTGTGTACATATCCAGGGCGACGTGCTCGACGGGCTGCCATTCGCCGATGGCGCATTCAATCTCACGCACGCACGCTTTCTCGCCAAGGCGATTCCCGCGCCCCGCTGGCCGGATGTCCTTGGCGAGATCGTGCGTGTGACAGCGCGCGGCGGCTGGATTGAGCTGGTTGAGGCGACGATCCCGCGCGAGGGAGGTCCAGCGCTGGAGCAGCTCGTGCGCTGGGGTGCCGAGCTTGCCAGCCGCGCAGGAATCGACCTACGCACCGGCGAGCTGCTGAGCGAGAAGCTGCGCGCGGCGGGCATCGACCGTGTGACCGTGCGCGAGCTGGCGCTGCCCGTCGGCGGCCGGAAGAAGGCTGGCAAGCAGCTCCTCGCGAACGAGCTGGCGATGATCGAAGGCATGCGCGGACCTCTCCTCGCGCACGGCATCGCCCCAGCGGACGAGTACGACGCGACCGTCACGCGCGCCGCCCAGGAGCTACGTCGCGGCTCGTGCGTCCAACCGTTCTCTATCGCGTATGGGCAGCGGACCTAACCCCCTGCCCCCTTCCCTCAAGGGAAGGGGTCGCTGTTGGGCGTTCGATGCCAGGGGCGGGCAGATGACATTGGCGCTTCGCAGGAGGAAATAGTGATGGCGGTAGACACTTTTGATGCGCTGCTCGAACGGTCAGATGGCGTGGGAACCTGGACTTGCCCATTGCATCCAGTCAGCTCTCGAGCACGCCGGACGGCGCGAGCGGCTGAGGTTGCGGATTCTGAGTCGCGGGACGCTCAGCCTCGACCAGAACAACCCTCTTCGATTGGCTCCTACCTTCGCCGCACGGCCCCTTCCATTGAGGGAAGGGGTAGAGGGTGAGGTCCGCCCCCATTGCGGCAATTCATCGCGGCATGGTATACTGCCCGAAAGCGAACCTTTAATGCCAGTCCAGAGAGGCTGGGAAGGGATGTGCCGGATGCTCGTGCGCGCCTACAAACTGAAGAACCGTGGCGGACGCCACTCCGAAGCCTTCACTCCATCCCGGTGAGATGGATGTGGAAGGCTCTTTTTTTGCCCTCCGCACAGCTGGTGCAGGGGAGGACGGAAGCTCAATGAAGCGCTTAGCGATACCAGAGGACCTCATGCCAGAGGAAGCCAGCGACGGCGAGAAGTTGATCTATAGCGAGGATGAGATGCGCCGCGCGATCTCGCGCATCGCCCACGAAATCGTCGAACGCAACGCCGGTGCGACGGATCTCGTGCTCATCGGCCTGCGGACGCGCGGTGTGCCGCTGGCGCAGCGTCTGGCTGCGCGCATCGGCGACCTCGAACACGTCGCCGTCCCAGTCGCCGAGATCGACGTCACGCCATACCGCGACGATCTGCCCAACCGCAGGCCGCGCGGCGAGGGGGCGCGCCTGCCGATGCCGCACGACGTCTCGGGCAAGGTAGTCGTGCTGGTGGATGACGTGCTCTTCACCGGGCGCACCGCCCGCGCCGCCCTCGACGCCCTGCTGGACTACGGCCGTCCGCGCAAGATTCAGCTCGCCGTGCTCGTTGATCGCGGCCACCGCGAGCTGCCCATCCGCGCCGATTACGTCGGCAAGAACGTGCCCACCGCGACCAGCGAGAGCGTGCGCGTGCGCCTGCGCGAGACCGACGGCGCCGATGCCGTCCTGTTGAGCCGCCAGCCCGAGAAAATGGAGCGCCTGCATGATTGAGGACCTGCGCATCGAGAGCGTCCCCGCGCTGGACCGCCCGTCGCTCGCCCCGCGTCTGCCTGCCCGGCGGCACCTGCTCGATCTGGACGACTGGTCGCCCGCCGAGCTCTGCGCCGTACTCGACCGCGCCGCTACGATGCGGGCCGTGCTGGCGCAGCCGCAGCGCAAACTCGACTCCCTGCGCGGCCGCGTGCTGGTGACGCTCTTCTACGAGAACAGCACGCGCACCCGCGTCTCCTTCGAGCTAGCCGCCAAGAAGCTTGGCGCGGACGTCGTGAACGTGACCGCCTCGGCCAGCAGCGTGACGAAGGGCGAATCGCTGCGCGACACCGTGCGCACGCTCCAGGCGCTCGGCGCGGACATCATCGTCGTGCGCTCGGGGCAATCTGGCGCGCCGGATGTGATCGCCCGCGCGATTGACGGCGCGGTGGTCAACGCCGGTGACGGCTGGCACGCGCACCCCTCACAAGCGCTGCTTGACCTTTACACGCTTACTCGCCATCTCGGCTCGCTCGACGGGCGCCGCATCGTGATCCTCGGCGACATCCTGCATAGCCGGGTCGCGCGCTCGGATATCTGGTCGCTCACGGCGATGGGCGCGGAGGTCGTGCTCTGCGGCCCTGGCACGCTGCTGCCGCACTCGGCACCTGAGCTCTACGCCGCCCGTCCCGTCGCTGGCACGAAGACTGCTCGCCGTGTCGTCGTCGAGCCACGCATCGAGCGTGCGCTGGAAGGAGCCGACGCGGTGATGGCGCTGCGCATCCAGCGCGAGCGCATGCAGGGCGGACTGCTGCCCTCGCTCAAGGAGTACGCCCGCACCTACGGGCTGAACGCCGAGCGGCTCGCACTGGCCCGTCCTGGCGCGCTGGTGATGCATCCCGGCCCGATGAACGAGGGCGTGGAGATCGCGGCGGACGTCGCGGCGGGTCCGCAGTCGGTCATCGAAGAGCAGGTGACCAATGGTGTCGCCGTCCGCATGGCAGTGCTCGAGCAGGTCAACGAGGTGCTGAACGTGCTCGACGCCGAGAGGAGAGGGTAGCCCGGTGACGCAGGCAACAACTGGTGGAGACGGCGAGGCGCTGGCCTTGCGCGGCGCGCGCATCGTCGACCCCAGCCAGAATCTCGACGGGCCGGGCGCGATCCTTCTCGTGGATGGGCATGTCGCGGTGATCGGCGACGCCGCCGCGGTGGATGCGGAGGCCGCCCGCCTCTCGGCTTCGGGCCGCGCGGTGCGCACCGTCGATCTGCCCGCCTCCTGGGTGGTCGCACCAGGATTCGTGGATCTGCACGCCCACCTGCGCGAGCCAGGCTTCGAGGGCAAAGAGACCATCGCGACGGGCGCGGCGGCGGCTGCTCGTGGCGGGTTCACGACGATCTGCTGCATGCCCAACACGCAGCCCGTCATCGACAGCAAGACGACCATCGCCTATGTGCTGGACAAGGCGCGCACCGCTGCGACACGCGTCCGCCCGATTGCCGCCATCAGTAAGGGCGAGCAGGGTCATGAGCTGAGCGAGATGGCCGAGCTTGCCGACGCGGGCGCGGTCGCCTTCTCGGACGACGGCATGCCGGTGAGCAGCAGCCGTCTGATGCGGTCCGCGCTGGAGTATGCTGCCCCACTCGGGCTGCCCATCGTCGAACACTGCCAGGACGACGACCTCGTCAGCGGTGGCGTGATGCACGAAGGCGCCGTCTCGCTGCTGCTCGGGCTGAAGGGCTGGCCAGCGGCTGGCGAGGACACGATGCTCGCGCGCGACCTGGCGCTGGTGCGGCTCACCGGGGCGCGCTACCACGCGGCGCACCTGAGCACGGCGGGCGCGGTGGAGCTGATCCGCGAGGCGAAGCGTGCCGGGCTGCCGGTGACGGCTGAGGTCACGCCGCACCACCTGCTGCTGACGGACGCCTGGGTCGCGGGCGAGCGCACCGGCCCGCTCGCGGACGCGCTCGCCTCCCTTGGGCTGACGCCGCCATCCGGTGTGCGCTACGACACGAACACCAAGGTGAATCCGCCGCTGCGCACCGCCGAAGATTGCGCGGCGCTGCTGGAGGGCCTGCGCGACGGCACGATCGACGCCATCGCGACGGACCACGCGCCGCATACGGTCATCGACAAAGACGGCGAGTACGGCGAGGCGGCGTTCGGCATCTCGGGGTTCGAGACGGCGCTGGCCGCGCTGCTCGCGCTCGTCCACACGGGACGGCTGCCGCTCGCGACGCTTATCGCCGCGCTGACGGTCCGCCCAGCGCGCGCCTGGGGACTGGAGCCCGCAGGCACGCTGCGTGTGGGCGCGCCCGCCGATCTCGTGATCTTCGATCCGAACGCCGAGTGGACAGTCGATCCGGCGCGGTTCGCCTCGCGTGGCAAGAACACGCCGCTGGCGGGCATCCGGCTACGCGGGCGCGTGCGGCAAACGCTGCTCGGCGGGCGCGTGGTCTTCGATGCGGAGAACGCGCAGACCGGCTCGCCGCCCTACCGTGTCGACTCAGAGCGGGAGGGGGACTTCTCCTTCCGCGACAGACAGAACTGAGCCGGGGCGCTCATCCCGCTCGTGTATCCAACGCTGAACCTGAACAACTGAATCGCGCTGGCCGGATTCGCTTCGGCGATCTGGCACAGCGCGCGAAGGGAAGATGCGACCACTCGTCGTGCTCTTGACAGAACCCGCTCCGCGCGGTACATGTTCAAACACAGCACGATAACGCACGGTCCGCGTTGACCGAGAATAGTAGGCCGGTGGCCGCCGACAGCGATCCGGGGAGAGTGAAAGCCCGGAACACGGCAGCGCCCCAGCACGAACGCGCTCGGAAGCGGTCACCCGAAGAAAGCGTCGCCAGAGCGCACGCAAGTAGGGCTGGGTGGGTGGTTCCCACGCCGGAAACAACCAAGAGTGGTCGCAGCAACTCCGCACGATGGTGTGCCCGGAGCGCCGGCTGGTCGTTACAGCCGCTGTGCCGAGTAGGGTGGCACCACGGGTGCGTGGCAGGCGCGAATATGCGCTCCAGGCTCTCGTCCCTTCGCAACAAACGCGAGGAGACGAGAGCTTTTTTTGTTGGCCATCGGCGGCAACGCCCGAAGGAGGTCCATATGGAGACTGAGATGCGAGACGAGGTGGCAGTGCTGGCGCTGGAAGACGGCGCGGTCTTCTACGGACGTCCCTTTGGCGCGGTCGAGGCGTTGCGTTCGGGGCGGCGTGGCGAGGTCGTCTTCGCGACCGGCATGACCGGCTACCAGGAAATCTGTACCGACCCGTCGTATCGCGGGCAGATGGTCGTGCTGACCTACCCGCTGATCGGCAACTACGGCGTCGCGCTGGAGGACGGCGAGTCGCGGCGGCCCTGGCTCTCGGCGCTGCTGGTGCGCGAGCACTGCGACGAGTTCAGCAACTGGCGCGCGGCGGGCACGCTGGACGACTACCTCGCGAAGTACGGCATCCCGGGCATCAGCGAGCTGGATACCCGCGCGCTCACCCGGCACCTGCGGCAGCGCGGCACGCTGCGCGGCGTCATCCGCACGTACCCGGCGGGCATGCAGCCCGACATCGCCGCGCTCGTCGAGGAGGCGCAGTCCGTCCGCACGGTCTCGCAGCTGGATGTCGTGGCCGACGTCTCCTCCGCCGCCGTCGAGCCGTGGTCGCCGCTGCAAGTCGCGCCGGGCTCGCCGCGTGTGGTCGTGATCGACACAGGCTTCAAGCGCAACATCGCGCGCTGCCTGGCCGAACGCGGGCTGGAGGTCGTCGTCGCGCCGCACAGCGTCACCTGGGAGATGGTGCGCGGACTCTCGCCTGACGGCGTGCTGCTCTCGAATGGTCCTGGCGACCCCGAGAGCGTGGCGAGCCTGGTAGAGCTGACGCGCACGCTGCAAGAGAAGCGCATCCCCCTGATGGGCATCTGTCTCGGCCACCAGATCATCGGCCTGGGCGCAGGCGCGAGCACAAGCCGCCTGCCCTTCGGCCACCACGGCTCGAACCATCCGGTGCGCGAAGTACGTACCGGGCGCGTCACCATCACGTCGCAGAACCACAACTTCCAGGTGGACGCGGCTACGCTGCCCACCGAGAGCGGCTTCTACGTCAGCTCGATCAACCTCTCGGACGGCAGTGTCGAGGGGCTGGCGCACGAGGAGCTGCCCGTCTTCTCGGTGCAGTACCACCCCGAGGCCGCGCCGGGGCCGGAGGACAACCGCGAGCTGTTCGACCGCTTCGCCGCGATGATCGAGCGCGAGCGCACCGCGCTGCTGGTCAGTTAGGGAGCGTAGACTGAGAGAGGACAGACGCATGAGGGTCGTGCGCTACGACGAGGCGGCCGGGTTCATCGCCCGCGCGAAGCCGTTCCTGATGGAGCGCGAGGCGGAGCACAACCTGCTGCTCGGCCTCGGCACGACGCTGCTGCGCAGTCCCGAGATCTACCCCTGCGCGAACTACCTCGCGACGGTTGAGGAGGGCCGCCAGGTGGTCGCGGTCGCGCTGCGCACGCCGCCGCACTACGTGATCCTCTCCGCCGTCGCCGACCCGCGGAGTGTAGCGCCCGCATGCGAGTTGCTGGCGGAGGATGTGCGCGCGGCCTTCGGCACGCTTCCTGGAGTCGTGGGGCCGGTGCGCGAGAGCGAGACCTTCACCCAGGCGTGGCAGCGCCAGACCGGGCAGAGCGTCTGCCGGGTAAAGCACGAGCGCATCTTCGCGCTGGAGGGAGTCGTGCCAGTAGCTGGCGTGCCCGGGAGCATGCGCCGCGCGGAAGAGTGCGACCGTCCGCTGCTGGTGCGCTGGCTGGATGAGTTCCAGCGCGAAGCCGTGCCCGAAGACCCGCCGGAAGATGGCGAGCGCTGGGTCTCGCAGCGCCTCAACTCGCCGGTCAGCGGCATCTTCCTCTGGGAGGCCGATAGGCGGCCGGTCACGATGGTCGGCTACGGCGGGCCAACGCCGCATGGCATCCGCATCGGGCCGGTCTACACGCCGCCCGCGCACCGCGGACATGGCTACGCAAGCGCGTGTACCGCCGCGGCGAGCCAGGCGCTACTCGACGAGGGACGCAGGTTCTGCTTCCTCTACACCAACCTGGCAAATCCAACGTCTAACCATATCTATCAGGCGATCGGCTACCAGCCGGTGGCCGACGTACGTCTCCATCAGTTTGGAGCGGCTGACGACAACTGAGGGTCTGACTATCGCAGGTGGAGCACTAGAGAACATGGCGCGCGAAGAGATAACGTCGGTGCTGGTCATCGGCTCGGGTCCGATCATCATCGGGCAGGCGGCGGAGTTCGACTACGCGGGCACCCAGGCATGCCGGGCGCTGCGCGAGGAGGGCAAGCGAGTCATCCTCGTCAACTCCAACCCCGCCACGATCATGACGGATGACGGCGTGGCGGATGTCACCTATATCGAGCCGCTGACGGTCGACGTGCTGCGCCGCGTGATCGCGCGCGAGCGGCCCGACGGCATTCTCGCCACGCTCGGCGGCCAGACTGGTCTAAACATGGCCGTCGCGCTCGCCGAGGCCGGTGTGCTCGAAGAGTTCGACGTGCGCCTGCTCGGCACGCCGCTCGACACCATCCGCAAGGCCGAGGACCGCGAGCTCTTCAAGCAGCTTCTGCTGGACCTCGGCATCGCGACGCCGCCCAGCAAGACGGTGACGACCGTCGAGGATGCGCTGGTCTACTCCGACGAGGAGATCGGCCTGCCCGCGGTCATCCGGCCCGCCTTCACGCTGGGCGGCACCGGCGGCGGCATCGCGCGCACGCGCGCCGAGCTGGAGCGCATCACCGCCAGCGGACTCGCCGCCAGCCCCATCACGCAGGTGCTCGTGGAGCAGTATCTCGGCGGCTGGAAGGAGATCGAGTACGAGGTCATCCGCGACGGCGCCGACACCTGCATTACCGTCTGCAACATGGAGAACTTCGACCCGCTCGGCATCCACACCGGCGACAGCA
>CAYRVF010000070.1:0-7721 GCA_964427535.1 uncultured Ktedonobacterales bacterium
TGATCACGCCGCTGCCGGGTATCGTCGCCACCATGCCAGGCTCGGCCACGCTGCCGTTCCCGGGCGTCGAGGCGGATATCTTTGACGAGGCAGGCAACAGCGTGCCGGTGAACATGGGCGGTAACCTCGTCATCAAGCGCCCGTGGCCCGCGATGTCGCGCACGATCTGGGGCGACCCGGACCGCTACGTCAAGACGTACTGGAGCCGCTACGAGGGCATCTATCTGACCGGCGACGGTGCTCGCCGCGATGAGGATGGCTACTACTGGCTGCTCGGCCGCGTGGACGACGTGCTCAACGTCTCGGGCCACCGCATCGGCACGATGGAGGTGGAGAGCGCGCTCGTTAGCCATCCGGCGGTTGCGGAGGCGGCGGTCATCGGCGCGACGGACCCGATCACCGGGCAGGCGATCATGGCGTTCGTCACCCCGCGTGGCGGCTACTCGCCGAACGACGCACTGACGGCCGAGCTCCGCGAGCACGTATCGCGCAGCATCGGCGCGCTGGCCCGCCCAAAGCGCATCTATTACACGACCGAGCTGCCCAAGACCCGCAGCGCGAAGATCATGCGGCGCCTGCTGCGCGACATCGCCGAAGGGCGTGTGCTCGGCGACACCACCACGCTGCTCGATCCGGGCGTCGTCTCGCAGATCAAGGAGCAATACGAGTCCACAGAGGCGTAGGCGACCTCACCCCCTGCCCCTTCCCGTGATGGAAGGTGTCGTAGTCCACACTTTTGTAGCGAGAGTGAACCAACTCCCCCGTCCTCTCTTCTGAAGGGGCGGGGGAGTTGTTGTATCCGTGGATGAATATTACCTGCTCCAGCAGGAACACCGATTCCCTGTCAACCGGTGTAGAATAGGGCAAAGGCGAGAACGTCTGGAGGAGGGTGACATGCATACGGTGTCGATCATTGCCCTGCCGGAGTGGGAGGCGCTGCGCACCGCAACGGATGCCCTCTATGAAACGTTCTCGTCCTACCCACTGCGCGCTGTTGCCGACATCTCCCGCTGTGATCACTGTGTCACCGACGAGGACGACGCTCTGCTCCGTGCCAAGCCCTTACGTGAGCTTACGGCACACGATCTGAGCTTTGTGGTGGGGAACCCGGGCACGTGGGGTGAGGAGGTCGACTTCAAACACTTCCTCCCGAGGCTCTTTGAGCTTATCTCCCTTGAACTGGCGGGCCAGCAGACCTGGTGGGACAGCGAGACGCTCGGTCGGCGTATCGAACACGAGGGGAACGGGTTCATGGGGTGGCCTGCCCACGAGCGCGCTAGCATGACGTCGTTCTGTCTGGCATGGTGGCGCGCCGCTCTCGCCACGTGGCCAACCAAGCCGTTCGTCCTCGACGACACGGCGGAGACGGTTATCTGTAGTATCGCGCAGTTCAGCGACGATCTCATGCCCTATCTTGATGCCTGGCGTGAGGCTCTTGAGTCTGACCAGAGTATTGCGCCCCTCGCGCATCTGTTAGTTTGGGTCTGTCAGCGGGTGACAGCTCCGCATTTGGGGTTTCTAGGCCATGGGATTAACGAGTGGATGCTAGACCGTCGCGCCCAATGGGGACAGCTGAGCGAGTGGACCTACGACCTTGATATGGCTGCAGCTGCCTTGCATGCCCTGCAGCGAGCGCGTGCGCGGCATCCGGATGCGGACACGCAACTATTTAACGCCGCAGGTAGGATGGAGGTGGCAGCGGCGATCGATTGGGTCGCGAGTTGGGCATAGGCCCCGACATGATGGCCGGGTTCTGATGGTCATGCATGCTGGGAGACGTATGGCAAAGCCCCTCTCCCCGCAGGGAGAGGGGTTTGGGGTGAGGCCCCTTCTCTCCTCGATCAGAGCAACCATTAACTTTAGTCTCAATACCCGCCTCACGACCCCTCCCTTGAGGGAAGGGGGCAGGGGGTTAGGTCGGTCTCACCCGCCCGCGCTGGTGTTGCCGAGGATAGGCGTCTTCGTCTTGCCCTGACCGGCGACGCCTGGCTCCGTCATGGCGTGCGGATCGAGGATGATGGCGAGGTCTTCCTCGGGCAGCAGGTTGCGCTCGCGCACGATGTCGCGCACGTCGCGGCCCGTCTTCACCTGCTCCTTGGCGATGGCGGCGGACTGCTCGTAGCCGATGTAGGGGGCGAGCGCGGTGACGAGGCTGGCGCTCTTGTACGCGTAGTCTTCGGCGCGCTGCTGGTTCGCGACGATGCCCTCGACGCAGCGAATGCGGAACGTCTCCATCGCGTTGGTCAGGATGGTGAAGGACGTCAGGATGTTCCACGCGATGACGGGCATCATCACGTTCAGCTCAAGCTGCCCGGCCTGGCCCGCATAGCTGACCGTGGTGTCGAAGCCGAGCACCTGGAAGCAGACCTGATTGAGCATCTCGGCCATCGACGGGTTGACCTTGCCTGGCATGATCGACGAGCCCGGCTGCACTGGCGGCAGCACGATCTCATAGAAGCCAGTCGCCGGACCCGACGCGAGCAGCCGCAGGTCGTTCGCGATCTTGGTGAGGTCCGTCGCGAGCACGCGCAGCATGCCCGAGACTTCGACGAACGAGGCCATGCTCGGCGCGATTTGCACCAGCGACTCCGCCGTGCGGAACGGCAGATCCGTGAACTGGCCCAGGTACTTCACCACACCGGTGATGTACTCCGGCTCGGCGTTGAGGCCCGTGCCGACCGCCGTCCCGCCGATGTTCAGCTCGTAGAGCGTGTCTTTCGAGGACTCCAGCCGGGCGATGTCGCGCCGCAGCGTCAGCCCGTAGGCGGCGAACTCCTGGCCGAGGCGGATGGGGGTGGCGTCCTGCAGGTGGGTGCGTCCAGACTTCACGATGCCGTCGAATTCGCGGCCCTTGGCCTCGAGCGCAGCGGCCAGCCGGTCGAGCACGGGCAGCATCTCTTGCAGCACCAGCGCCGTCGCCACGCGCATCGATGTGGGGAACGTGTCGTTGGTGGACTGCGCCATGTTGACGTGGTCGTTCGGATGCACCCGGCTGTAGTCGCCGCGTGTGCCGCCCAGCAGCTCAGTGGCGCGATTGGCGAGCACCTCGTTGGCGTTCATGTTGTGCGAGGTGCCCGCGCCCGCCTGGTACACATCCACCACGAACTGGTCGTGCCACTGCCCGGCGAGGATCTCATCCGCCGCGCGCACGATGGCATCGGTGATCTGCTCGTCGAGCCGGCCGGTGTCGCGGTTGGCGAGCGCCGCCGCCTTCTTCACCAGCACCGTCGCCCGGATCAGCGCCGGGTGCGCGTGCATGCCGCTGACTGGATAGTTCTCGACGGCGCGTTGTGTCTGCGCGCCCCACAGTGCCGACGCTGGCACCGCGACATTGCCGAGCGAATCATGCTCGGTGCGTGTCTGCCCGTTTCCTCCACCGGCATTCGCCGTTGACATCTTCGTTCGCCTCCTGATCAATCGCACGCCGCCCTCGGCGGTGAGGGCGGGAGAGTCGCGTGTCTCAGCAATCCATCCGCAGCAATCACCCGAATAGTATCACGTGGAGGCGACGGGGCTGCATGGCGGGCGGGCATCATTGCGCTGACGGCAGACGAGCCACGACCGTGAGGCCCCATTGTTAGTAGAATGCAGCACGCTTGTTGCATTGACAATGTGGCGCACGGTTGGTATAGTCGCACTACTCCGAAGGAGGGAGATGGCTGTCGCCCGGGAAGGAAGTGAGGCGTGCGAAGCGGCAAACCAACAGGCAGACTTCGTCGTACACATCATGCCAGCCGACCTTCATAGAATGCTGGAGATACGAGGTCGGAGACTTCTGCGTGCTGTACCAACGAGAGAATGTTCAATGCCTGACTTCGACGAATTTGTGGTGGTCGATGCGGACTTTCTGAAGCGTTCTCGATGGAACGATACGGCGATTGCTGCCCTGCGTGCGGGTGAGGCCGAGGGCCTGCGGACCGGTGCCAGTACACTTGATGGACGGCTCGTGCTGATTGGCCTCATGGCTGACAACACCAATCTGGCCGCCGAGACCGTCCGGCACTTGGCCGAGACGCCAGAGCGCATCCGGTTTGCTGCCCGAGCAGTCGTACAAGACCCGCCGTTTCGCGATCAACCACAACCCATTTCGGATGCACGGTTGCCCATCGCCGAAGAGGTCCGTCAGTTGTGTCGCCTGGCTGTGGATGAGGCAGCGCGACTCGCGGCGAAAACAGTCGGTCCCGAGCACCTGTTGCTTGCCATGACACGCACTGATGAGCACAGTGCCGCTGTTCTTCTCAAACAGGCGGGGATAAACCTCGATCGCGCGCGTCGCGCGTTGCGCATTGTGATCGGCTGGCCAGCATGAGGATGTCCATGAGCGATCACAAGATACAGAAATGATATCTCTACATCGTATGCCCAACGTGTGGAGGCTCACGCTGAGCGTCGTCCTGGTTATCGTCGCACTAGCAGCGATCGGCGAAGTCTTTCTCCACACCATCGCTCCGGATACCGTTGCTGTCACCGCGCATGTGCCGAACGGGGATAGCCAGCACCCTCCCACGCGCATCATGAACTTCTCGACGGTCATTCATGACCCACGGCGGGCCGCTGACGTTCGGGATGCGATAGACAGTGTCCTGCCTACGGTGGGCGTCATGTCGTGTCCCGATATAGGGCGCTATCCATCCAGCTACACATTCACCCTCTTCTGGCATGGCCTAAACGTCGAAACAGCGTCTGTCATCACAACTGATTGTGCGGTGTGGAATATCTCGCAGGGCGGGCTGTCGGAAACGCGAGCGCTGGCACCGCAGCGGGTCTGGCAGCGACTCGCGGACGACACGGGCATACCGCTGCCGACGACTCCAGCAGTCACGGGATGACGCTAGCGAGTACGCGGGACGGCGTATAGATTGTGTCAACAGAAGCGTTCAAGTCCTCAGCAATTCGAGTTACACACCCTTCGCCTGCCATGTTATGCCCTTGACGCTCCGCCCGTTCTATTGTCAGAGGGATGAGCCCGACTGACAGGCCCAGGCCCATGTCAGGGAGAGCAGGGGAGTGGCGGCGGATGGAAGGCGCAAGGACGCTGCTGGCTCGGCTGTGGGACGCGCTGTCCTCCGCCGTGCGACAGGTGGTGGATTCGGGACGCAACCGGGCGATTGTGGCGGCGAGCGCGCTGTGCCTGCTGGCCCTAACGGCGACCATGCTGGCTCTCTCCTTCGCCGCGCCGGGGCAGTCGGTCTCGCCGGCCGCGACTGAGGCGGCGTCTGGCGGCTCGAACTTCCAGTTGCCCAAGCTCGCCGCCGCGCACACGCCGACCCCGCCGCCGACCGCGACGCCGCAGCCGACACAGTCGCTTCCGGTCGCGCCGGTTTCGAAGAAGGCGTCCTCCGCGCCGGTGGATGTGCCGCCGCCGCCACAGCCTCCACCACCACCGTCGACCCCGTCGCCAACGCCGTGCCCGACCGTCGCACCGACAGCGACTGCGCCCACCTCGGCTACTGCCACGGCCACGGCCACCGGCTCGCCTACCGTGACGGGTGCCCCGTCGCCCACTGGCACAGGTACCCCCACTGGCACCGCGACCACCTCGTCAGGGGCAGGTGCGGCGGGCCTGCCGCTCGCCGCGCGCTCTTCACTCCCGCCCTCCTGCACGCCGTGCGGGCAGCACGCGGGGAACAACCCGAGCCAGCCGGACATTGCCGCCGCGCTTCAGAGCGCTGCTGCTCGCTACCAGTTGCCGGTCAATCTCGTCTATGGGTTCGCCTGGGAGGAGAGTCAGTGGCATCAGGACGTCATCACCTGCGATGGCGGCGTCGGCCTGATGCAGATTCAGTATTACTACCAGGACTACTTCAACTCCGACCCGGCCATCGCGGGCGAGTGTGGCCTCGGTACGACCAGCTACGACATCTACACACTGCAGGGCAACGCGGACCTGGGCGCGAAGGTCATCAAATATCTGGCCTGCTACTACATGGGGACCGCGCAGGGCAAATACAGCGGCGCCGGGCTGGCCTTCCCGGACGGCAACCTCTGCACGCAGCTCTGGAACAACAACAGCAACGGTCCCACTACCACGCTCTATCAAGATTTGCCGTCCTCGGTCTCCGATGGCTGGAGCTGTCCGCTCGATCCGACGCAGGGCATCACCTCCTATGAGGTGCTGGACTACACGGCCAGCGCGTACAACGCGGGACAGACGGCGATCTACAAGTGCAAGTGCATCCCGAATCTCGGCTATGTCGGCGCGGTCGAATACTGGACGACGGAGTTCCGCCAGGGCATTCTGCCGCGAGCATCGTAAGCTGAGTACGCGCATGCGCATACTGAGGGCCGGGAGCTGCTGTGGCTCCCGGCCCTCAGTGTTGTAGTGACACGTCTGCTCGCCCTACGCCGCGCCCATCCAGCGGTAGCGCGCCTCGGCAAAGGAGAAGATGCCGTAGGCCAGCAGGCCCAGCGCGACAATGCCGAGCAGCACCTGGCCGAACGGCTGCGCGGCGAGAGTGCTGAGCGCGCCCGCCAGTCCCTTCGCCTCGCCGGGGTTGTGCTGCAGCGCGGCGACGATCAGGAAGATGCCGATAATGGTGAAGACGATGCCCAGCGCCGCGTAGCCGATGCGTCCGAGCAGCACCGCGCCGCGCCGCACCTGTCCCTCAGCGGGGTGCGCCATCAAGTGATTGGCGAAGCTCGCAGAGATGCCCTGATAGTAGAGCGTCCCCGCGACGCCCAGCACGACCAGTCCGGCGATTACCACCAGCGCGACGCCGCCAGGCGCTTCCAGCAGCCGTGCCGTCCAATCCTGCGTCTTCGCGTTCGAGCCGCTGCCCGCGCTGCCCGCGCCCACCGCGAGCCGCAGGCTGCCAAACGCGAGCCCGGCATACGTCACGCCGATGAGCGTGTAGCCGAGCCGCTGGACGAGGGCTTTCGCCTTCGTGCCGTTGTGCTCGACATCCAGCACGCCCTGCGACAGACTCCACACAGCGTAGCCGATCAGCCCGATCGCGACGAGAATCAGCAGAAACCTGCCGAACGGCTGCTGATAGATTGTCTGCACGGCGCCCTGCTGGTCGGTAGTGGTGCCGCCGTGGCCGAGCGCCGCCTGCGCCGCCAGAGCACCGATGATGACATACACGATGCCCTTGGCGGTATATCCGGCGCGGGCCAATCGTGTGCCCCACGTGCTAGTGACCGCTTGCCGAGCTGTGTTGCCAGGCTGGCGCACTACGTGATCGGCAGGGCGATTTGCGGTGGTCTGCTCATTAGCCATGCGCGACTCCTTTCTGTGTGCGCATGGCAAGCAATGCAAAATTGGTGCCGAAAGCCATCGGCCCCCTCTCCCAGCCTCTCCCCCACCTGATGGTGAGAGAGAGGAGCCAGAGCAACGCGAGGCGCGCAGCATATGCTATCTGCATTCCCCCGCTCTCGGCATCAGCCGGGGGAGGGGGTCAGGGGAGCGGGCCGCGCCCCACCACGAGCAAAGCCCCCAGCAGTGATAGCTGGGGGCTAGAGGTCACGCGAAGAAGGAGTCTAGCGGGCCACGACCCGCTCGCCGCCATAAGTGCGGCTCTCGCCAGTGCTGGCGTGGGCTGGCACCTCGGCCGGAGTGTGGACTTGCGCCTCCATCGAGGCGTGCGCCTGTTCGAGGATGCGCACGACCTCAAGACCCGACTGACCTGAGGCCCGCGGCTGCGTGCCGAGCCGGATAGAGTTGGCAAAGTCTTCGCACTCCAGGCGCAGCGGCTCCATCCACTCGATATGCGGGATGGTGA
>CAYRVF010000070.1:7821-29055 GCA_964427535.1 uncultured Ktedonobacterales bacterium
AAGTCTTCGCACTCCAGGCGCAGCGGCTCCATCCACTCGATATGCGGGATGGTGATCGCCCCGTAGCGGTACGACACCACCGGATCGGCGGTGACATCGGCGCCCTTGTTGTATATCTTGATCATCTCCGCCGGGTTTGTGTCGTCGTAGACGGCCATCTTCTCGTCGCCGATGAGCGTCACGCGGCGGATCTTGCACGGATGCAGCCAGCTCACATGGACGTGTGCCGACATGCCGCCGTCGAACTCCAGATCGAGGTGCGCGACATCGGCGATGCTGGGGCGCAGATGCGCGTGCGCCTGCACCTTCACGCTCTTCGGCCTGCGGCCGAGCACGTAGAGCAAGATCGAGATGTCGTGGGGGGCGAGGTCCCAGATGACGTCGATATCGCTGCGGAAGAGGCCGAGGTTCACGCGCTCCGCCTCGATGCAGAAGATCTTGCCTAGCTCGCCTGCCTGCACCTGCCTGCGCAGCTCGTTCACCGCCGGGCTGTACTCAAACGTGTGCCCGACCATCAGCACGCGCTGCTTGATGCGCGCGAGCTCCACCAGCTCCTCGGCCTCGGCGACACTCGCCGTGAGCGGCTTCTCGACGAGCACGTGCTTGCCCGCGAGCAGCGCTTGCTTCGCGAGTGTGTAGTGCGTGCGCACCGGCGTCGCCACCACGACGGCATCCACGTCGGAGGCGAAGACATTCTCCGGGCGTGTGGTCGTGCGGATACCCGGCCGGTCGAGTGCCAGCGCCAGCAGGCGGCTCTCATCCATATCCGCGACCATCGTCACTCGCGCGTAGGGCAGCGTATCGATGTTGCGCGCGATCTTCGGCCCCCAGTAGCCCCACCCGATGACCGCGAAGCGCAGATCTAGCGCTGTCAGTTCTCTCAGGTCGACTGTCATCCAGACCCCTCCTCCAAATGTCCCCTACTGGGGTGTGCGCGCGTTCGGCCGGCTAGCGGACGGACACCGCGCTGTGTGCCTGGACCGCCTCGATCACCGCGTCGAGTTGTTCCGGCCGTAGTTCTGCGTACATCGGCAGCGAGAGAATGCGTTCGGTGACCGCCTCGGTCACGGGCAGCGAGCCACGAGTGTAGCCGTATTCGGCGCACGCGGGCTGCAGGTGAAGCGGCACCGGATAGTGAATGCCCGCGAAGATGCCTTGCGCCACGAGCTCTTCGCGCAGGCGGTCGCGGTCTTCGACCTGCACGACATAGACGTAGAAGACATGGGTCGAGCCGGGGCGCACGACGGGCGTCGCCAGCACGCTGCCCTGGAGCCGCTCGGTGTAGACCCGGGCATGCTCGCGGCGGCGCGCGTTCCACTCCTCCAGGTGCGGCAGCTTGACGCGCAACACCGCGGCCTGGATCTCGTCGAGCCGGGCGTTCTGACCCAGGATCTCGTGCTGATAGCGCACGCGCGAGCCGTGGTCGCGCCAGAGTCGCATCGTGGCCGCCAGCTCGGGGTCGTTGGTCACGCAGATGCCAGACTCGCCATAGGCGCCGAGGTTCTTACTAAAGTAGAGGCTGAAGCAGCCGATGTCGCCGATGCCGCCGACGCGCTTGCCGTCGACGGTCGCGCCGTGCGCCTGTGAGGCGTCCTCGATGACCCGCAGGCCATGCGCCCGCGCGATCTCCATGATCGGACCCATCTCCGCCGGATAGCCGAAGAGGTGGACAGGCATGATGGCGCGCGTCCGGGGGGTGATCACTCCCTCGATCTGCCGCCAGTCCATCACATAGGTCTCGGGGTCGATGTCGACGAAGACCGGCGTTGCGCCGACCATCGCGATGGCCTCGACAGTCGCGATAAAGGTGTTCGCGACGGTAATGACCTCGTCGCCCTGGCCGATGCCGCAGGCCCGCAGCGCCAGCACGAGCGCGTCGGTGCCGTTCGAGACACCCACGCCCTCAGAACAGCCGCAGTACTCGGCGAATTCACGCTCGAACGCCATCTGCTCGGGTCCGAGAAAGAGCTGCATGCCATCGAGAACTTTCTCAATCGCCGCCAGCAGCTGGGGTTTTAGCGAGTCGTACTGCGCTCGCAGATCTACGAGTGGAACCTGCATGCATCGTCCTCCAATACCCTGTGCGCCATCTGTCGGGGCGACGTTTTAAGCGCCACCGACCTTAGTGAGTGTACGGGCCGGAAGTGTACGCATCGTGACCAGCGATGTTGAGAACCAGTGCAATCGGGTCTATGGGGCGTTTAGGAAAGTCAACCGACTACGCCGCGCCCCACGTGCATCTCACGACAGTGTCTCCCCGGTTTTCTGGGGTACTGCGCCTCGGTATCGCGTGCCTCGTGTGCCGGAGACCAGCTCTGGACGTCGCGCTCGCATTCTATTTGCCGAGCGATCTACCAGAATACATCGACACAGATCAGGTTGTAATGGGTATCGTGGCACTTCTGAACGTAGCCCTCGCGTGTCGACATCCAGACCAACCAGCAGATGTAGAGCGTTAAATCTGCACGCCAATGCGGGTTCTGCGCTCGGCCAATACGGATGTATGCACCGGCCTGAAACCACGATGGTGAACAGTAAGGGTGTATCGCCTGCGTCAGGCGGCACCGGCAGGTGGCATCGGAGTGCAGAGGCAGCGTGTGTGAGGTGGCAGCCTGGAGGAGTGATGCGCATGATCGTGCGACAGAGCGTTATTCGGCCAGCGGCGGCAGGCGTTGGCATCGCCGAAGCGATCCCGCCGCTGGACGCCGCGATCGCGGCGATACAGGTTCCCCGGCGGCATTATGTGGTCGTGGACTGGGACGAGGTGCAACTAGATCGCACCTATCTGCGTCTGAAACGGGCGCTCGATATCGCGTTCTCGTTGCTACTACTGCCGCCTGTCGGGCTGGTCGTCGGTCTTTCCGCGCTGGCGATTCGCCTCGACTCGCCTGGGCGCATCTTCTTCCGTCAGCGGCGTGTGGGCATGCGCGGCGAGCGTTTCGAGATGCTGAAGCTGCGCTCGATGCGCGAGAACAACGATGCCTCTATGCACCGCGACGCGATCGTGCGCTTCATGCGCGGCGAAACGCTCAACGCGGCCGATCCAGAGAAGAACCCGTTCAAGCTGGGAGATGATCCGCGGATCACGCGCGTCGGCAAGGTGTTGCGCAAGCTCAGCATCGACGAGCTGCCACAGTTCTGGAACGTACTGACGGGCAAGATGTCGCTCGTGGGACCGCGCCCCGCGCTGCCGTATGAGGTGGAGATGTATGGTCCCGACGAGTGGCTGCGCTTCGCCGGGAAGCCCGGCCTCACGGGACCCTGGCAGGTCTATGCCCGCGGCAAGGCACGCTTCGACGAGATGGTCGATCTGGATGTCGAGTATCTGCGAACGCAGTCGATCTGGCAGGATCTGAAGCTTATCTTCCTGACGGTGCCGGTGATGTTGTTCGGCCGTGGCGGTGCGTAATTCTTCACCCCAGGCCATTTCTCCGCTGCTCCAGTTGCTCTTTCTCAACCGCTGACGGCGCACGACATCAGCCTGTTCGTGCGCCGTCAGCGGTTGTGTGCCTCACGACGTGCATCCATAACCTGTGCTGACACATCCTGGTACACGGTGATACTACTCAAAATCGAGTTGAGATTTCATCACCAGCCCCTGTAGCCCCATGTGCAGGGGCTTTCTATCTTTACATTATTGCTGTAACATAGTCGCAGCGTCCCACCTAAAACTCCTCGACGGCGGCGACTGGGGGCTGATTTCTCCTCCCGTTCTCGATGCCAGGAACAAATGTAACCAGGCGAAGATGGCAACGCGCTGTCAGTCCATCGAGAGTGTGTGCAACACACGACGCGCCGAATGAGTGGCGGCGGAACATGCGGCCCAGCTCGTCGGGCCACGGGTGCTCTCTCCGAACGCTGGTGATGTGGGACGCATGGTGGGCTTCCGGTGCGGTGTCAGCGCGGACGCAGGCCGGAGCGGGAAGCGCGAGCGAGCGTGCATGGCAACTCGCGGTTTATGAACAGCGCCGTGGTGCCGCTCCGCATATGGGCCATGCGGAGTTCGACGACGAAGGCGATGGAAACGTAGAGTAGTCCGTTCCATCGACCCGGCATGCGGGCAGGCGCGGCCAGTATGAGAGCTCTGTGCTGGCAACGCGCGGAGACGACTTGCGGATTCGGCGGGGAGTGGCGCGCCAGAGTCGCGACCGCCGGAGTACGGGCACGATTGTGTGGGGTGGATGATCGGAAACGGAGGCGCGGGATGAAGTTGCTGGTGGTGGATAATGACCGTGACATGGTGGAGATGCTGACCGGATGGCTGAAGGGCCGCGGCTACGAAGTGCAGTACGCGTTTACCGCCGACAAGGCGAAGGCCCTCTGGATCGAGCACCAGCCCGATCTCGTCATTCTGGATACCTCTCTGCGCGATGCCGACGCGCTGGCCATGTGCCGCGACATGCGCTGCAAGCACGATGCGCTCGTTCTCGCGCTCACCAGCGACCGCGATGTGCGCACCGAGATCAATTGCTTGGAGTCCGGTGCGGATGGCTACCTGATGAAGCCGTTCTTCCCGATGCAACTGCTGGCGCACATTCACGCGCTCACTCGCCGCGTGCGCACGACGCTGGAGCGGCGTCCCTCCTCGGTGATCAGCGTCGGACCCATCCGGGTGGACTCGCTGCGTAACGAGGTGGTCGCGCACGGCAAGACGGTGCGCTTGACGCCGACTGAGAGTAAGGTGCTGCACATGCTCGCGGTCAACGCGAACGACGTCTGCACCCTCGAACAGATCGTCACGCATGTGTGGGGCTTCGGCGACGCCGGCGATACGTATCTCATCAAGGCGCACATTCGCCATCTGCGTGAGAAGATCGAACGCGACCCGAGCACGCCCAAGCATATTATCACCGTGCCAGGCGTGGGCTACATGATGCGCCGCGTGGTCGAGGAGACGGTGCCCGCGAGCGCGCCAGCGAACGAGGAGCACTTCCCCTTCGCGAATATGGACGAGCTGGACGAGTTCCGTCCGGCGTCCGCAACCCCTGCGCGTGAGCCGGTGGTCGCTCTCGCAGGTGCCTCGCGACGCGGCGCGTAAATTGCTACTAGCAGGCGCTGTAGTCGGAGGTCCCGGCTCAGGTGCGGTGTTCGGCAGTGCGTGCGGCGCTTGCTCGGGCACCGCCTGCGGCGTCCGCTCTGGCGCAAGGGCGGCGCATCGGGTGAAGGTGGTGGGGAATGAGTGGGGGGCATGCTGGAGTGCTAGGATCGCCTGCGGTCTTCATTGTCGAAGAGGCGATTGGCTCCGAGATACAGGGCGATCTGGCAATTCATTCCGGTGACGCGACCTGGCCGGTCTACGCATGTGCGGGCCTGCGTCTGCTCACTCGTCTGCGGCCTCTGCGCGTGGTGCTGCTGACCCGCCGACCCGCTAGCGCGACCTGCGACAAAGTGCGCGAGTTGCCGATTCCGCAGCCGCTCGTCGAGGCGGATGGCATTCGTGTCGATGCCCGCTGCTCCTATCCCTGGTATCCCACCGATCAGACGCAATCGAGTGCCGCGCTCGCCCGCGCGATACGCCGCACCGGCGAGCTGCTGGGCGTCGACCTCTGCCGCTCGCTGCTCATCAGCGACGACTGGAACGACATGCGCACCGCGCTCGACCTGGACTGCCAGCCGGTGCTGCTCATGACCGGAAACGGCTGGCGACAGATGAGCCTCTCAGTCTCTGCTGCCCTGCGCGCTCGCACCTGGTACGCCTCTGATCTGTCGACCGCCGCCGTCAGCGTCGAGGCGCACTGGCTCGCTCTGCATCACGCGCCGCTGCGTCTCGTCGCGCGCTAGGGTGTCTCCCGCTTAGCATGCCATGTGTCCGGCGCGTCTCCCGCTCGGGGTCGCTCCGGATGTTTCTCTGTCACCAGACGCGCCGGACAGGAGCACACGCAGGGCGAATGGACCTGTCGCGCCTGCGAGGATGCATCTCTACACCGGCGATGTCCGGAAGCACCCGGCATGTACCTCTGCGAATATCGAGCCACAACGTCCGACGCATACGCTGGAACATATGCGAGGCGTTGATGTTTGCCTCGATTTCCACCCGAGGGACTCCCTCCGCGGAGGTGCTCGATGATCGAGACGCTCTACTTTGTCCATCCCAGCGCGGATGTATCGCCCGAAGCCTCTATCGGCCAGGGCACCCGCATCTGGCGCCACGCGCACATCCGTGAGGGCGCCGTGATCGGCGAGACGTGCAACATCGGCAAAGGTGTGTATGTCGAGGCCGGCGTTCACATTGGCTCGCGCGTGAAAATCGAGAACAACGTCTCGGTCTTCGCCGGAGTGATCGTCGAGGATGGTGTCTTCCTCGGGCCGCACGTGTGCTTCACGAACGATATGTTCCCCCGCGCCATCACACCGGACGGCGCCCTCAAGAGCGCCGATGACTGGGAGATCACGCCCACAGTCATCAAGTACGGCGCCTCGATCGGTGCGAACTCGGTCATCCGCTGCGGCGTCACCATCGGCGAGTTCGCGCTGATTGGCGCTGGGTCGGTCGTCACGCGCGACGTGCCGCCACACGCGCTGGTCTTCGGCAACCCGGCCAGGCACCACGGCTATGTCTGCGCCTGCGCGCGACCGTTGTCGAACCTTCGTGCCGACGGCGAGATGCTGGTCGGCTGGTGCGCCTTCTGTGAGCGGGCTTGCGAGATCGGGCCGTCAACGGGCAGCGGCAAGTAGCGCGGGAGCGCAGCTCCCCACAACGGGGAGCAGAGGAGTGAGCGCCGACATGAATCTCGTCGCGTTTTCGATCCGCACCAAGGGTGTACACAACTTCTCGCGCCGCCTGGGTACGGTCTTTACGCGTTTCGGCCTCGCCGAGACTCGCCAGCGCCGGGCGTTGTACTCCATCGTGAACGCCGTGCGTCCCTACGGCACAGGACCTACCTTCTTCATTCCGGCGGTGGTACTTGACCGCCATGCCGCGCTCATCAACACCGTCGCGCGAGACGGCGCGGAGATCGGCATCCACGGCTACGTCCACAACGACTATCGCTCGCTGACGCGCGGCTCGCAGCTCGCGCAGACACTCCAGGCGATGGACGTCTTCGCACGCTCGAAGACGGCATTCTCCGGCTTCCGCAATCCGTACCTCGGCTGGACGGACGACTCGGTGGAGGTCTTTGAGGAGCTGGGCTTCACCTATGACAGCAACGAGGCGGTTGTCCACGACGTCGTCGATCTGGAGCGGCTGACGCCGCAGCTTCGCGACGGCTACGCGAAGTCGCTTGAGCTCTTCCAGGCGATTCCATGCGCCGAGTATACGCTGCGTCCGCACACGGAGGGCGCGTTGCTGCGCATCCCGACGAGTATTCCCGATGATGAGATGCTCTTCGACCGCCTGCGTATCACGGAGGGCGACGCGCTGGGCGCGATCTGGAGCGATGTGTTGCGGCGCGTGTACGACCTGGGCGGCATCTATGTCTTGAACCTGCACCCAGAGCGCGGCATCCTCTGCCGCAAGGCGCTCGACATCCTGCTGTCGAATGCGCGCAGACAGCCGCTGCCCGTCTGGGTGGCCCGGCTGGACGAGGTGGCCGCGTGGTGGCGCGAGCGGTCGAGCTTCCGGATGGACGTCGCACCCGCTGGTGAGGGACAGTGGCAGGTCACGGCCACGTGCTCCGAGCGGGCAACGGTGCTGGTCCGCAAGGGGGCTGTCGAGGACGCGGAAGCCGAGCCGTGGAGCGGTCCTGACCAGCGCGTCAGGGAGCACAGCTTCACCTTGCGCGCGCGCCAGCGGCCGTGCATCGGCCTCTCGGTGCGCACCGCGCCGGAGGTGGCCGCGTTCCTGGCCGAGCAGGGCTATCCGACGGTAACCATCAGCGACGAGGATGCCGATGACGTGGCGCTCTTCCTCGATCTGCCGGACGGCCTGGGCACGACGCGCACTGAGCAGCGCGAGCTGCGTACCGAGCTGGTCGCGCGCATCGAGCGGCTGGACGCGTCGCTAGTCCGCTTCGGCTGCTGGCCCGACGGCAGCCGCGCCTCGCTCTCGATCACCGGCGATATCGACTCGGTGACCATTCAAGATTTCTTCCTGCGCGTGCTCGAAGCGCGCCAGTATGCGTGAATGCGTTTTCGCTGAGCGGTGGAGGCCGCACAGCACAGGTGATGTGTCTATCCCGTGCGACATCAGGCGGGTATGCCGTGTACCAGAGCACGTGGAAGGGAACAGAGGAGGGGGCCGGTGATCTATCCGTATGGCGTGAAGGTGGGCGTCGAGCTGCTGGCGCACGGCAAAGTGGAGAAGGCGTTACGCCATCTCATCATTCCGCTGAGCTACTGGCGGACGGTGGAGTTTCGCTGTGTGCAGGAGGCGGGCGCGTTCACGCCGACCGATCGCATCCTCGACATTGGCAGCCCGAAGCTGCTCTCGCTCTACCTGGCGAAGAAGCTCGGCGCGGATGTCTACGCGACCGACATCGAAGACTACTTCGTCGACGAGTACACACGTCTGCGCACGTGGGAGCGCATGTCGCCAAGCCGTTTTCACGTCGAGGTGGAAGACGGGCGCAAGCTGAGCTACGCCGACAACTCGTTCGACAAAGTGTTCTCGGTCTCGGTGATGGAGCACATCCCCGATAACGGTGACGCCGAGTGTGCGCGCGAGATCGGCCGCGTGCTCGCCCCTGGTGGCCGGGCGATGATCACGGTGCCCTTCGCGCCGGTCGCGCGCGACATCTACAAGAGCGCGGACAAGTTCTACTGGGCGGGATCCTCCAAGTCGGAGGGCGATGGCCGGGTATTCTTCCAGCGGCGCTACAGCGAGGACGACCTGCACAATCGCCTCATCGGCCCATCAGGGCTGAGGCTGCGCAAGCTGCAGTACGTTGGCGAGAAGGTCTATCAGGACTCCGACCGGGAGTTCTGCGAGCACCTGCCCCAGAGCGCGATGAACGCGCTCGGCCCGATTCAGCCGCTGCTCTCGCGCCTGATTCACACCCAGCCCGTCGATTCGTGGCGCTCGCTGCGCAAGCCGCTGTGCGCCGTCGTCGTGCTGGAGAAGCCCGCGGAAGCGTAATCCGTAAGAGCACCGAAACGTCGCCCCTATCCACTTTGGATGGGGGCGACGTTTCGTATTCTGTCAGCATCGCGAACTGTGGAGCTCGGTGGACGCGGGACTCCGGGGTGCCGGACGTGACGTGTTAGTGGCTCGCCTGTGCCGGTTCCGCGACTGGCGCGGCGCGCTCAGATATGCCCTCAGGTCCTCGATGCTCGCCCCGACTGAGCGACCGCAGCAGCGCCTGGTAGCGCTCGCGCATGGCTTCCCAGCGGTACGGCTCGTAGTCGCGGGCCGCGTTCTCGATCATGCGCGCGCGCTTCTCTGGATGGTGATAGAGCTCGACGATGGCCTCGGCGAAGCTTTCGGGCGAGGTGGGGTCGCAGAGCAGAATCGAGTCCGGGCCGAACATCGAGCGAATGGCGGGGGTATCCGAGGCGATCAGCGCGCGGCGCATGAAGGCCAGCTCGTACGCCTTGGTTGGCAGCACTAGATCGGCGAAGCCATCGCAGCGATACGGAATGATGCCGACATCGCCATGCAGCACGAAATCGACGATGTTCTCGGTCGGGCACGGATCGGTGAAGACCACGCGGTCGGCGACGCCCAGCTCCGCCGCGAGTCTGTGCAGCTCGGGCAGTGCCTCGCCCCGGCCCATGATGTCGAGCCGCAGGTTCGGCGCTGAGGGCAACGCCAGCTTCAGCGCGCGGACGGCGGTGGCCAGCCCGTTGCGCTCGGCGAGCGTGCCGTGATACATCACGATGAACGGACGGTCGCCCATCCCCGCGTCCGCTGGCGCCGGAATTCGTCGCTCCGGCGGGAAGATGCGTGGATCGGCGCTGTTGAGCACGAGGGTGATCTTCCGCTGCGGCACGCCACGCTGCAGCAGCACCTCCTCGAAGGGCCAGCCGACTGTGATGACCGCATCGGCGAAGGCGGTCGAGATGCGCTCCTGCCACCCGGCCGCGCGTTTGAGCAGCGCCTTCTTGCGACCGGAGGCCTTGGCGGCCATCAACTCGGGCGTGGTGTCTTGCACGTCGAGGATGAGCTTCGCCCCCGTGAACTTGGGCAGCGCGGCGGCGAAGATGAGGAAGTCCGGCATGTTGTGCGCCACGATGACATCGTAGCGGCGCTGGCGGTGCAGCCGCGTGATGGTCGCCGCCGCATACGCCGAGAAGCGCAGCCATTCGAGCAGCGTCGCGGGCAGCGAGCGCCCGAAGCCGCGATCCATGGGCATGCGATAGACGCGCACACCATTGCACACTTCGAATGCCTGCTCCCCCTCAGGGCGCAGGCAGATGACGTCCATCTCGTAACCGGCGTCCACCGCCGCCTCGGCCATGCGCCGCACGCGGATATCGAATGGATACCAGTCAAATGTGATCGCGGCGACGCGAATCGGGGCCATGGGGATTCTCTCTCCCTACTTGATCGTGACGCGGCTGGTGCGGACCCATGTGCTCGTGTGCTTCGCGCTGCCACGCAACACCAGATACACCCACAGCTTGCTCAACATGAAGCGCGGGGCGAAGAGCAGCGCAATGTAGACGGGGCGTGGTGGCCGCAGCAGATACAGCGCGGACCCGACATACACGAGCAGCCCCACCACAAGCAGCACGGCGAAGATGATCTCCGGCGGCGAAGTCAGCGCGAGCGCGGCTCCCAGCGTGACGACGCACGATGCTGCCATGAAGGAGAGCGGCGGCGTCACGAGTTCCGCGAACGCATCCAACCGCACGAGGTCGCGGCGACGCAGTCCCTCGCGCAGTAACGTCAGCGCCGTGCGCCGGGTATAGCCCTTCTGGTCGGGGCCGAGCGATTCCCAGCGGATATCCTGCGTGCGCAGTTGCTTGAAGGAGGTCGGCATCTGCGAGCGCGCCACCGCCTCGGGCACGTAGCGCACGCGCTCGCCGTTGCTCACCAGACGCAGGTAATACTGGTAGTCTTCGGCGAGGCCGTAGGACTGCCAGGGATACGCGTCGAGGACCGCGCGGCTCAGGCACATGCCGTTGCCGGTCAGCGTCGACGACCCGCCGATGCCGTTGCGCCCTAGTGTGCGCACGTGATTGACCAGGCTCAGCGCGATCCAGCGCAGGCCGGTGGTTGGCGAGTCGCTGATGTTGAGCACGGTGTTGTTGGCCTGGCACGCGCGTGCGCCCTGCTCCAGCTCCCGGGCCAGGCTGCGCAGGAACGCGGGCTCGACGATGCCATCGGCATCCAGCACGATGTAGGCGTCGAAGATCAGGTGGTCGGCGTTGAGGTGGGCGAGTAGCCACTCGAGCGCGTAGCCCTTGCCTTTGCGGCTGGCGTCGCTGCGCTCGTAGACATGCGCCCAGCCCGTCGCGCGCACGAGTTCGGCGGTGCCATCTGTGCAGTTGTCGGCCACCACGAAGACGGAGTAGAGCGCGCGGGGATAGTCGACCGTGGCCAGACTGCCGAGCAGCGCGCCGAGCACGCCTTCTTCGTTGTGTGCGGGAATCAGCACCGCGAATCGGGTCGCAGGCTCCGGCGCGGGTACACGAGCAGCCGCCTGCCTGCGCCGTGTCTGCACGGTCGCGCCACAGACCAGCACGACCAGATAGACTATGGGCAGGCTGATGTAAAGCTCAGCCGCCAAGAGCGCCCAGCGTAGCACCTGTAGCACCGGCATAGGTGCTTTCCTCCCCTCCCAGAGCTGTGAGCAGATCGAGCAGCCGCTGACCGCACGACTCCCAGCTATAGTGTTCTTCGACGAGCGAGCGCCCGGCGGCAGCGAGCTGCGCCCTACGCTCGGAGTCGCGCAGCAGCGTAATGACCGACGCCGCGATATCTTCAGGTGTATCTGCAAGCAGCAGGTGCTGGCCGGGGACGATGTCGAGCCCTTCGCAGCCGAGCGTCGTCGAGACGACGGGTGTGCCCGCCGCGAGCGCTTCCAGAATCTTGAGCCGGGTGCCACCGCCGATGAGCAGCGGCGCCAGCGCCACTTGCGCGGCCGCCATGTGCGGCTGGACGGACGGCACACTACCGGTGACGGTCACGCCTGGCAGCTCGCCGAGGCGCAGGACCTCTGGTGTGGGGCTCGCGCCGACGATCTCCCAGGTGGCGTCAGGAATCTCGGCCCGAACGCGCGGCCAGCACTGCTCCGCGAAGAAGAGCACCGCCTGCACGTTGGGGTAGTACGCCATCGTCCCGGTGAAGATGACCCGGCCCGGCACCTCGTCCGCGACTGGGGCGGGCGTGAACGCTGCGATATCCACACCGTTCGGGATCTCGGTGACCGCGCAGTCCGGCGCGACCGCGCGCAGCACCTCCGCCTCGCGAGCGCTGGTCACGACGACGCCCTGGGCGGCACGACAGCGCGCGATCTCCTCTGGCTTCACCAGATGAGACTCCACCCAGTTGAACCACTTGCGCACCGGACTCGACTCGCGTTCGTAGGTGCGCCGGAGCACTTCATACTCGATGTTGTGCTGGTCGATGACGAACGGGACGCCCGTCGGCAGCCGGTAGCCCGCGACGATGGCGCTCTCGTAAAGCACGAGATCGTAGCCCTCGCGCTGGAACATCTCGTCAATCGTGCGTTGCGCCTCGGGTAAGGTATGCGCGTCGAGCAGGGGAGAGCGCCCGCGAAGGAGCGAGAATACCTGGTTGATCCGCTTCATCCGGGCTGGCCGCAGCGGCACCAGCCGAATCGTGCGCAAGATGTCGCGAAGCTCGCCAGCGTCACTCGCGGTGGGGTCGGTCGCGTCGACAAGGGAGAGGAGCGAGACGGTATGATGCCGTGCGAGCGCCTTCAGGAAGTAGAAATTGCGTGTGCCCGCCCCCCATGTCGGCCGTGGCACATGGTGGGTCACCATCAGAATCCGCATCAGCACCACTCCTCCTCACCCACTCACTCAGGATGTCGCTCCGCGCCGGTACCTCCCTATCGCGCGTGCCGCGAGGTCGTACGGACGCCCGCAGCGAATTGGCCAGCGGCCGAAGCTCAGCCGCCCCGGAGCGTCTGGAGAATCAGACCAACGATCGCTACGATCATGCCCGCGCGCACCAGGCCGTTCACGCGGCGCGAGGCGAGGCCCAGCCCGACGAAGACGAGCATCAGCAGCAAGACGTACGTCATGACGGTGGGTCTCCCTTTAGAGCACCTTGCTGAGCCAGTGTGGAATCTTCGAGGTGATGTGGTTCAGCAGAATGCCATGCACGGGCAGCTCGCGGAGTTGGTCGCAGGTCTCGGCGATCATTGGCGATGGCGTGACGCCCGCGCGCACTACAATGACGAGCGCTTCCACCAGACTCGCCGCGAAGGTCCCATAGGTGCTCGTCAGCACCGGCGGCAGATCGACGACGAGCATCTCGTTGGGCGCGAGCCGCACGTCGAGCAGCCCCCGGTCACGGATGCGCTGGAGTGTCGAGAGCACGTTGACCTGGCCGTCTCCGGCGGGAATCACGGTGAGGTTGTCGTTCACGGCGTAGCGGATGGCGGTCTTAGGACATTCGCCGCGCGCCCATTCAGCCAGACCCGGACCCGATGGCACATCGAAGAGCTCGGCCAGCGAGGGGTGCTCCCAGTTGCACTCGACGATCGTCACCGGATCGTCGGTGTTGGTGCCGAGCAGCGCCGCGGTCGTCGTCGCGAGGAATGACTTGCCCTCGCCGGAGACGACGCTGGTGAACCCGAGACTGCGCAGTGGCGCCTGCTCATTGTAGAAGATCGATGTTGCGAGTTTTTCGCACTGCTCACGCACCATTCGGATGCTGTCGGCATCGCGCCGTGAGAGCGATTTCTCATGCTTCGCGGGCTTGCCGGGGTTGCCGGACTTACCGCGCTTGCCGGGTGCCGAACTTGTCTCAGGGGCGGGAAGCGCAGCAAGCGGGCGATATTCGCCGGCTGGCGATGACGTCTGTTCGGCTTCCGCGTCGGTCTCGATGCGTCCTATCATGTTGTCCATCTTGCTCTGTGGTTGCATGAATTCCCTCCATTCAGCGCCACGTCGGTAACGCGACGCCGTCCCCGTTAGCTTCCGTGGCGGTTGGCCGGGAGGGAGCTAGCCATCGGTAGAACGACACTCGATTTCGCGACATGCGGCAGTTGCATGACGACCGGGTAGTGCGTCACGCTTGCCAGGTCGGACGCGGTGTAAATCGCGCGGCTGCGGCGGACGAGCACGGTGATGTACACCGCGCAGACGACCAGCGCAATCCCAAGGCCAGCGCCGCCGAAAATCAGGAATGTCTTGCTGCGCGATGTCGCTTTCGGCAGGATCGGTGCATCCAGCACCTTGAAGAGGCTGTCGGAGCCGCTGCCCTGCAGGCTGATCTCCTGGTTGAGGGTCGCGATTTCCGTCTGAATCCCCTGCAAGGTCGTCTGCGCCTGCTGTGACTGTGAGTGCAGCAGCGCGTACTGCGGATCATTCTGGGCGGTGGTGACAGTAAGCGACGGGTGCTCGGCAAGGTACTGCTGTTCGGCGCTCGCCGCGGCATCGGCCGCCTTTTGGGCTTGCGTGAGCTGTTGCTGGTACGACTGCACGAGCTGCTGTCCTTCGACGACCGAGAACCCGGCGCTCTGCAAGCCGTAGTTCTTAATCACGGCCTGCACCACGGCCTGCGCCGTCGCTGGGCTCTTGTTGGTGTAGGCGATCGTGAAGAGGTTGCTGCCTCCTGCTATGACCGTGACGTGCGACGAGATGTCCGCGAAGAGCGCGTCATCGCGGTTCTGCGGATTCGCCTGTACGGACGGGCTGAGGGTCGAGGCGAGGTTCGCGTCTTGCGCGACGGCAAGCGCGAACACCCGCGTATGCAGCAGCTCCGTCAGCGCGTCCGTCTGCGTCGCGGCTGGTGTTGCCTGCAAGTCACTCTGTGAGCCGTTCGCGGTGATGATCTCATAACGGCGCAGCGCCCACAACGTGGATGTTCCCTGATACGATCGAGGCAGCACGAACGCTATCGCGAGCGCGATACCAGGAATCAGCACGATCACCAGAAGTAACTGTGGAATGTGCCGGAAGACAATTTCTAGAGTTCGACGCATACCGCCATCCCCCATATTCTGACAGCCATGTGTCTATAGCGTATCGCCTGGGGTCTGAGAATCCGGTGTTCCTGTCTGTTTTGGCATCGTGCTCAGGTCGAGACAACTGTGTACGTCCATGCACCATCTTGCGGCGCTGGACACGGATGTCCCGTCTCTAAACGTCTTAGCGCGACAAGCACTGAGTTTCTACCAACATCGGCATCGCCTCCGCACGGTCGGGTGGTATCCCCAAAGATGTATCGGTGCGCGCCATCAGTATACCGCTTCCCTGATATCCGCAGGCCGCGGCAGAGAGGCGGAGCGACAGATTGCCGCTGGCGAGACGTAGCGTGTCGAGTGGGGCGAGGTAGAGGGGAAGAGTCCATGCAGCGGGAGAACCGGGCACCTGGAGCGGTGGTATTAGGAAGCGACTTCAAGGCGCTGGGCGTTGTTCGGAGTCTCGGCCGGCAGGGGATTCCCACGATCGTGGTCGATAACCTGCCGCGCTCGGCGTGGTTCTCGCGCTATGTCACGCGGCGGCTGCGCTGGAACGGCACAATGGATGGCCCGGAGCTCGTCTCCTTTTTAATGGAAGCGAGCGCGACGTATCATCTCTCAGGCTGGGTGTTGATTCCCACGGCGGACGACGTCGTCGAGCTGGTCTCGCGCAACACCGCGACGCTCGGCTCGGTGTTTGCCCTTGTCACACAGGGGTGGGACGTCGTGCGCTGGGCCTGCGACAAGCGCTTGACAGATCAGATGGCGCGGGAGACCGGCGTGGATTACCCGCGGACGTGGTATCCGGCGGACGAGTCGGAGCTGGACACGCTGGACATCACCTACCCCCTCATCCTCAAGCCAGCCATCTCGATCCGGCTGCAGCACGCCATCCGCCTCAAGGCGATTCCGGTCCACAATCCAGACGAGCTGCGCCGTGAGTATGCGGTGGCAGCCGGGTTGATCGACCGCAGCGAGATCATGTTGCAGGAGATCATCCCCGGCGGGGGCGCGTGCCAGTTCTCAGTGGCCACCTTCTGCAAAGACGGCGAGCCGCTGCTCGCGATGACCGCGCGCCGCACCCGGCAGTATCCCATCGATTACGGGCTGGGCAGCAGCTTTGTCGAGGCAATCGAGATGCCTGAGCTGCTCGATGCCGCGACACGTCTGCTGCGCTATATGCGCGTCTCGGGCATGGTCGAGGTCGAGTTCAAGCACGACCGCCGCGATGGCCGTTACAAGCTGCTCGACATCAACGTCCGGCCGTGGGGCTGGCACACGCTGGCCATCGCCTGCGGGCTGGACTTCCCCTACGTGATGTACCGCGACATCCTGGGTGAGCCGCCCGCTCCCGCTACGCCGCGCTATGGCTCGCATTGGGTGCGGCTGTTGACCGACATCCCTGCTGGCATGCAAGAGGTCCGTGCGGGGCAGCTCTCGGTAGGCGCATATGTGCGCTCGTTCGCGGGACGAACCGTGCCCTCGGTGATGGACTGGCGCGACCCGATGCCCGCGGTCGGCGATGTCGCGATTGCCGTTTCGCGTGCCCTCCACGGATCATTCAAAGGGGCAAACAAGGGAGTGAAGGCATGAACGGCGACAGGCGGAGCGTACCTCCGCAGATGATGACCGCTACTCCGTGGGGCCAGCCGAGCGGAGAACGGGATGGGGGTGAGGGGAGTGCAGTGCTTGGGGACACGCGTGCCAGCCGCCTCAGAGGAGGCAGTACGATGAGACGGGTGGTCAACGGCGCGATCAAATACATCACCAATCACATCATTACCCACATCCCATCATATACCGTGCGTCACGCGTGGTACCGCGGAGTGCTGGGTTGGTATGTGGACCCCGATGCCTCAGTGCTGATGGACCAGTATATCCAGATGACCGGCGTACGCACCAGCGGCAAGCGGGTCTCGATCGGCGCGGGAACGGTAATCAACCGGGGATGCATGCTCTACACTACGGGCGGCCTGCTCATCGGCGAGAACGTCTCGATTGGCGCCGGCGTCTGGCTCGTCACCGGCAGCCACGACATGAATGACCCCGGCTTCCCAGATACCTACAAGCCTATCGTCATCGACGATTACGCCTGGATCGGCATGCGCTCCACGATTCTCGGTGGCGTCACCATCGGCAGAGGCGCAGTCGTGATGGCGGGCGCGGTCGTCTCGCGCGACGTCGGCCCCTGTGAGGTGGTGGGCGGCGTACCCGCGCGCGTGGTGCGCGAGCGCGATCCCGAGGCGCTCACCTATGCGCTGCGGTTCCGCCCGATCTTCGAGTAGCGTCCGGGCAAACACGGGTTCACGCTGAGAGCGTGTCGTGACCGGAATCCACTCATCACGACCACATCTGCACCACTCCAGGCACCAACCAGCGACCTGGCGATGCTAGGCTGGTGGTGTACCGTGCGCGTGCCTGGGTTCGCGCGGAATCACGGTGGTGAGGTGCCAGCGGGGGCCGAGAAGGAGAGTCGCAGATGCGGACGGCACAGACGGAGACACACGTCGGAGTAGACGACCAGCAGGCCGAGAATTCGTTCTTTTGTAGCCCCGCGTGGCTCGATCTGCTGCGGACGGTCTATGGCTTCCGCATTGTCACGCTGACGACGACCGCGGCGGACGGGCATCGCACCGGCCTGCTGCCCGTCTGCGTGATGAGCAGCCCGGTGATTGGCCGTCGCGCCGTCGCCTTGCCGTTCTCCGATATGTGCCCGCTGCTCGCCGAGGACGACGCCAGCGCGCACGGCCTGCTCGATCAGGCGGTGGCGCTCACCCGTGCCGAGAAAGCGAGCTATCTGGAGCTCCGCACCGGCGCGTCCTCCGTGCTGGCCGAGCGGCACGATCTGGTAGAGGAACAGCTCTACGTGCGGTGGATCACACCGCTGACGCCCAAGTCGGAGAGCGTCTGGGCGGGCCTCAAGTCGCCGGTGCAGCGGCAGATCAAAAAGTCACGCAAGCTCGGCGTGCGGGTGCGGGTGGCTGACCGCCGCGAGGATATGCGCACGTACTACAACCTGCACCTGCAGACACGCTGCCGCAAGCACGGCATGCCCGCGCAGTCGCTGCGCTATTTCAACGTGCTCTGGGACGCGTTCGCGGCGCGCGGCACGATGCGGCTGCTGCTCGCCGAGTTCGAGGGCCAGGTCATCGCCGGCATGGTGCTGATCTGCGCGGGCGACACGGTGCGCTACGCCTACGGCGCCTCGGACGAGCGCTATCTGCACCTCTCGCCGAACAACCTGCTGATGTGGGAGGCGATGACGATCGGCTGCGCCGAAGGCTACACCAAGTTCGACATGGGCCGTACCGCGACCGCGAACGAGGGGCTGATGGGCTTCAAGCGCGGCTGGGGCGGTGAGGCGGTGCCGCTACCGTACTACTACTGTCCCCAGCCAGCGGGCCTCGCCTCCACCTCAGAGGAGAGCCTGAAGTACCGCCTGCTTACCGGCGCCTGGAAGCGGCTGCCGCTGCCCGTCGCGGGCGCCCTCGGTGGCGCGCTTTATAAGCATCTCGGCTAGGTTGAGCGGATTACTCCCCGGCACCCGTTTCCCTGCACCACTTTGCCCCCCGGCTCACTGGCCGACGGGGGCTTCTGTTGTGTGTGGTGCGCTCTTGGCAAGAGCGGCTTCCGCGCGTGCGGGTAGGACTCAGCGCGACGAACATCGTAAATGGCGGATTTCCTCCTCCAGAAACGCTGCTATAATGCTGCTACGTCTCTCTACCAGCACGATGGATGCCCCGTCTGGACCTCGTGGGCGGAGAGCTGGCCCGGAGCCTGCGGCAGTCGTATCCGGGCAGGCGTTGCGGATGAGATGCCCGGTGCCACGGCGGAGGATGCGCGCATGGCGTTCGACGAGCTACAGCGGCTGGCGGATGCTGTTGACGACAACTGGGCTGCCGCCTGGGCATCGCTCGGCCGGGTACACGCGCACCCGCCGACAGTCGTGGACGATGGGCCGGACTGTCTGCGCGTGTACACGCCGGGAGTCGGCGAGACGCTGCTGAATATGGTCATCCGCTACGTCGGGCGCAGGCGCGTCATCTCGGAGGATATCGAGCGGGCCATCGCGCCGTATCGCCAGCACCACCTCCCCTTCCAGTGGTGGCTCATGCGCGGCCGTGAGCCGGATGGACTGCGCGACCAGCTCGCGAGCCTGGGTATGCAGTCGTGGGGCGGTGCTCCGGCGATGGCGCTCGCGCTCGACAGGTGGTCGCCACACGGCCCGGCGCCGCACCCCGCGCTCCACGTCCGGCGCGCCAGCTCACACGCGGATGGCGAGGCGGCGGTGAGGATCATCTGCGACGTCTTCTACGTGCCCGAGGCGCCGATGGCCCGCTGGACCATCCTGAACCCCGCCTTCGAGGTGTATGTCGCGCACTGGGAGACGACGCCCGTCGCGGCGCTTGCGACCCTGCGGCAGGGCGACGTCGTCGGCGTGTATCATGTGGCGACGGCGCGGGGCATGCGCCGTCGGGGCATCGCCGCGAGTCTGCTCGTGCGGGCGCTGCAGGATGCGCGGGCGGTGGGGTGTACGCTGGCAACGCTCACCGCGACGCCCGATGCGCGCCACCTCTACGAGCGGCTCGGCTTCCGCACCTGCGGGCTGATGGAGCAGTGGATGCCTGGACCGCGCCTGACGCATGCGCTCACCGGCGACGACTACTCCTCGCTGGCCTATTACAATGGCCCGTGGGGAGAGTAGCGGCAGTGTGGCGGTAGACTGAGGCGCGGCCGCCTCCCCTTGACCCCCTCCCCCGGCTGACGCCGAGAGCGGGGGAAATGCGCGGGCGCGTCGCGCCGCGTGTGTCTGGCTCCCCTCTCGCCATCAGGTGGGGAGAGGCTGGGAGAGGGGCCATCCGGCCCATTGACTGCGGACACGTATAGAGGACAAGGATACTCACGCGAGGAGGACGGTGCCGATGAGCGGCAAGGTGATGACGATGTCGGAGGCCATCGCGCGGTTCGTGCCGGATGGCAGCACGGTGGCGATGGGCCTGGCGCTGGAGCCGCTGATTCCCTTTGCGGCGGGACACGAGATGATTCGCCAGCACCGGCGCGATCTGACGCTCATCGGCCCCATCTCCGATATCCTCTTCGATCAGCTCATCGGGGCGGGATGTGTCGCGCGTCTCGTCGCGGCATGGGCGGGCAACGTCAGCGAGGGGCTGGGTCACAACTACCGGCGCGCGGCGGAGAAGGGCGAGCCGCGTCCACTTATGATCGAGGACCACAGCAACTACAGCGTCTCGCTGGCCTTGCGGGCTGGCGCGCTGGGCGTGCCATATATTCCAATGCGGTCGCTCCTTGGCAGCGACATCGTGCGCGACCACCCGACGATGCGCGTGCTGCCCTCGCCGCTGGACGGCACGCCCACGGTCGTCGTCCCCGCGCTGCAGCCAGATGTCGCTATCGTGCATGTGCAGCGGGCCGATGCGGAGGGGCGCGCGCACGTCTGGGGCGGACTGGGCATCTCGGAGGAAGCCGCCCTCGCCGCGCGTGGCGTGATCTACACCGCCGAGGAGATCGTCCCGGCCGACGTCATCCTGAGCGACCCGAACCGCGTGCTCGCCCCGGAGTTCAAGACGCTGGCGGTCGTCCACGAGCCGGGCGGAGCGCATCCGTCGCCGGTGCAGGGCGTCTACAACCGCGACCACGCCGCGTTCGCCGAGTATCACCGCCAGTCGCGCTCGCCCGAGGGCTTCGCCGCATGGCTGCGCGAGTGGGTGCTCGACCAGCCCGACCGTGCCAGTTATGTGCGGCACCTTGGCCGCGAGCGGTGGCAGGCGCTCCGTCCACGTGAGCAGCGTCTCGCCGCGCCAGTGGACTACGGCTACTAAGTTGGGAGCCGACGGCAATCGGGCAGGAAGTGGCGAGAAGACGCACGGAGGAGACGAAATGGCATCGGTCGGGCTCGACTATACACCGCAGGAGCTGATGGTCGTCTGCGCGGCACGCGTGATCCGCGACGGCGAGGTGGTCTTCGTGGGCATGCGGCTGCCGCTGCTGGCGTTCGCGCTGGCCAAGCGCACGCACGCCCCCAACGCGATCGGGATGTTCGAGAACGGGCTGGTGCGCGACACGCCGTCCTCCGAGCTGCTGCTGACGATGGGCGACGCGCCGAACATTCTGGGCGCGGAGTGGGCCACGGGCACCGGCAATGTGATGGGGCTGCTCGCGCAGGGCTGCGCGCAGCACGGGATCGTCGGCGGCGCCGAGGTGCACCGCTACGCAAACCTCAACACCAAATAAA
>CAYRVF010000071.1:0-10375 GCA_964427535.1 uncultured Ktedonobacterales bacterium
AGTGCTTCTCGCGGCCCGTATCCCCATGCGGGTTCCCGGACTGGCTGAGCACCTGGATGGTCTGCGAGCGCACCTTCTCGAGGTTGACGCCGAGGCTCTCCAACACGCCAGCGGCGATGCCCTCACCCTCGCGGACGAGGCCGAGCAGCAGGTGCTCAGTGCCGATGTAGTGATGGTTGAGGCGGCGCGCCTCGTCGACGGCGAGCTCGATGACCTTCTTCGCGCGTGGCGTCAGGCCAATCTCGCCCAGGACGATCCGGTCGCCCCGGCCGATGATGAACTCGACGGCGCTACGCACCTTGTTGAGCTCAACTCCGAGATTGTTCAGAACCTTGGCGGCTACTCCATCGCCCTCGCGGACGAGACCAAGAAGGAGATGCTCGGTCCCGATATAGTTGTGGTTGAAGCGTTGCGCTTCTTCCTGTGCGAGACTCAGCACTTTGCGTGCTCGCTCGGTAAACTTGTCGAACTTGTCGTTCACCTGCTGTCCCCCCTTTCGCGGTGAGGGCGGAACCGGGCCCCTCCACATCAGGTAATGCTGACTTCATGATACGTCACGCCCCGCGAGGCGTCAAGCAAGCTCATCCATTCGAGTGCGCTTGTTTTGCGGCTTGCGCCGTAATTTGGGGGTCAATGTGCGCTGGTAGACACACCCCAGAAGCGCCAAGAATCGGGCATTGCCCTCTGCCTCCACCGGTTGCAAAACGACCGTGGATTGCCCTCGCCTGAAAGGAAACTGACCTGCTCTTCGGGCGGCCGGGCAAGTACCCGAGCCCGAATCGCGGACTGTGACTCCGAGTGTACGAAGCAGTAGCCAAGAAGCCTCATTGCCCGTGGCTCATCAGAAACCGAGAACGTGCGGCGCGCCTTCTCGCCGTGGGGGCCAGCCAGCCTCGTTGGGTGCCGTCCGCCACGCTGGATGCGTCTGCCGCGATTCTCTCATGCCTGAATGCCCGACTGCCCTGGGGAGTAGAAAAGCCTCGCGATGATGAGTCTTCCTACCCCATACCTAAGACGATAGCGCCGGAGGTGTACTGACTACAAGATTAGCTCTACGCAAGATCGCCGCCACCTCTCCCCATACACCGCGTCCGATCCTTCAACCCGCATGTGTGGCGAACCTGTATTGTATCTCTTTACTACGTCTTACGTCCATGAAGATAACATCTCACATGCCCGCGATAAACACCTGAGACAATATGACCTGAGCCGCCTCCGTGCGCTCCATGCGCAGAGGCGGCTCAGACGTGGCGCGATGGCTCCAACTGGAGCGATTCGCGGAGGCGAGTGGCTTACGCCTGCTCATCCTCCGTCGCCGAAGCGGCTGGCTCAGACACCGCGCTCGCGGACTCCTCCGTCGTGGTGGCGGAAGGAGTCGTCTCTGGCGCGGCGGTCGCGGGCGCTTCCGTCGCCGGAGCAGCCGCCTCAGGGGCCGTTGCTGCCTCAGCGGGAGCGGCGGATGCCGTCTCCGCGGGAGCAGCGGCTGCCGGAGTGGCCTCCTCAGCCGGTGCAGGGGCGCTCGCCTCAGCGGCAGGGGCGGCGCTGGCGGCCGGCTCAGCCGGAGTCTCGCCCTCGCCCTGATCGCGGTCGAGGCTGCGCTGCGCGGCGGCGAAGGCGGCGGCCATGGCGGTCGTCGGCGCTTCCTCCGGGCGTGGCGCTGGGCGCTGCTGCTGGCGTGTGGCGGCAGCCCGCTCAGCCGGGGTCGGCGCCTCGGGCGAGGTCACGGTCGGCGCGGCATCTGCCGTCGGTTCGGCGACGACACCGGTCGTCTCGTCCACCGCGACTTGCTGCTGCGCGTCGACATCGTCCACCGCACGCATCGAGAGCCCGAGGCGTCGCCGCTCGGGGTCGATGCGCAGAATCCGCACCGTCACCTCTTCACCCTCGTGCAGCACCTGCTTCGGGTCCTGCGCGCCGCCCGAGAGCTCCGAGAGGTGAATCAACCCCTCGACGCCGTCCTCGATACGGGCGAAGGCGCCGAACGGCGCGATCTTGGTGATGGTGCCCTGCACGATCTGCCCAACCACGTAGCGCTGCTCGACGGTCGTCCACGGATCGACCTCGGCACGCTTGATCGAGAGCGCGATCTTCTTCTTCTCCTTGTCGACGGAGAGAACCTGCACCTCGACCTTCTGCCCCACCTTGAGCACTTCGCTCGGGTGGTTCACGCGGCTCCAGGCGAGCTGGCTGATATGCACCAGACCATCCGCGCCACCGAGGTCCACGAAGGCGCCGAAGTTGGCCAGGTTGCTGACCACGCCGGTGCGCACCTCGCCCACCTCGAGCTCGTTGAGCAGCTCTTCACGCCGCCGCGCACGCCATTCCTGCACGGCGAGGCGCTCGGAGAGAATGAGCCGGTTGCGGTTGCGGTTGATCTCGATGATCTTGAGCTGCAACTTGCGGCCCACCATGCTCTGGAGCTTGTTCTGGGTCTCCGCGTTGTCCGAGTTGTCCTCGCGCTTGAGGTTGAGGATCTGGCTGATCGGCACGAAGCCGCGGATGCCTTCGAGGTTGACGATGAGGCCACCCTTGTTGTAGTCGATGACCTCGGCCTCGAGCAGCTCACCGCGCTCGAACTGCTCCTGTGCGATGCGCCACTGGCGTTCCTGGCGCGCCCGCTTGATCGAGACGACGGCATGGCCCTCGGGTGTCTCGGGCTGCATCACATACACGAGGACGTTCGTGCCGACGTTCAGCTCGGAGAGCGAGCCGTAGCCAGCCGCGGGCAGCTCCTTGGTCGAGAGCACACCCTCGCTCTTGAGGCCGATGTCCACAAGGATCTCGTCCGCGTCCATGTGGACGATCTGCCCCTCGACGACATCGCCGCGCTTGATCGTGCGGAACTGAGCCTCTTGCTCGTCCAGCAGGCGCTGCATCTCGCTCATGTCGGGCATGTCGTCATCGGTATCTTGGACGTTGCCCGTCTGGCCCAGCATGCTGGTGTCGGTCATGTCGGTCATCTCACCGACCTCCTCGTGGCCGTTCTGCTCATCGAGCGTGTTCGGCGCGGTGGAATCTACATCAAACTGCATGAAACACGTCGGTGCCGTGATTGCGCTCAGCTCCCCATCTGAAACGCGCGCGTGGCACCATTCCCTTTCCTAAGATGTTGCCGGTCTCGGCGAAGATTGGTTCGAATCCTCGCGGGCCGGCGGGTGCGGAAGGGTCGCTTCCGCGGTTCCGGCCGTGCCGGAGGTGCTGGAGGTCTGTTGCCTGATGGCGCTGGTGTCGGTGTGGGGCGGCGCAAACACCGCGCGTGACGTGACAGTGGGGAAGACCCGAGGGGGGAGTGCCTCTGAACCTCTCGCGCTGCTGCGGTCATCTGTGTGGCCCAGGTTCGGCTGAGGAGAAGTTCTCGCTCGTACCGGTGTGTCCCGCGCCACAAAGCCCCTGGTTCCAGCGTCCGCGTGTCCGAGCGGTGCGCCATATCGCGAGCGCACGATGGCTGGGCGATCTGTTCTGTGAAGCCAGAATCGCGCGACGCCATTGCCTGGATACGATGTCCTCGCCCGTGCTCCGAGACTCGCACATATCAGACGCGAGTGAAAAGCAGGTGTCACGATCGTGGCCGGCAACCGGACCACCGACTCACGGGCGGGAAATGTGGGGAAGGAAAGCACAACTGAGAGGAGCGCCTCCGTAGAGTGCGCCTGAGCACTGCCGCGCGTGACTCGCGCTCGATTGTGTTGTTGAGCGAAATCCGTATGCAACTCTACGATTGGCCTACCTACAAGACGACGTCTCCGGATACACGATGCACGCCCAAATGCAAAACGCCCTCATGAGGCCACAATGCCCCTGAGGTATTCCGCCGTGGTATTTGATTGTGCTCTCGTCCCAGTTGCTTTGCATGCCCCCCACCGACAGATGTAGTATACCAGCAGGAATATACGGAGTGCAAGGTGACTTCCGCCGCATTGTGCGATCCGCCCGCATGTCTGACATGCGAGGCGGCGAACGGTGGCCGCGAACGAGCCTGCGAGCGAGGGAGCGTGCGGGTGGCGCAGAGTTCGGCGAGTTCCGCGGGGGGCGACGCAGCCTTTGGTAGCAATCGTGCGCACCTGCTGACAGACGCCGAGGCCCTGTGCGCTTATCTGCGACGGCATCTCGCCACCCGCGCGTTCGACGAGCCGCTTGCCTCCACCCCTGCCCGCGCCCGTGTCGCCGGCGTGCTGGCGCCCCTCTACGCGCGCGACGGCCAGCCGTATCTGCTCTTCACCCAGCGCACCGACACCCTCTCGTCGCACCGCGGCGAAATCTCTTTCCCCGGCGGCTCGCGCGACCTCACCGACGCCTCGTTGGATGTCACCGCGCTGCGTGAGACGCACGAGGAGCTTGGCATCGCCCCTGAGCGGGTGGACGTGCTCGGTCAGCTTCCGCGCGTCTTCGCCGCCGTCAGCAACTTCATCGTGACGCCCTACGTCGGCTGGCTCGGCGAGGGCCTTCCGTCACTCACGCCGAATCCGCGTGAGGTGGCCCTGGTCATCGAGGCGCCTGTCGCGGCGCTAGCCGATCCGTCGATCTTCCACGAAGAGCAGTGGACCCGCAACGGCCTCACCCACACCGTCTACTTCTACGACCTCGGCCCCCATCGCATCTGGGGCCTGACCGGGCGCATCCTGCATCAGCTCCTTGCGCTGCTGCCGGCCCCCACCCGCTGACTCCCTCCCCCACCTGACGGTGAGAGAGGGGGAACACGACGCGTGCGCTTCGCGCCGCGTAGGTCTAGCTCCTCTCTCCCGGCGTCAGCCGGGGGAGAGGCTGGGAGAGGGGGCCAGCCGGTACGGCGGGCAGGTCCCTCGCCATTCCACCCTACTTCGGCAGATACGCGTTACTCAGGCCACCGGCGACGTCGACCGAGGAGGGGAGCTGGCCCACGCTCTGCAGGAAGCTCGCCATCGACTGCCAGTCGCTCGGAGGGGTGTAGCCCGGCTGGGCACCGTTGAGCTGCCACAGCGGAATCGTTGCCTGCAGCACGGCCAGCGCGCTCGCGGCCTTGGTCGGGTCGTCGAGGCCAGGCACATACTGCTTGCTGATGTTCACCGCGTCCTGAGGGTGTGCCACGACGTATTCGACCCCACGCAACGTGGCCGCGACGAACGCGCGCGCCTCGTCAGGATGCTTCGACAGCATCGTCTGCGTCGTGATCAGCCCGTTCGAGACGAGCGGCTGCACCGATGTCACGTCGAGTGTGCGCGTCTGCATCCCTGCCTTCGCGAGCTGGATCGGCTCGTTGTTGACGTAGCCGATCACCGCGTCCACCTTGTGCGTCAGCAGCGCGGGCACCTGTGTGTAGCCGATGCTCTGCACATGTACGTCTGAGAGCGAGAGATTGCCTGCCCGCAGCAGCGCCAGCAGGCCATAGTACGACTCGCCGTACTGACCGGGGATGCCGATGGTATGCCCACGCAGGTCTGCCGCGCTGTGAATCGGCGAGTCCGCCGGGACGACGAGCGCGACGGGATACTTGCGGTAGATGTTGGCGATGTAGACGAGCGGCTGATTGTGCGCCCGCGCGCCGAGCATCTCGTCACCACCGGCGAAGATGGCGTCTTCGCGCCCGGCGGCGATCGCGGCGAACTCGCCCTCGCTCGCATCTGTATGATGGCGCAGCGTCACATCCAGCCCAGCAGCGCTGTAATAGCCCAGTTTCTCGGCGACATAGAACGGGGCGAACTGGATGTCCGGCACGTACGTCAGCCCGACCGTCAGATGCGTCGTGCCCGAGCCGCCCGTCGACGTGCTGGATGAGGAGCCACACCCGGCGAGCAGCGCGAGCAGCAGTGGCGCGGCCAGTAGGGCTGCGAGCAGGCGCGGTGTGCTCCGGAAGAGCGATAGAGAGCGCATGGGTGTTCTATGCCTCCAGATATGAGACGCGCCGCTCGGCGAGGCGCGCGAGAGTGTAGAGCACGGCGGCGATCAGCGCCAGAGTCAGCAGCACGGCGAACACGAGTGCCGTGTCGAACTCGCCACGCGCGATGTTAAGCAGACCGCCCAGCCCCTGGTCACCGACGACGAACTCGCCGACGACAGCGCCCGTCACGGCCAGCGTGAGGCTTGTCCGCATGCCCGCGAGGATGCTCGGCAGCGCCAGCGGCAGCTCGATCGACCGCAGCAACGCCCAGGCGTTCGCGCCGTCCACACGTCCCGCGTCGAGCACGTCGCGGTCGAGCGTGCGCAGGCCAAGCGTGGTGTTGACGAGCGTGGGGAAGAAGACGATCAGGGCACAGAGCGCGATTACCGGGGGCAGCCCATAGGGCAGCCACAGTGCCAGCAGCGGCGCGAGCGCGACCGCGGGCAGCGCCTGGCTCGCCGCGAGGTACGGCTCTAGCGCGTGCGAGAGCAGGCGGCTGCGCGCCACGACATAGCCCAGTGGCACCGCGACCACCGTCGCGAGCGCGAAGCCCAGCAGGCTCTCTTCGATGGTGGGCACGGCGTAGCGCACGAGCAACCCGTTGGTCAGGTTGCTCCAGAACGACCGCGCGACCTCCGCTGGTGTCGGCAGCAGGAAGGTGGAGACGGCTCCTGACGCGGTGAGCGCCTGCCAGATCAGCAGCACGATTACGGCGACGGCCACAGGGGGCGCGATGCGCGAGCGCCAGCCCAGCCGCACGGGACGGGCAGGGGGGCGCTCCTCAGCATCCACCGGCGCGAACACCTTGGGCTCGTCAGTTTGCGATGTGGCCTGAGCACGCTTAGGATCATCTGAGGGTGGCGAAGACGAAGACAACGAACGTAGCGCCATACGGGCACCTCCTCCGAGTGCCCGGCCGGCGGCGGATGCCCAGACATGACAATGCCGCCCCAGCCGGAGCTCTCGACCTGGGGCGGCACGCAGGCAGATACGCCGCAACGCGCCCACTGCATGTGGACACGGCAACGCACCGACCTTCTCCCATCCGGACTGTCACCGTCGGCTCCGGCATCTCACCGGATCTGCTACGCTCGTGCATGCACAAGGCGCGGCTCGCGGGCTCGGCGTGGTCTACACGCCATACCGCCGGTCGGGAATTACACCCTGCCCCGAAGGTCACGACATATTTATTTGTTCGCGCGGCTCCCTCTCACTGATGCTGCCGCGCTTCCATTCTCTAGTATACGTCCGCGACGCGCGTTCTGCCAAGTGCGCCTGGTTGTCGTGGCTGGGAGGCTCGCCCCCACTACCACCGCCCCCGTGCCTCGGCACGGGCAGCCTGACAGCTCTCGCAGGCACACATGGCGCGCAGCTTCTCGTAGGTGTAGATGCCGGTGTGGTGGCCGTCGCCCCAGACGGGCGTCAGGCCGTAGCGCCCGACGGGCTGCAGCTCGTAGACGGTCGTCTCTTGCTCGGTGAACTGCGTGGTCGCGTCGACCGCGCCCTTCTGGCCGCCCTCGCCAGAACACCACGCGCAAGGACACGCGCGTCGCAGCGCCTCATAGGGGTGTACGCTCTCGTGCTCGTCCGACCACGAGATCAGCAGGCGGCGGTGGTCCTCGTCGAGCTCGTAGGAGAGCGGTGTCACGTCGTTGGGTAGATACATGGTAGTGCTCACTTTCGCGCCCCTGTAGAGACAGGCGGAAGAGATTCAGCGGGACGCGTATTGTCCATCCACCATTATATCGCGGGGGCAGGCTTGGCGGGCGCCGCATCCGGGCTGACGCGACGGGGCCGACGCCACAGCAGCGCAACGGCCAGCGGCAGCAGCACCAGCAGCATGGCGCCGCACGTGACGAGGCTCCAGTTCGGGCCGACCGGGCCGTTGTTGTAGACCGAGAGGGCATGTTCGGCGAGCTGCGCGCAGCCGATCGCGACGACGGGCACGAGCAGGCGCAGCCAGGCGCGGCGCCGAATCGGGCGCGGCTCGGCGGCGATCGCGGCGAACGCCCACACGGCGCAGTAGACGTACGTCTCCAGGAAGTAGTAGGGCCAGAGCGTCTTGATCAGCAGCGGGAAGCACAGGTTTGTAAGCGCGAGTAGCGCGTACATCTCTGGCGAGGCGAGCGAGAACCTGCGCCGCACGATCAGCACGCCCAGCGTCACCACGATGACGACCCCGACGACGACGAAACTATCGTGCGTGAGTGCGAAGCTCGCATAGGACGTGTCGAGCAGGATGCCCCAAACGTTGCCGCCGCCCACGACGAGCACCCGGTGGAAGGTCACAAGCGAATAGAGTGTGTCGCGCTGGTCGCCCAACCAGAACGGCAGAATGCCCAGACCGGTCACCGCCGCCGCGACCCCGCCGACCAGCAGCGCGGCCCGCCAGCGCCAGTTCCACGCTAACACGAGCAACACCGGCAGGAGCACCAGCAGCGCCGTGCTGCGTGTCAGCATCGCCAGTCCGAGACACAGTCCCGCACGCACCGGCCGGTCCGTTCCGGCGAGGCGCACGCCCAGCAACACCAGCCACAAGAGGAGCGGCTGCTCGATGTGTCCGTAGAAGAGCACGCTATGCCAGAGTTGCGGCGACAGGCAGATCGCGGCGTAGATCAGACAGCGGGCACGCACGCCCAGCGGACGCGCGCTCAGCCACTCGACCGAGATGGCGGCCTCGCGTGCGAGCAGCACCACGAAGATCGAGAACGCGCCCATGATGAGCGTGCGGCGCAGGTCGAGTTGCGACATCCAGCCGAGCGCCTCGATGATGCGCCCGACGAGCGTCAACGGCACCAGGCTCAACGGACCGTTGGCGTTGGGATAGACCACCTGATAACGCAGACTGTAGACCTGCAGGGGATGTCCGGCGAGCGCGATACGCGTTGCGGGCAGGAAGAAGGCGTCGAGATCATTCGGCGCGAGAGGGGTGAGGCCGCTCAGTCCGGAGCCGATCACGTAGAGCATGGCGACGAGACAGGCGAGCGCGCGCGAGCGGAGGATGCCCTCCGTACGAGGCATCTGCGCGCTCGCGGCGAGCGCCGCGAGGGGTCCAGCGTCTTCTGCTAACACAACCCCATCTCCTTGGCAGGGCACTCCGTCTCACACGTGAGTATATACGCCCTCACGTCCACTCTGATAACGAATGAACGTGCCCATGCCGCCGCGACACGGAAGGCGGAGGAGCGTCCCGTATCCCAAGTCGAACACTCCACTGGCGTGAACGACCATCCCGCGCCAAAGCCGATTGACAACGAGGCAGTATACCTCTATAGTCAGCCCTACCGTACTATCGGCTTGGTGATGTTCTGACAAGTTGGATATGCTTACGCATGTGCTCTCCGCCGCTGGAAGGACATCCCGCCGCGAGTCATGCTTCCGCAGGGCTCGGGCTACCAGGAGGAGGTTGGTCAAAGGATATGGCGTTTTGGAATCGTAATCGGGCGACGCCGGACTCGGCCCCTCCATCCGAGCCAGGGATAGTCGATCCGCAGCATTTGTACTCACGGAATTTTGCCTTTATCTCCCAGGAGACGCAGAGCCGGCTTGGGCTGCGGGCGCTCTATCTCGCGGGCGTCGGCCTGTCGAGCAACATCGCCGTCGCGGCCGCCCGGACCGGATTCGCGCGCTTCATTCTGGCCGACAACGATGTCGTCGATGTCTCGAACCTCAACCGGCAGGCGTATACCCTCGCTGATGTTGGCAGGAACAAGGCGGAGGCGCTGCGCGACATCGTGCGCGCGATTCGACCAGACGCCATCATCGAGACGGTGCCGATGCGTCTCGACGAACACAACAGCCTGCCCTATCTCGGGCGCGCAGACGTGGTCGTGAACTCCATCGAGTACGATGAGCCAGCATTTTTCACGCTGAACGATGCCGCGCAAGCCGCCGGAAAGTCGGTGCTCGTGCCCGTCAACCTGGGCTGGGGCGGCGCGGTGCTCGCCTTCACGCCGATGTCTCCACGTCTGGCCACTTTCATCGGGTATGACCCACGGGTGCATCAGCCCACCGATGTCGCGCCGCTGCTGATTCAGCGCATCTTCACCGTGGTGCCCGGTGGGCCGCCCGCGTACCTCACCAAAGTTCTGAACGAGTATGTTCGCAACGAGACCGGCTGGGCGTACGATCCGCAACTGGCCATCGCGGCGAATCTGACCTCCGCCCTCGCCGTGCGTGCGACCGTCGCCCTGCTCAATGGCGAGCCGGTGCGTGCCGTTCCGGACGTGATGTACTGCGACGCGCTCAGCCTGACGACACCAAACGCGCGTGTTCCAGTACAGTTGCCCTCCTCGTCGCGACTGAGCGCAGCTCAGTGACGCGAGGACGTGTGTTGTGTGGATTCAGACACGGAACAGAGGGAGAACTGGCGAGTGTAAGGACAGGGTGCCAGAAGCGCACCACATCTAGCTCAGCCGAACATGGTCTTGTCGATGGAGCGCAAAACCCTCGGGTGTGGGGGTGAGGGAAGCAGCGAAGGAAGGGTTTTGGGCAATGGAAGTGTACTCGCGCACGTCATCC
>CAYRVF010000071.1:10475-17379 GCA_964427535.1 uncultured Ktedonobacterales bacterium
CAGCCGACCCGCGCACCCTGGGAACTACCGTGACCGCGACAAGCGCCTCGCTCGCGCTGCGGATGCTCGACCGTATGGGCGGCCCCGAATCCGCGCGCATCCTCGTCTTCGAGCCAGACTCAGGCGCGCTCGCCAATACGCTGCGGCAGGCCGGGTTCAGTGGTGAGATTCACGCGCTCGTGCGGCAGTCACCCAGCGAACTGACCGAGTTGTATGCCGCATATGACGAGACTCTTGTCCTCAACTGGACTGCCCCCGCTAAGCATGGAGACGTCTCTGAGACACCCTACGCCGTCGTGATCGCGGCGGACGTGGTGGGCGTCGCGGGTTCAGAGGGCCTGCACGGGGTGGCACAGTGGCTCGGCCAGTTCGTCGAGTCGCGCGGTTATCTGATCGTTGGAAGCGCGGCGCGGTCCTTCTCGGCGCCGGGGCTGACCGCTCTCATGCGCGCGAGTGGCTTCGTGCTCGCCCGTGACGCCGACAGCGCAGTCGCGGGTTCGGAGCGCTGGGCGCTCACGACCTACGAGAACTGCGGCCGCGAGGAGAGCGCGCTTACCGGCGATGTCCACCAATTGACACTCGCCGACATTGAGCGCCCAGACGTCTTCACTTCCATGGTCGAGATCTACCAGGAAGTCTTCAGTGGCGACGACTGGCACGAGTGGATGCGTTGCACGCGTCCGGGCTGTGGCCGCCAGTATAGCCGCCGCGAGGTAGACGAGGTCCTCGTCGGAGGGCGCTGCCTCTGTGGCGCGTCTGAGTCGCTGGTACACTTCCATTCGCCGGCGGAGATCAACGCGAAGATGCGTGCCGAGCTGGCCGACCCCGAGCGCAGTCGCTGCTATGTGCGCACCAGCGAGGGAAACGCGGTGGATGGGTTCATCTGGGGCTACATCGCGCCGAAAGAGGCCATCGCGCATGAGCTGACACGCCAGCTTGGCGCGGGGGCAATCGACGCGCTCGACGCCGAGATGAGTGACCTCCTCAAGTCCTACTCGACGGTTGCAGGCGACGCGCGGGTGTATTATCAATCGGAGATCGGTGTCGCGGAGCGCACGCGCAGTCTCAGTCTCTTTCGCTGGCTCTGCCGCCGCGTGCTCGAATTCGCCGACGACCAGCAGGTCGCGGTGGTCGTCACGCGCACATCGCGCGCGTCGAGCGCTTATCCATTACTCCTGGGTATTGGAATGCGCACGATACTTCAGTATGATGACTCCGGCAGCCTGTCTGGAGACGGCGCCGCACCAGCGGACGCCTCGGGAGCGGCAGAGCGGCCGGAGCGGGACCAGCGCGTGGTGCTGGGTGGCAGTGTCCGCGACATCATGCAGGTCTTTTCGCGGGAATCGGATCGGCGGCTGGCATTGCGCATCGCGCGCAACATGCCCCGTCAGCGCGGGTAGGGAGAGGGTATGAATTACAACGTCATGGAGCGGCAGCCCGCTATGGCGCCGCCACCGCCTCGGGTCGCGGACGCGCCACGCGTCAACTGGTGGCTTCGACTGACAAGCTCTGGCTGGGAGACTCCGCCCATTACCGTGGAGCAACGCGAGTTCGCCCGGCGTAGCCGGCTGACCTCGTGGATCATCCTGGCGCTGCTGGTCATGGAGCTTGTCTTGCTACCAGCCGGTGTCAGCGTGCCGTCAACACTCGTGGCCGTGGCCGTCGCGGTGATTGGCACGATTATCGCCGCCGTACTCAACCGTGCGGGATTCGTGACCCTGGCGGGCTCGCTCCTGGTGTTGTTGCTCTCTGGCGCGATCCTGGGCAGCATTGTGGGCGCGCAGGCTCTGCCGTGTAAGGCGGGCACGACCTGCTCGCCGTTTGTGACGGCCGGGGGGAACGGGCAGATCTCGCTCATCTACCTGCCCGCCTATGACTTGCTGACGATTTCCGTCATCGTCGGCGCATCGATTCTGCCGCGCGCCTCGGCGTTCGTTATCGCGATAGGGAACATTGCTCTCATCATCGCCGACTTCGCGCTGCAGGCGCATGCCGCCGACGTGAATGCGCTGGTGGCGTATGAGGGCGCACTGCCGTTGATCGCCCGCCCCATCGGCTTGCAGATCATCATCGCCACCATCGCGTATCTGTGGGTGCGCGGCACCGACCAGGCCATTCGCCGCGCCGACCGTGCCGAGGAGCTGGCCGCGATGGAGCATGCCATCGCCGAGCAGAAGCGCCAGCTCGATGTGGGCGTGCAGCAACTGCTGCAGACGCACATTCGCGCGGCCAACGGCGACTTCAGCGCCCGCGCGCCGCTGGGGCAAGACAACGTGCTGTGGCAGGTGGCGGCCTCGCTCAACAACTTGCTCTCGCGCCTGCAGAAATCCGGTCAGGCCGAGCATCAACTGCGCCGCACCGAGGACGAACTGCGCCGAGTAGCCGCCGCGCTCGACGACGCCAACGCCGGACGCCGCCCGTTGTGGCCGGCGACCTCGGGCACTGCCGCCGATATGATCATCGAGCGGATCGTGCGCGGCGGGGGGCCACGCTCGCAGATGGCCTACCCACCCGCACCCGATCGGGGCTTCCAGGACCGCGGCTACCAACAGAACAGCGGCCCTAGCATGATGCCGCCGAATCCTCCGCAGTACGGCTCTGGCCCACTGCTGCCCGGCGCGAACCCGATGCAGAGCCCGCCGCTGCCCGCAATCTCGCAGTTCCCGCCATCTAACCCGCAATACCCACCGTCGAATCCGCAGTTCCCCAACACTGGGAATCTGCCGCGTGAGGGGTATCCGCCGGCTGGTCGGCCGCAGCCGCAACAACAGCAGCAGCAACAGCCGAATCCCTGGGCCTTCCCCTTCGAGCCCGAGGAATAGACTCCCTCGACCCACCCGCACACGACGCGCCGGACATCGCAATGTCCGGCGCGTTTTGCTGACTTTATGTGTCATGGAGTTGGCCGCCATGTCTAAACGTAAACGCTCGCGCTTGGTAGGCAAGTACTTCGAGCCACCTGCTCCGTCGATCAGCTTACCGTTCACCCTTGCCAACCTTCGCGCCCTTCTGGCCGAGGGTGCACGTCCCGACGCCCAATATACGCATCAACAAATCAAGACATGGGCTGACGGTTTCTGGTGGCGATACACTATCTGGCCTGCTGACCCAGATGCGAGCGTCCCACCGGAGTTGCAAGCAGCAGCGGAGCTTGCCCAGGAGATCGAGCTACAGTGGGATATGTACCTCGCCAATACCTATACGCTCTCGGAGCTACAGCACCTGGACTTCTCACAAGTCCGCCTGCCCAATGAGTGGTTTGTTGAGTGGTTGGCCCGACTGGATCAGATGATTACCAGATAAGCCGCGAAGAGAGGGCAACAGATGGGTCAACGACTGGACACTTGGCAGCGGAATATGTTGCTAATTGGGGCAACCTTAGCAGCCGAATTTCCAGCCCAATCTGCGCATTGCCGTGCCTTCGTGTACGTCACCGGCTACAGTGTCGATCCCACACGGCATGGTCGCCCGTCGCGCTTCCTGAATGCCGACCATACCGATCTGCGATTCGCGGTTCGCGTCTTCGAGATCGACGAAGAGGCAAGCCATCTTCCGTACGACAAGGATTATGATGAGCACGACTTGCTCGTACGCGATGAGATTGGGAGCTTCGAGGACTTGGAGGATGTGCTAAGTTCTCACCTGGCCGACTTCAGCACACTACTTGATTATGCACGGCTGGACTACACTAGCTGACGTTTCAATTGTCTATAGCACCGCCGTGTCCAAGATATAGCTGACTACCTCCCAGCACAGGTGATTTCCGGCTGAGCACTTTGGATACCACACCACGTGAGGCGCTCTCCCAACATGCAACGCACACCGCTACTCGTCGTCCTCGTCCTCGTCGTCAGATGGCTCGGACACCGCGGTAGGCTGGTTGACGATGCCGAAGCGGGCGCGCAGAGCGCTGCGCCAGTCGTCCGCGTCGGGCTGGTCGTCGGACTCGTCCGGGCCGATGCTCCACGTACCACTGCCGCTGGGCGAGAGCCTGCGGGGCGGTGTCGGTCGCAGATACAGGTGATCGAGCGCCAATTGCGCGGCCTGCCGTACATCGGCCACCGGATCGCTGAGCAGCGCGCGCAGGGCGGCCTCGGCCTCGCGGTCGCGCAGACGGCCCAACGTCCGCAAGGCACCAGCACGCTCCTCGGCGGCGGGCGATGTGAGGTACGGCCGCACCACCGGCGCGAGGCGGTTCAGGTTGAGATCGGCGATCAGCCGCAGCACGCGCACCCGCTGCGACGGACGCGGCAAGACCTCCAGCGCGGCGCGGAGGTCGCTTTCTTGCGCGACATGGTCTCCGGCGATGCCCGCCTCCAGCACGGCCACATCGGCGGCGTGCCCCCGGCTGTTCTCCAGAAACGGCAGAATCCACGAGGCGACGGGCGGTGGCAGCTCGTCTCCAGGCACTTCGTGCAGGGCGACCGCCCAGCCATATTTGGACTTCAGCCAGCCATAGAGCGCGAACGTCATCTCGGCGTCGCGCGCGGCATAGGCGATCATGGCGGGCGTCAGCGGACGGCGCGCCCAGTCGGCGCGCTGCAGCGACTTGTCGAGCCGGATGCCGCACGCGCGCAGCAGCATCGCCTGCAAGCCAGATTCACGCTGCCCGAAGATCGAGCGGCTGACGGCTTCCAGGTCGAGCACGTGGCGCGCCACAAGACCACGGGTGGCGAGCACACGCGCATCGGCGCTGACGCCGTGGAAGAGCTTGAGGCTGGCGGTATTCGCGAGGGGGGCCTCAAGCGGCGAGAGATTGGGCAGACGCAGCGCATCCACGACGTAGGAGGTGGTGTAGTCGTCGTCCATCGCGAACTGGACGAGCATCAGCCGGTGCGTATGCTCGCCGGGCGTGCGCAGACGCGCCTGCACGAACTCCGCGTCAATGGCGATGATGCTGGCGCTGGCGAGCGCTCGACCGAGCTCCGCCAGCTCAGCCGGGCGCTCGATATAGACGCGATGCTTCCACGAGGGAGCGGGGATGGGAGGTGCCGTCGGCCCACGGTAGCCGTAGCTCTGCGAATCCTGGCCCTGGGCCCGTGTCATTCCTACCGCCCCCTTCTCCCACTCCGCACGCTGGCGCACGCCGTCGGTGCTACGTGTATCCGTTGCGCTCGTGCCATATGCCTCGCTCCCCGATGAAATCAGCAGTCGTGCGTGAGCGTTGCGCCATTCACAATACGATGAGGACCCACTTCACCTCTACAAAATACGCATTCGCTTTCAGTATACGTACCCGGCTCGACAATGGTCAAACGGCGAAGGTGGCCACGCCGGGTAACTGGGCGCCGTTCTCCGCCACCACCTGCCTGCCTCGCAGCCCTTCCCTGAGAAGGAAGGGATAGAGGGAGAAGTTCGGCACACCACCGGTACTCTGCTATTACTCGCAATACCTTCTCGGCGCTCGTTCGTTACATGGCATAGGGACGAGCAGGCACTACACAGGAATATTCGATCTTCTTGGCTCACTCCTCCTGCTCCGTCGCCTCTATGCGTCTGACCCATCTACATTGACAGGCTGGTTACGCAATGTTACGCTCGCGACGATTTCACGGGCGAGCACTGATGTCTAGTTCGCGCCTCGCCAAGCACCCGTCCCGCCGGCACAGCATGCCGACGCGCGGGCGTGCGGGTTGTGGGGAGGGTGGAGAACGGCTGAAAAAGGAGGCGCACTCGATTATGGTACGAGATGCACGCGCGGTTCCTCCGCGTGGACGAGTTGAGGGGAGGCGCCGCCACGCGGGCATGGCGTTGCTCCTGCCGCTGCTGATGCTCGTGGCGGCTGTCTTCGCGCCGAGCACAGTCTTCGCGTCCGGCGCGGGACCTGGCATTACGATCTCGCCAAACTCCGGCCCCGTCGGCACGCATGTCACGGTTCACGGCAATGATTTCACGTCCGGCGACAATGTCCAGATTGGCTATTCAGCGGGCGACTGCTCGACGGGCGTCATCTTCATTCAAGGCGCGACGGGCTCGGCTGGCGGCGACGGCACGTTTGCGATTGGCTTCGTCTGGCCACAGACAGGCACAGGTACCTATGCCATCTGTGTGAAAGACACTACCAACGGCAACACCTACACCGGCAGCAACTCGTTCCAGGTGCTCAGCCCGAACCCGCCGAGCATCCAGGTCGATAGCTCGGTCAAAGCGGGCCAGCCTGTCACGGTGAAGGGCTCCAACTTCCTGCCAGGCGGCGGCACCGTCGAGGTGACGTATGGCCCGCAGGGTGGCGCTGCCTGCGACACGTCCGCGGGCACGGCCACCGTTGGGTCGGATGGCTCCTTCACAGTGACGTTCAACGCGCCGTATGAGACGAAGGACACGACCATCGGCATCTCGGCGGTCGAGCCACAGGGCACCTGCGGCAAGTCGCCGGATCTGCAGGCCACCGCCCAGACCCAGGTGCTCGCTCCTGTCGCGGCCGCGACGCCGACAGCCGTGCCCACGACGGCCCCAACGGTCGCGCCGACCGTCACGCCGCCGGTGAACCCGATCTTCCCGCCGAGCGGCCCGTTCATCGTGGTGTACTGCCTTGTCGGCCTGCTGCTGTTGTTGCTCCTGCTGCTGTTGCTGCTCTTCCTCTTCCGCCGCCGCAAGAAGGATGAGCCAGTGACCATCCAGGAGGAGGATAAGGTCACGGTCAACGCGGCGGGCGTCGCCGGTGGTGGCGCGGCTGGCAACGCCGTCGTCCAGCGCGACATCTACGCCGTCGATCCCAAGACGCAGCGCCGAGTACCGATCGCCGAGGAAGTAACGACCATCCAGGAGGAGATCGTCGAAGATCCCCGGTACCCGCAAGGTGGCCAGCCCGGTCAGCCGCCATATTCCAGCGGTCGCTAGCCATTCAGCCCTTCCCCCGCCCCCTTGCCGCGCTCTTCGGAGTAGGCGAGGGGGCGCTTGTGTG
>CAYRVF010000071.1:17479-29022 GCA_964427535.1 uncultured Ktedonobacterales bacterium
CCTTCCCCCGCCCCCTTGCCGCGCTCTTCGGAGTAGGCGAGGGGGCGCTTGTGTGCCGGTGCCATCCTCCTACAGGCAGCGACACGAGCGCCCTTTCGCGCGTATAGTAGTGAGGTTGCGAGGGCGACATAGGAGTGGTGGGTGGCACCGCACGTCACGCATGGGCATGGAGCGCGCGTATGATGCTTCTTTGGTACGCCGGAGTTGGGGCAACGGTCGTCGTGGCGCTGCTGGTCGCACTGGTCTATCTGACCGCTGGCAAGCATACACCTGACGCTCGCACACTCATGCGCTGGGCGGCGGGACTGTGGGTCTTCAACCTGCTGCTGGATGTACTCATCCTCTATTTCGCCCACCCGGCGTTCACTGGCCCCTACGGCGGATGGCAATGGCTGCTCTGGCCCATCTTCGCCACTGGATTGCTCGCGTTCTTCGGCGGCGGCGTCCGCTGGATCAAGAACGCGCTCGACGCCTTCACGCTCGCGATGAATCGCCCTGCGGCACCCGTGCCGAGCGCGTCCGCTGCCGTTGCCGAGCCGCGCACGACCCATCCCTGGCGTTCGGCCGTCCGCGGACCGCGCTCGGGCCGGGCCGCCGGGACGGCGATGCTCGCCCTCGTGCTCGTTATCGCCACGCTCGTCAACGGCCTGATCACCGTCAGCACGACCTGGTTCAGCGACAACGCCAACGCGCTTGCGGGGCTCTCGCACATCGTCGTCGAGCCGAAGACACAATCCCTGCCAACGACCTCCGTCGATTCGCTCGAATTGGTCACGAGGGGCATCGCCGCAAACCTCGGTGCGCAGGCGCTGCTGGCGGACGGGCAGCCGCTCGGCGAAACGTACCACGCCGACGCGGGTTCGTACACCTTGCAGTCAGTCGCCGGTCATCTCTACTGGATCGCCCCGCTCGTCAACAACAACGTCTTCGCCAACGCGGGCCAATGGACGAGCCCCGGTTACATCGTGGTCGACGCTCAAGACCCGACCGTCCCACCGCGCATCCGCACCGGCTATGCTCTGCGCTACCTGCCTCTGGGCGTGCTGAACCACGAGCTCGTCCGCCATACCTATCTCAGCGGGTATACCGACGGCAATCTCGACGAAGTCATCTTTCTCGTCGACGATCAGTGGCACCCCTATTTCAGCGTCTCCGAGATGCGGCCGACGCGTGGCTTTTCCGGCGAGACGCTTGCCCGCGAGCTGCTGGTGAACCCTCAGACGGGCGCGATCACCAGCTACGCTCCCACGCAGGTGCCGGCCTGGGTCGATCGTGTGCTCCCCGGTGGCCAGGTCGGCACCTACCTGACCTGGTGGGGCGCGGGCACTACCGCAACCGCGGCTGGGCTAGTGCCGGCGCGGCCGATTGTGCCGTACAATACCGTGCCGCAGTTGCTCTACAACACGCCAGCCACGGCCACATGGCTCTCCATCATGACGCCGAAGGTCTCGCTCCCGGCGAATCCGAGCCAGCAGGAGCGGGCAAGCACTCCGGCACTGGGCGTGATGCTCTATGACACCCGCCAAATGACCGGACAGTACTACCCGATGACGGGGCTGAGTGTGCCCGACGCGGCGGCGCTGGCGATGGCGGAGAGTCCTCAGAACCCACTCTCGCTGAACGTCTCGTTGGTGCAATTGTGTGAGATCTTTGGCGAGCCGACATACGTGGCGACGCTCACCCAGACCGCGCAGTACGGTGACAGCTTCGAGGGGGTGGCCCTCGTCGACGCCCTCCACGTGAACAAGATGAACGCCATCCTGCGGCCGACAAAGGATGAGGCGCTGGCCGCCTACGCGCAGTGGCTCGTCGCGCATGGCGCCACGTCAGGCGTACCGAGCGGCAAGCCGACGCGTGTGACCGGCACGTTGACGCGCGTGGCACCAGCCACGGAGAACGGCTCGACCGTCTACTACCTCACGCTCGCCGGTGGGTCCGAGATCTACCGTGCGTCGGTCTCGCTCAGCCCGCAACTGCCGCTCACCCGGCCCGGCGACCGCATCGAGGCGAGCTACCTCGACATCGGCCTCAGCACCGTTACCTTGACCTCGTTCGACGATCTGAGCCTGACGCAGGATACTCCGTGAGTGGGCCGTACGTCTTGGTGAGAGTCGGTGACGTACGTACAACTGAACCTGAGGCCGATTGCGGCGTCGGCGCGCACGTCATATGCTACTATGAGTCATGCTCGCCAGTCTGGTCAGTGGGCCGCGGCAGCGCCGGCGACATGGCGGCTTGCTGGCGGCCGCCTGTTCCGCTCGACAGCGGGAAGTCCCTCCGGACACATCGCCCTTCCCATGTCAGGGTTCACTCGTTGAGGCAATACATCTCCATGAGTGCCGCGCTCGGGACCTCCCTTATGCGAGCCGCTGACAGCTTCCCTACCAGACTCCGAACCCTAGACGCCGCTCGGTACGAGACGGCGAGTGCCTGAGCAACGGCGCCCAGGTGGAGGAAATTGGCACAACGGGACGTGCCTCCGCCCAAGTCGTATCCCGTGAGATACGGCGAGAGGTGGAGGCGTTTTCGTTCCACACACGGCACGGAGAGACAGACATGCAGGCTGAGCGCATCCCCGCGGCGGTGGTCGCCGCGACCGGCTATGGCGGCGTCGAGCTCGTGCGACTTTTGCGCCATCATCCACGGTTCGAGCTCGTCGAGGTGACGGCGCGGGCCGAGACAGGCAAGCCGCTCGACGCCGTCTTCCCGCATCTTCCGGGGACAGACCTCACCTTCACCGAGCGGGTGGAGCGTGCGGAGGTGGTTTTCCTCGGGCTGCCGGACGACGCCTCTGCCGAGCTCACGCCGCGTCTGCTCGCCGAGGGGCGGCGTGTCGTAGATCTATCTGCCGCATTCCGGCTACGGGCGCCCGCGCTCTATCCGCGCTGGTACGGCTATGAGCATCCTACGCCCTCACTGCTTGAGGAGGCCGTCTACGGGCTGACGGAGTGGGCGCGCGAGAGCCTTCCATCGGCGCGGCTCGTCGCCTGCCCAGGCTGCTACCCCACGGCGGCGCTGCTGGGCATCGGACCCGCACTGGCACGCGGCCTGGTCGAGCCGGACGTGATCGTCGACGCCAAGTCGGGCGTGAGCGGCGCCGGGCGTGCGTTGCGGCTGAATACACATTTCAGCGAGGCCAACGAAGACGTGAGCGCCTACGGGCTGACCGGCCACCGCCATACGCCAGAGATGACCCAGGCGCTGATGGACCTGACGGGTGCCGCGCCACGCTTCACCTTCACGCCCCATCTCATCCCGATGACGCGCGGCATTCTGGCGACATGTTACGCGACACTCCGCTCCGGCGTCTCACCTGATGTGGTCCGTGACGCGTACGCCGATGCCTACGACGGCGAGCCGTTCGTGCGACTCGCGAGCCAGCCGCCGCACACCAAGTGGACGCTCGGCTCGAATCTCTGCTTCGTCTACCCGCTGGTCCACGACGAGACACAGCGCCTCGTCGTCGTCAGCGTGATCGATAATCTGGTGAAAGGCGCGGCGGGGCAGGCTATTCAGTGCGCGAATCTCATGTACGGGCTGCCGGAAGCGAGCGGGCTGCCCATGGAAGGAGTCTATCCCTGATGGCCGAGGGAATGGTCGCGAGCGTTCGAGATCTGGCGGCTGCGAGCCAGGTGACGCGCCATGAGGTGATCGCGCAGGTGCTCAAAGAGTCGCAGCCCTACATCGAGGCGCTGCGCGGGAAGATCCTCGTCATCAAGCTTGGCGGCAGCACGCTCGACAATCAGCGCGACGCCCTCGAAGACATCATCTGGCTGCGTAGCCTGGGCGCACACCCGGTGCTCGTACATGGTGGCGGCGCCGAGATCAACGAGTGGCTCGACCGGCTGGGCATCGCGCCGGTCTTCCAGCGCGGCCTGCGCGTGACCGACGCGACGACTCTCGAAGTCGTGCGGATGGTGCTGGCGGGCAAGGTGAATGGCGAACTCGTGCGCCTCATCGGCCAGCTGGGCGGGCGTGCCGTCGGCATCTCGGGTGTGGACGGGCAGCTTTTACGCGCCCAGCACATCGCGGACGACCTCGGCTTCGTCGGCAAGGTCGTCGCCGTCGATCCGGACCCCGTGGTGGCGTTGAGTGGCGCGGGCTACATTCCCGTGATCGCCCCGCTCGGCTTGGCCGATGACGGCTCCGTGCTCAACATCAACGCCGACGACGCTGCGGCCGATCTCGCGCGTGGCCTGCATGCCGCCAAGCTGCTCTACCTCAGCGACGTGCCCGGCATCCTCGACGACGACGGGACGCTGCTCTCCGTGTTGAGCGACACCCGCGTGCGCGAGCTCATCGAGTGCGGCACGATTCGCGGCGGCATGATCCCCAAGACCGAGGCCTCGCTTCGCGCGCTTGAGACCACCGGCAGAGTCCACATCGTCGATGGTCGTGAATCGCATGTGCTCATCCGCGAGCTGATGACCCACGAAGGCGCTGGCACGATGATCGAGCGGGCACGGTAGCCGAGGGGTTGGGGTGAGGCTCCTGCATCCTCGACGCACGCCATCACACCCCCCTTGGACACACGCCCTCAAATAGCGGCCCCTTCCCTCAAGGGAAGGGGGTTGGGGGTGAGGTTCTATCGTGGCAGGGGTGAGGTGCCCAGGCGCCTACCGTCCGCTAAACATCATGCCAGCAACCGCCGTGTGGGCGAGCAGCTTCTGTCCGGTCCGCCAGAGCACATTCTCGCGCGCCTCCTGGCTCCAGCCTTCCAGCTTGTCGAACTCGGCGAGCCAGCGGTCGGGGGGAATAAAGGGGTAGTCGGAGCCGAAGAGGAACTTGCCGTTGAGGCGTCCGCGCGCCTCTTGCAGCAGCGCGGGGGGAATGTACTTCGGCGACCAGCCCGAGAGGTCGTTGTAGACGTTGGGCTTGTGCTGCACGATGGCGATCATCTCTTGCTCCCACGGCCAGGAGGGGTGCGCGCCGATGATCGTCAGGTCGGGCACGTCTACGGCGAGGCTGTCGAGATAGATGGGACGCGTGTAGTCGAGCTTGACGCCGCCACCGCCGCGCATGTTCGCGCCCAGGCCCGATGTGCCGGTGTGGAACAGCGCCGGTACGCCCAGCTCGGCCACCCGCTGGAAGAGCGGCGTGAAGCGGCTGTCGTTCGGATAGAACGCCTGGATGCCGGGGTGAAACTTCATTCCCGAGAGCCCCAGCTCGCGCACGGCGCGCTCCGCCTCGACGATCGCCGCGTCGCCTTTATGCGGATCGACACTGGCGAAGCCGACGAACTGCTGGGGATAGCGCCCCACGATATCGGCGACGGTCTCGTTGCGCAGGGGTTTCTGGCCCGTCGCGGTCTCGGCGTCCCATGCCAGCAGCACACCGACGATATCCTGCTCGGCATAGTAGTCGGCGATCTCCTCGATGTCGCGCAGCTTCACCTCACGACGGAAGAACTGCTCCGCCGCGGCGCGATATTGCCCGATCGCGACATCCATGAACTCGGTGATCGGCAGATGCACGTGGAAGTCGATCGCGCGCGGCATGCTTATGCTCTCCTCTCGATCCTGGCACTGATAGTTGGTTCCAAGTATACCCGAGTGGAGCACGCCGTCAGCGACCGCGCGACATGCTCCGGCTGGGTGGAAGCGGCGCGAATGCTACTGTTGCTCGTCCGTGCCGTGCGGACTCTCAAGGTGCAGCTCCAGACCGATCTGGGCGAGGAGCTGGCCGCGGAAGTTGAAGACCGCGGCCCCCGACTGTCGTACGTCCGTCCCACCAGCGCCGATCCAGCGAATGGTGTAGCGCGCCACCAGGCCATGTGGCAACGCGGAGATGTCGATGTCCTCGAAACGCACGGCGGGGAAATCGGCATGCCGGCGGACGACGTACGTGAGGTAGGACTGGCGGCTCGACAGTCTGACCGGCGCATTCTGCCATCGGGGCGCCACATAGTGGAGATCAGGCGCGCACAGCCGCTCGATCGCGGCGCTATCGGCGACAGACAAAGCCGCGAAGTAGGCGCGCACCGTGGCGGCCTGTTCCTCCTGTTCGGGTGTCAGTGGCGCTCGCAGCGCGCTGGCGACCGACGCGACCAGCACGTCGATATCAAACGGCTTGTGGACGACGAACGCCATGCCCCGCGCTACGGCCTCCCGTGGGCTGACCTGCCATGCCGTCACTACGCCCACCAGCGTCCCGTTCGCGGCTTGCAGCAACGCTACGGCGGACGCGAGACGATCCTGCCCGTCCGGGCCATACGGTGGGAACAGGTCCGTGAGAATCAGCGCAAATGTATCTGTCTGGAGCCGTGAGAGCGCCGCGGCGGGCGAGTAGACCGCATCCACCTCATAGCCCTGCTCGACGAGCAGGGCCACAATCGCTTCGCGAATGTCCGGATCTTCCTCCACAAGCAGCAGCGGTCGCGCCACGCCGTTCGCCTCGGATTGTCGCTGTGTGGACATGGCACGCCTCCCACAGTGGCAGATGCGGAGACAGAGTGGTCATCTGCAGAGGATGGAGGACACGAGGAGGACAACCAGGGGAAGAGGTACAGTCGTAGTATACACCAGATGAGCGTGCGCGCAAGCCGCAAGCGGGGCGACCCGCACGGGGCCTCATCCGCCAGCGCCCTTCCCCTCGCAAAGGGAAAGGGGAGCAATTCGGCCAACCGAAGGGCACAAACGCCCGATGAGGAGCGACCCCTTCCCTCAAGGGAATGGGGTTGGGGGTGAGGTTCTGTCGGCCCGACACCGCTAGGGCACAATAGCGCTGCCCGACCCTGACGGGACGCTGGCGTAACCGGTCAGCTCCACATACCCCTCGCCGTTCACTGGATGTCCTTGCGCCTGCCCGGAGATACCGACTGCACCCTCCCAGTAGGCGACGCCAGTGGAGGCGCCTGTCACCAGCTCCTGATCTTTCAGCAGCGGCGTGAGGGTCAGCGAGACGGCGGGCGTGTCCAGTGTCACCGTCCAGCCGGAGGGATACGTGCCGTGGGTGACGGGACTGGTCCAGCTTCCGGTGGCCTTCAGGTGGATCGCCGAGGAGGGAATCTCGCTCGCGGTGCCATCCGGCGCAACATAGGTGCCGAAGGTCGCGACGGGCGTGTGTGTGGCGTCGAAGATGTCGTAGAGCATGAACTCGGTGTGGTTGCTGAGCTGGATGCTGTACCAGTTCCAGCCGGAGCCGACGAGCGAGAGGAAATTGCCCCACTGGTGGTCGAACCACGCCTGCCCGCTCACAGAAATCGTCGTGCCGTGGTCGGTGAGGGTGCCGTCGACAGAGAGCAGCGGGCGCGAGTAGTAGTACGAGAAGCCGCCCGCGCCGTAGTTGATGAGTCCGTTTCCGCCATGCAGAATTGGGTGCGGCAGGGTATCCGTGAGCGAGAGCGAGATGGCGTAGTTCTGCTGTGACGCCTGCAGCGTGTCGTGTCCGCTGAGGCCGTGCATCGTCCAGTCGCCGAGCGCCAGCGAGAAGCCGTTCGCCGACCCCGCCGATGGAATCGCGGTGGCGGGCTCGAACATCGCTCGCTGGTCGAAGTGGAACTGACCGGCGGTGATGTCGCTGATGGCGAAGTGCGACGCGTAGAAGGGCGGAAGCTGCCCGCGCAGCGTCTGGAAGATGACGTACTCGAAACCGTAGACGTGGCTGTGGCCCTGGGCGTCGGTGCCATGCAGATGCCCGGTGTAGTACCACCACTCGGTCAGATCGTTGTGCTGCGCCTCATCCCACGGGAACTGGACGCCCGGCAGCGGTGTCGGCGAAGCCGCCGCCGCGGCAGTCGCGGGGAGCTTGCCGCTGCCCGCGACCGTGCCTGGCAGACCGCAACCCGCCAGCGCGAGCAGCAATACGCCAGCCAGAGCCAGCGCCCCGGCCGCGACCGCCCGCCGTCTATATCTCAGCGATATCATAGACCTCTGCTCAATTTCCGGTTGCTCGTAACGTCATGCTGACCGTCTCGCTTACCCACCTACTCGCCGCCGACCGAAACTGTTCCGTCATCCACCGGCTCGGCGTGCGTCATGACGAACGGCTCGGCGGCACTCTCGGTGAAGACAACGCCGGGCAGCAACCGGTTGAACGGCCATGGCCACCACCAGTTGACCCGGCCAAGTAGCCGCATCGTCGCCGGCACCAGCAGCCCGCGCACAAGCGACGCGTCGAGCAGCACGGCCAGCGCCATACCGACGCCGAGCGCCTTCACGATCACCAGGTCAGCAGAAGCGAACGAGAGGCTCACCAGAATGACGATCGCCGCCGCGCTGGTGATGATGCCGCCACTGCGCTCCAGGCCAAGGGCGACGCTGCGCGAGTTGTCGTGCGTATGTTCGTACGCCTCGCGGATGCGTGAGAGCAGGAACACCTCGTAATCCATCGAGAGGCCGAAGAGCGCGCAGAACATCAAAATCGGCGACGACGCCTCGACGAAGCCGAGTGGCGTGAAGTTCAGGATGCTGCTGAAATGGCCCTCCTGGAAGATGAACACCAGCGCGCCGTACGTCGCCAGAATCGAGAGCGCGTTCATCAGGATCGCCTTCAGCGGCAGCACCAGCGAACGGAACAGCAGCATCAGCGCGACGTAGGTGATCGCCGCGACGACGAGCAGCGCGAACGGGAACTCGCCGTAGAGCGTGTTCACATAGTCAATGATGGCCGCCGTGCCGCCGTCTACCAGCGTGGTGAATCCGCCCGGCGGCGGTGTGTTGCGGATCGCCTCCACCAGTTGCTCGGAGCGCGGGTCCAGCATGGCGTACCTGCTGTAGACCTGCACCATCTCGATATTCTGCCCGGCATATGCCTGCAACACCTGAGTGACATACGGGTCGCCGATCGCCTGCGGGTGGCTGTACATCAGCTCGTATTGTTGCAGTGTGAAGCGTGGATCGAGCGTGACGATGCTGTCGACGCGCAGCACGCGCGGGTCTGCCTGGAGCCGACGCACATACTGGTCGAGCGTGCGCACGTTCTGGGGCTCGAGCGGGCTGCCCGGCGTCCGCACCGCGAGCACGATAGGCGACGACGTGCTCTGGTCGAAGTCCTGCGTCAGGATGTTGTATGCCTGACGCGACTTCACGTAGGACGGCAGAATCGACGCGTCGGGGGCGGCGAGGCGCACGCTGAGATACGGCACGCCGAGCAGCAGCAAGAACGCGAGCACTGGGAAGAAGACGAGCAGTGGGCGCTTCATCACGCCGAACGCGAGGCGGTGCCAGAAGCCGTACTCCACCGGACGCCCGAGCGCCGCGGGGCGCGCCCACGGCAGTCGCACCGGCAGCGCGTTGACCCGGTGCGCCAGCACGCCGAGGAGCGCGGGCAACAGCGTCACGCCCGCCAGAATCGCCAGCACGACCGTGATAATGCCGCCATACCCCACCGAACGCAACACGTTCAGCGGGAACAGCAGCAGCCCTACCAGCCCGATCGAGACCGCCAGCCCCGAGAAGAAGACTGCTCGCCCGGCGGTGGACATCGTCACCCCGACCGCGTCCTCGACCGTCCGCCCGCGCGCCAGCTCCTCGCGGAAGCGACTGACCATGAAGAGCGAGTAGTCCACCCCAAGGCCAAGACCAAAGAGCGTCGTGATATTCAGCGCGAAGATCGAGACCGGCGAGACCTTGCCCAGCGCATAGAGCAGCGCCAGCGAGATCACGACGCTGCACCCGCCGACGGCCGCAGGCAGCCCAGCCGCGACAGCCGAGCGGAAGACGAGCACCAGCGCCAGCAGCGCGAACGGGAAGGCGATCAGCTCCGCTCGGCGCAGGTCCGACTCGCTCACGGTCTGGATGTCGGCGTAGAAGACGGGCCCGCCGCCCACGAGCGTCTGCAGGTCGGGTTGCTGGTGCAGGCGCGCGCGCAGCCCCGGCAGCACCGCGGGCGCATGGTCCGCGTCGGCCTTGAGCAGCACGACCGTATAGGCGATATGCCGGTTGTTCGAGACTTGGGCCGGATTGATGGTATACGGCACGATCTGCGTCACCTGCGACCATCCCTGCAGGCCCGCGACCGCGGCAGTAGCCTCGGCGACGTAGCGTGGGTCATCGGCGGTCAACGTCTTGCTAGTGAAGAGGATATCGACGTTGGTGAAGCTGGTGTGCAGACCCTGCTGCAGGGCGTCGACGGCTTGCTGCGACTCCATCGACGAGCTGCCAAAGCCGCCCGGCGTCAGCACCTCCGCCGCGCGCGGAGCGAATGGCACGGCGGCGAGCACCCCCACCGCCCAGACCGCCAGAATGAGATAGCGCCAGCGAACGGTGAGCAGGCCAAGTCTATAGAACATGCGAAGAGTCCTCTAGCAGGAGGCGGGGGCTTCTGGACCAATCTTGCGGGAGGCCGCCATGAGGGGTAAAATCAGGTTCCCGCTGTGGACGATGCTCTGCGCTACACCGCCCACAGGGGACCTACCCAAATTTGTACAGCCTTTGTGCATAGGTTTGCAAGGGTTGAGGCACGCATTTTTTGTTTCCGTAACGCATGTCTGTCAATCCCGCACTTCCCTTGTTAACGATAGCGCATAATGGACAGCGATGTCGCGCTCGCCCGGTGAAGGCGAGAGTGGACTTCCCCAGAACGGGGACCGCGCGGCGTCGCGAGGAGTCTGAGCTATGTCGGAAAACACGTCGCCTGTCTCGGTCAACCGGCAGGCGTATCATGACTATTTTATCGATGAAACATATGAGGCGGGCATCGCACTGACCGGCACGGAAGTGAAGTCGGTCCGCAACGGCAAGGTCAACCTGCGTGGCGCCTACGCACGTGTCCGCGACGACGAGGTGTGGCTCGAAGGCGCGCATATCGCCGAATACGAGCAGGGCACCTATATGAACCACGATCCGCTGCGGCCGCGCAAGCTGCTGCTGCACCGCGACGAGATCCGCCGGCTGATCGGCCGGGTGCAGACGAAGGGCCTGACGCTGATTCCGCTCAAGATGTACTTCAAGCGCAATCACGTCAAGGTCGAGCTCGGTCTGGCGCGCGGCAAGAAGCTCTACGACAAGCGCGAGACCATCAAGAAGCGCGAGGCCGAGCGCGAGCTGGCGCGGACGGTGAAGCAGCGCGTACGCGGCTAACGTCAACGCGGGGGCCGCTACGAACACGTCTATAAGGGCGAGGCAACTCTCGCCCATGCTTTCCGCAGCGCCGCCCGCTCGTCCCAACGTCGCATTTCACCCCAATCTATGGTATAATGGGTGGTGCGCGAAAGCGCGACTCGTCTAGGGGATGTCGGGTTTCGACAGGCAGGAGACGGGGACGTTTGCAGGCCGAGGTGCCGGTATCGCAAGTCTCGTAAAACAACCGGCGAAAAAATAGCTGCCAACAACAGCTCTGAGCGGGCCATGCCTGCTCTCGCTCTCGCCGCTTAATAACCGGTAGAAGCGCATCCGCCTGACCTCCGCCTGATGGGTCAGAATCGGGTGTAACACAATGAGGCTGGGTAAACGCTGATCGCTCAGTAGGCGTTGCCGAGAACCACTGAGTAGGTGACAGACAACCCCGCCAGTGGGGGTGGCCGTCACGTCATCAAAACGCTGGATAAGCCTGTAGCATATCGTCTCAGTCGCTTGTTTGGACGGGGAGTTCGACTCTCCCCC
>CAYRVF010000072.1:0-6381 GCA_964427535.1 uncultured Ktedonobacterales bacterium
CGGGACATCGAACGGGAGGCACGCGCGCATGCCGCTACAGCCAGGCTGGCAGGGCCGCTTCTTCGAGGACTTCGCGGTCGGCGACGTCTACCAGCATCCCCTCGGCCGCACCATCACCACGACCGACAACATCTGGTTCACGCTGCTCACCCAGAACACGGCGCCGCTTCACTTCGACCACTTCTATGCCGCGCAGACTGAGTTCGGCCGGCCAGTGGTCGACTCCACCTTCACACTGGCGCTGGTGACGGGGCAGAGCGTGACCGATGTCTCACAGAACGTCTTCGCCAACCTCGGCTGGGATGAGGTCCGCCTGCCCGCGCCGGTCTTCGAGGGCGACACGATCTACTCGCAGTCCGAGGTGCTGGAGGCGCGGGAATCCCGCTCGCGCCCCAACGTCGGCGTCGTCACGGTGCGCACGACCGGCTCGAACCAGCGCGGCGAGGTGGTCATCAGCTTCAGGCGTACGCTGCTGGTCTACAAGCGCGGGCAGGCGCCGACGATTCCACGACCCGCGCTTGCGTCCGCGCCACCGGATAAGAGCCGCGAGCAGGGAGCGCCACGATGAGTACACGCACACGACATAGGCCCGATACCATCCCCCTCGAAGACGAGGGGACGACACGCGCTCTGGCGGCGTTTCTCTCCGGCGTCCGCTTCGAGCACCTGTCTGATGTTGTTGTGCGGCGCACCGAGGAGCTCTTCCTCGATTGGGTCGCGTCGGCGCTGGCGGGCCGGGGCGCACGCCAGATCGCGGCGCTCGAACGGGTCGCCGCGCTGATGGGTCCGCCGGATGGCCCGAGCGAGGTGCTCGTGTCGCGCCGCCAGACGTCTCCCCTCTTCGCGGCGCTCGTCAACGGTGCGTCGTCGCATGTAGTCGAGCAGGACGATGTGCATAACGCCGCCGTGTTCCACCCCGGCGCGGTTGTGTGGCCAGCCGTGATTGCCGCCGCTCAGCAGACTGGTGCGGCAGGGAGCGACCTGCTCACGGCGGCCGTCGTCGGGTATGAGGCAGGCGTGCGCGCCGGAGCGTTTCTCGGCCGCTCACACTATCGCGTCTTTCATACGACTGGCACCGCCGGAACCCTGGCGGCAGCCGCCGGAGTCGCGCACCTGCTCGGCGCGGATGCTGACACGATGCTGCATGCGCTCGGCACGGCGGGGACGCAGGCGGCGGGCCTCTGGGAGTTCCTGCGCGACGCCGCCGACTCGAAGCAGCTCCACACTGGCAAGGCCGCGGCAGATGGCCTGCTCGCGGCGTACCTGGCGCAGGAGGGCTTCACGGGCGCGTCGCGCATTCTGGAAGGCGAGCAGGGCATGGGCGCGGGCATGTCCACCGACGCCGACCCGCGCCAGCTCACGGCGGACCTGAGCGAGCGCTGGGCCGTGCTCGACACGTCATTCAAGTATCACGCCTCCTGCCGCCACACGCATCCGTCGGCCGACGCGCTACTGCGGGTGATGCGCGAGCACGCGCTCACCGCGGCGGAGATCGCCCGCGTGCGCGCGCATGTCTACCAGGCGGCGATCGACGTGCTCACTCCAGCAGCCCCGGCGCGAACAGTTCATCAGGCGAAGTTCTCGATGGGCTTCGTGCTTGCCTTGGTCGCGCTCGACGGTCACGCGGGCATCGCGGACTTCACGCCCGCGCGCCTGCATGACGCCGCCGTGCGCGACTTTCTGACGCGGGTGGAGATGGTCCACGATCCCGAGATCGAGGCAGCCTATCCGCGCCAGTGGATCGGGCTGGTGGAGGTCGAGACGACGGATGGCAGACGGCTGCGCGCGCGGGTTGAGGAGCCGAAAGGCGATCCGGGCAATCCCCTCAGTCGCGCCGAGCTCGAAGAGAAGGCGCGCCGGTTGGCGAGCTACGCGGGCGGAGCCTCGCCTGATGAGATGGATGAGCTGCTCGCGCGCGCCTGGTCGCTTGCCGAGCAGCCGGACGTTCGAGCACTGTTGCCGCACGTCCCGGCCTAGCGGACAAAGAGGTCGCGCCCATGCTCCCACTTGATGGAATCACCGTCGTCGCGCTCGAGCAGGCGGTCGCCGCGCCGTTCGCCACACGCCAGCTCGCCGATCTGGGCGCGCGGGTGGTCAAGATCGAGCGGCCGGGCACGGGCGACTTCGCGCGCCACTATGACGAGACAGTGCATGGGCTGTCGAGTCACTTCGTGTGGCTCAACCGCTCTAAGGAAAGCCTCACCCTCGACCTCAAGCACCCCGAGGCGGGCGCGATCCTCGCGGCGTTGCTGGCCCAGGCCGACGTGTTCGTGCAGAATCTCGCCCCCGGCGCGGCGGAGCGGCTTGGTCTAGGCGCGGATGAGCTGGCGGCACGCCACCCGCGCCTCATCGTCTGCTCGGTGTCGGGCTACGGCTCGACAGGCCCTTACCGCGACAAGAAAGCCTACGACCTGCTCGTGCAGTGCGAGACGGGGCTCGTCTCGATCACCGGCACACCCGAGACGCCGGCGAAGGTGGGCATCTCTGCCGCCGACATCGCCGCGGGCATGTACGCCTATAGCGGCATCCTCACCGCGCTCTACCAGCGCGAGCGCACCGGCAAGGGCACCGTGCTGGACGTCTCACTCTTCGAGGCGCTGGGGGAGTGGATGGGCTACCCCGCCTATTTCGCGGCATACGGTGGCCGCGAGCCGCCCCGCGCCGGCGCCAGCCACGCCACCATCGCGCCGTACGGTCCCTTCCGCTGCGCTGGTGGCGATGAGGTCAATCTTGCCGTGCAGAACGAGCGCGAGTGGGAGCGTTTCTGCGTCTCTGTGCTCGAGCGGCCCGACGTCGCGGCTGATGCCCGCTTCAATTCCAACTCGCGGCGCGTGGCGCATCGCGACGCGCTCCATGCGCTCATCAGCGAGGTCTTCGAGCAACTTCCGGTGGATGAGGTCGTGAACCGGCTCGATCAGGCGCGGATCGCCAACGCGCACCTGAACAGCATGCGCGCGTTCTGGGAGCACCCGCAACTGGCGGCCCGCGATCGCTGGCGCACGGTCGATTCCCCCGCCGGACCACTGCGCGCGCTGATTCCACCGGTCACGCTGCGCGGCGTCGAGCCGCGGATGGACGCGGTCCCCGCCGTCGGCGAGCAGACCGAGGCGATTCTGGCGTCGCTCGGCTACAGCGGCGAGCAGATCGCCCGGCTGCGTGAGCAGGAGGCCATCTAAGCGCGATGCACGTGACGGCGCTGAACTTGCAGTGTAGTGCGTATCCAGCGCCATTCCCGTGCGATCACACCGCGCCGGTGGCGCCGTGTCCCGCGCACGCGAGATGATAGCCATACGCTCGTACGTACGGGCGAGAAAGGAGGATCAACACACCGGCAGGCAGCGGCAGGCTGTTCTCCGCGCGACGAGAACACCGCCTGCCACAGCTCGATCGGCGCGTTGGCCTGTCTCACAGCGCCGTGAGACGCCACGATATCCGCGACACACCCTGGCGACATCGTCTGTCCCGATCTGCACACACGGAGGCAACACTGATGTTCCACCAGATACTTCAACCTGTCGCCAACAACCTCTTCCTTTCGTTCCTGGTCGGCTTGATCCCTATCGCGGTCGTCCTCGTGCTGCTCGGCATCGTGCGCCGGCCCGCATGGCAGGCGGCTGGGTCGGGTCTCATCGTCGGCCTTATCATCGCTACCGGCGTCTGGCATATGCCGGGCAATCTGGCGGTGTCGTCTACGTTGGAAGGCTTCGCGTTCGCCATTTTGCCGGTCATGTGGATCGTATGGAATGCGATGTGGCTCTACAACGTGACCGTCCGATCGGGCAAGTTCGATCTCTTCCGCCGCTGGATGGTCCACAACGTGCCGCCGGATAGGCGCATTCTGATGCTCGTCATCGCGTTTAGCTTCGGTGCGCTGCTCGAAGGCATCGCGGGCTTCGGCACCCCCGTCGCCATCGCGAGCGCGCTGCTGACTACCCTCGGCTTCCCCGTGGTCGACGCGATCGTACTGACCTTGATCTTCAATACCTCGCCAGTCGCCTTTGGCGCGCTCGGCGCTCCCGTGGTGACCCTCGCTGGCGTGACGAAGCTCCCAGCGGGTGACCTCTCCGCCATGATTGGGCGTCAGCTTCCACTGTTCGCACTCATCCTCCCGTTCTACGCCCTCATCGTCTACACGGGCGTAAAGGGACTACGCAGTGCATGGCCAGCGGCGCTCGTGGCCGGTCTCTCGTTCGCGATCACCCAGTTTACGGTCTCGAACTTCGTCGGGCCAGAGCTGCCTGACGTGCTGGCCGCGCTCGTCTCGCTGATCTGCCTGATCGTGTTCGTGCAGTTCTGGAAGCCTCGCGATATGGACGCGTACCGCGTCTCGTTCGCGGGCGCGTCACCGGCAGGGCACGATGGCACGGCCACGGGCAGCGGCGGCGCGATTGGCGAACGAGATGTCCCGACAGGCGGTGGTCGTGGTGCCACGGGCGGCAAGCCCACGCTGCGCGAGACGATCTGGGCGTGGGTGCCGTGGGTGCTCATCAGCGCCGTCGTCATCGCCTGGATTCGTCTCAAGGTGCCGACGAACATCTACCAGAAGAATCTCTCGTGGCCGGGGCTGGATAAGCAGGTCTTCCTCACGCTCTATCATAAGCCCTACGCCGCCGTGTACGCCTTCCAGCCGCTGGGCACCGGCACGGCGATATTCTTCACGGTCGTCGTGCTCACGTTGATCCTCAACTTCTCGGCCAATGGATTCGCAGAGACGTGGACGTCGTTCTTCCTGGCGATCGGCGACACGTGGCGTCAGTTGCGTTTTGCCATTCTGACGGTCGTGCTGATCCTGGGCCTGGCGTACCTCTACAACTACTCCGGCATGGCCTACACGCTGGGACTCGCCGTGTCGTCGGTTGGAGCAATCTTCCCGTTCCTGGCCGTCTTCCTCGGCTGGATCGCCTGCTTCCTCAGCGGCAGCGATACGTCGAGCAACGCGCTGTTCGGCAATCTGCAGGTCGTCGCGGCGCGCCAGCTCCATCTGAGTCCGACGCTGATGGCGGCGGCGAATTCATCGGGCGCCGTGATGAGCAAGATGATCTCGCCACAGAATGTGACGACGGGTGTCTCGACCACGTCGCTCGTCGGCAAAGAGGGCTCCATCATTCGCCGCACATTCATGCATTCCATCATCCTGGAGTGCATGCTGGGCGTGCTCGTGTTGATTCAGCAGTACGTCATCCCAGGGGTGATCCCGCACTGAGTCTCGCCCGCCACCTGTGGAGACCGTTGCGCCACGCGCTTCCCCGTTCCGCATTGGAGCGGAGAAGCGCGCATTTTTCGCGCCCGCGATGTACGCGCCCGCGATGTACGCGCCCGCGATGCGGGCCGACACCTCCACGACCGCTACGGAATCGCCACGGGTTCGATATCTGGTATGTCGAGCCGCGAGCGCAAGGGGGTTTTCAGCGCGCAGAGTGCGGCGCACGCGGCCGCGATCGCGCAGGGCACCACGACGCCCGGCCAGCCCCACTGCTCCCAGCCAAATCCTGGAATGAACGCGCCCAGCCCGCCGCCGATGTAGAACCCCGTGGTATAGAGCGAGAGCGCGGTCGCGCGGGCGTGGGCTCCGAGGACATTCGCGCCGTCGCTCACCGATGCGTTGGCGACGACGTGCGCCGAGAGACTGCCCACGCAGACGAGCGCCAGCGCCAGCAGGGCCGCCCCCAGCAGATTCACCAGACTGGCGGCCAGCCCCAGGACGCACACCGCCAGCCCGAGATAGATCGTCGGGCGCCGGCCGATACGGTCGGAGAGTTGCCCGGCCAGCGGCGAGGCGATGGCGCCCAGGGCATACACCAGATAGAAGAGGTTGGCGCTGCTCGGCGAGAGCAGGAACGGTGCGCCCTCCAGGCGGTAGGGCGTGTAGGTGAAGATGCTCAGAAATGGGAAGAAGACCGTGCCGCCAATCAACGGCGCCCACCACAGACGGCGCGCGATCACACGCAGCGGCGCGCCGTCCCGCGCGGGAGCGGGCTGTCCGCCGGCATCTCGCACCGGTGTGGGGCGCGGCATGCCGAACACGAGAATCAGCGTGCCGAGGGCGACCACTCCGGCGATCAGCGCCAGCCCGCCCCGCCACGTGAGCGCATCGACCAGCAGCCCCACGCCCAGCCGTCCGACGAGCCCGCCGAGCGTGTTCGTCGCGATGTAGAACCCGCTAACCCGGCCGCGCCAGCTCGCGGGAAGCTCGTTGTGCAGATACGCGAGACCCGCCACGATCAGCCCCGGCACGACGAGCCCCTGTGCCGCGCGCGTCGCGACGAGCAGCGGGAAGGTCGGCGCGACCGCCGCGAGCGCGCTCAGCACCGTTAGTGCGATGCCGCTCGTGATCATCACGCGCCTGCTGCCAAAGCGATCGGCGATACGGCCCGCGCCTAG
>CAYRVF010000072.1:6391-15428 GCA_964427535.1 uncultured Ktedonobacterales bacterium
GCGAACGCCAGCGCGAAGGTAACGGCGAGCAGCGTCAAGCCCGCCGTAGCGGCATCGACGTGAAACTCGCGCCCAATCTGCGGCAGCACCGGCTGGGTCGAATACATGGCCGCGAAGGCAACCGACGCGCCGAGATTCGTGGCGATGAGGCCGCGGAGCTTGGCGGGGTCGAGCCGCTCGGCGCGCCTTGCTGGCTCCGGTGGCCCCGCCGCGACCGGCACGTCCGTGTCCCTGCCTCGAATCGAGAACCCGGCGGCAGACTGGTCTGGCGTCGCCCGCGGATCAGTGTCGTTCTGCGCGGCCATGACGAGAGCGTTCCCTTCTCCTTGCCGGAACGTCCGGCAGATCACTCGCTTCCTGTGTGCCGTCTGCGCCGCAATGACGGCGCAGACTAGATGCCCAGATACGCCGTGCGCACCGCCTCACTGCGCAGCAGCTCCGCCGCCGGACCACTCAGCACGATGCGCCCATTCTCGATGACATAGCCGCGATCAGCGCGTTCCAGCGCGATTTGGACGTCCTGCTCGACCAGCAAGAACGTCAGCCCTTCCTCGCGGTGGATGGTGTCGATCGCGGTGAGCATATCGTCGACGATGGTCGGCGCGAGGCCGAGGGAGAGCTCATCCATCAGCAGCACCTCGGGCCGGGCCATCAGGCCGCGCCCAATCGCCACCATCTGCTGTTCGCCACCAGAGAGCAGCCCGGCGAGCTGCGTGCGCCGTTCGCGCAGCTTGGGCAGCAACGTGTAGACGCGATCGAGATCGGCGGCGGTTGCCTGGGCCGAGCCAGCCCGCCGCGTGTAGGCGCCCAGGCGCAGGTTCTCCTCGACGCTCAGGCCGCTGAACAGGCGGCGCCCCTGCGGCACATGTGCGATGCCGGCGCGCACAATCCGCTCGGCGCGCATGCGGGTGATGTTCTGTCCGCCGAGCTCGATCTGCCCCGACCAGACGCGCACCAGGCCAGAGAGCACTGAGAGCAGCGTCGACTTGCCAGCGCCATTCGCGCCTACCAGCGCCACAACTTCGCCCCGGCGCAGCTCCAGCGAGACATCCCAGAGCACCTGCGTATCGCCGTACCCCGCGTTGACGCCGCGCGTGGTCAGCAGCGGGTCTGCCGTGGGCGCGGGTGTGGCAGACTGACTAGCCGCTGTGTCGTGTGACGGCTGGCTCATACGATGCTCTCTCCCTCGTCCATCGCTGGCGGAGTGCTCTCCTGTGGTGGCTGTGCCTGGTATGCCCTGGCGTAGCGCTCGCCAAGGTAGGCTTCGACGACCTTGGGGTCCGAGAGCACCTGCCGCGGCTCCCCTTCGGCGATGCGCTTGCCGAAATGGACCACCAGGATGCGGTCCGAGACGCCCTGGATGGCCTTCATGATGTGCTCGATGACCACCACGGTCACCCCGCTCTGGTTGATCTCACGGATGAGCCGCACCGCCTGCTCGACCTCGGTGGGCGTCAGGCCCGACATCACCTCGTCGAGCAAGAGCAGGCGCGGCCGCATGGCGAGTGCGCGGGCCATCTCCAGCCGCTTGCGGTCCGCGACGGTCAGCTCATCGCCCTTGAGCCGTGCCTTCCGTGTCAGCCCGGTGCGCTCGAGCACCTCGTCGGCGACGCGCAGCGCCTCCTTGCGGCCCCGCACGCGGCCACCGAAGAGCGCACCGACGACCACGTTCTCGCGGATGTCGAGGCCCGCGAACGGCTGGGCAATCTGAAACGTGCGCGCGATGCCCAGATGCGCCCGCTGATGCGGCGTTCGCCTGGTGATATCCTGGCCCTGGAAGCGGATGGCGCCCGCCGTCGGTGCGATGGCGCCGCCCACCAGGCCGATCACGGTGGATTTGCCCGCGCCGTTCGGCCCGATCACGCCGAGCACTTCACCTGAGCGCACACTGACGCTTAGGCCATCCACCGCGGGCAGGCCGCCGAAGCGTTTCGTGACGGACTCCAGTTCGAGCATCGGGGGCTCCGCGCCCGCAACTGGCTCAGACGCCATTGGACGCGATGAAGCGTGTGACACGCCGTATCCCCTCTCTCATGCGCATGCGATAGCTCAGCTTGACGCCCTCCGGCGAGCGCACTAGCTCGCGCACCAGCCGGATCAGCCCCTGCGGCAGGAAGATGGTAACCAGGATGATGAGCACCCCCAGCAGCGGGCCGTGAATCGAGGTGAAGGCGATCGAAGTGTACTGGTCGAGATACTCGATGATGATCGCGCCCAGCATCGGGCCGAGAATGGTGCCCGCGCCGCCGAGGAAGGTCATGAGCACCATCGCCACCGAGATGTTGACGTCGAAGGCGCCGCCCTCACCCCGCGGATCGAACGACAACTGCCAGTAGGCGAAGAGCCCACCCGCGAGTGCCGTGGGCAACGCGCTCAGCACGAACGCGCCTACTTTGTACCAATACGTGGGGATGCCCAGTGCTTCCGCCGCCAGCTCGTTCTCGCGGATGGCGACCAGCGCGTAGCCCATGCGTGAGCGGGTCAGCCAGACGGTGCCGAGCAGCGTCAGCAGCGAGAGGGCCACGAAGCCGTAGAAGAAGAGGTTGTTCGCGATCTGGTAGTCGAGGCTGGGAGGGGTGAGCGAGATCTCGCCTGCGGTCGCGCCGACGTTCTTCGACTGGATGAACTGGCCCACCGCCTCGGCCACACCCAGGGTGGCGATGGCGAAGTAGTGGCCGCGCAGCCGCAAGACGGGCAAGCCCAGCAGCAGCGCGAAGAGCGTGGCGCAGACCACGGCGAGCAGCAGACCCAGCCAGAACGAGAGATTGTGTTGCAGCATAAGCGCGACGGCATACGCGCCGATGCCGAAGAACACCACGTTGCCGAACGCCGCGTACCCGGCGAAGCCGCCAATAAAGTTCCACGCCTGAGCCAGCACCATGTACATGACGATGAACGTCCAGAGGCTCAGCGTCGCCTGGCTCCCCGAGAGCGGCACCAGCGTGATGAGCGCCAGTATGCCCAGGCCGATACCCAGCGACCACCGCCACTCGCTGCTCTCAGGCGGAGCGGATACACCGGTGTCCACCGTCGCAGGATCACGTGTCGGTGTCGTTCCCTGTGCCATATGCGCCTCCTCTTACGAGTAGAAGGGCTTCCCGAGCAAGCCATTCGGACGAAGAATTAGCACCAGCACCAGAACGGCGAACGCGATGGCGGTATCCAGGCCGAATCCGACACCCGGCAAGAGCGGCGCGAAGACCTCAGCGAACGCGAACACCATCCCGCCCGCGAGCGCGGCCCACGGGGTGCCGAGCCCGCCGAGCGCCACGATGACGAAGGCAAAGAGGGTGTACTGACCGGTGAAGAGCGGGCTGAACTGCAAGATCATCGCCAGCATCGCGCCCGCAGCGCCCGCCAGAGCCGCGCCGATGCCGAAAGTAATCGCGTAGGTGTTCGCCACGCTGATGCCCATCAGGCGGGCGGCGTCGCGGTCCATGCCGACCGCGAGAATCGCGTTGCCCAGGCGCGTGCGCGACAGAAACAGGCTCAGCCCGGCGGTGAGCGCGAGGGCGATCACGGCGACCACGACGTTGAGCACCGGGATGCGCGCACCAGGGATTTCGAGTCCGGCGTTGCCCAGCGGCGAGTTGATGGCGCGGTAGCCCGCCGTGAAGATCTGCTGCAGCAGGTTGGCGATCACCAGATCCAGCCCAAACGTCAGCATGAACGTGACGAGGAACGGCGCGCGGATCACGCGGTTGATGACCACGTATTGGATCACCCAGCCGACGCAGAACAGCACCAGCATGGCGACGAGAATGCACAGAAACGGGTTGAGATGCAGCGTGCTGTATGACCAGAACGCGACGTACGAGCCGAGGATGACGAGCGAGCCCTGCGCCAGGTTGACGATGTTCATGATGCCCCAGATCAGCGAGAAGCCCAGGCCGACCGCGGCATAGAAACATCCCAGCAGGAGCCAGTTGATGACGTACTGTGTCATGGCGACTCTCCGTTGACCGTCCAGCGAGCGCGCGACGCGTGTGGCTCCGACGAGAGCGGACCGCCCACGCGGGAGCCACAGCACACTGCCCGGCGACGACTAGCGCTGCCCGAACGGCGGCGTTGGGTACGTCAACGGCGAGTTCGCGACATTGGCAGGGAACACCGTGTTGAGCTTCCCATGTTGAATCTGGGTCGTCACCATCGGCTTCGTGTTGTTCTCGCCATTCGCGCTGAACTTGATCTCGCCGTAGAAGGTCGTCACGTCGAGCTTGGCGAGCGCGTCGCGCACCTTCTGCGGGTCAACCGAGCCTGCCTGCTGGATGGCGTACTGCAGCGCCAGGCCGCATGCCGCCGACTCAGCCGCCTGGTACGATGGCGCCTGATGATAGGCGGCCTGGTAGAGGTCATTGAACTTCTGCGCCGTGCCGAAGACATCTTGCCCCTGATACTTCACCTGCGGCGTCCACTGCGAGCTGCTGAGCACGTCGTTGGCGTCGCCGCCGAGGGTCGTGATGTAGTCTGGCAGGCCCGGCCCGACGGTGAATGCCCACAGCTTGGGATTGATGCCGAGCTGCTTGGCCTGCTTCATGGTGGTGACGGCCTCATCCTCATGGCCGGAGCCCAGGATCATGTCGGGCACGCCACCGTTGGCCGACGTCTTGATCTGCGTCAGGATACCCGTCAGATCGGTCGCCGCGGACGGATACGATTGCGTGTAGACGACGTCCATGCCGTGGTCTTTGGCAAACGAGACCGCGGCCTTCGCCACTTCGGTCGAGAAGGCGTCGTTGGCGTTGATGATCGCGACCGTCTTCGGCGGATTGGGCACCGAGAGCGCGGCGCGCAGAATCGTGCCTGCGTATTCCGGTGTGGGGCTCAGCACGCCGAAGATGTAGGGGTTGTTCTTGGCGAAGATCGACTGGGCGGCGCCGTTGCCCTCCACCATCGGCGTCTTGTACTGCTCGGCGATGACTTCGTCGGTCAGCGTCGAGGCCGAGCCGTACGGGCCAAGTACAAAGTTCACCTTATCGGAGGTGATGAGCTGGCGGGTGAACTGGGCGCTCTTCTGTGGGCTGCTGCCGTCATCGTAATACTTGATGCTCACCTTATAGGTCGTGCCACCGGCTTTGATACCGCCATTGGCGTTGACCTGATCGGCCCAGAGATGATAGCCGTTGAGCGTATCCTGGCCCTCGTGTGAAGTGCTTCCGGTCAGCGAGACGGGGGCGCCGATGACAAGGGTGCTATTCGATGTGGTGCCCGTGCTGCTGCTCCCACAGCCCGCGAGCGCGACGGTCGCGACCGCGACCGTGGTCAGTAGTGGCAAGAATGCGTGGGTTCTCAGTCGTCGAGACAGCCTCACTGTGCCCTCCTGTCGTATCTACTGCCGGGGGTTAGCGCGTACGGCGAATGCCTGGCACTCTTCCTGCTCCCTCCTCCCTAGCGGGCGATTCCTGCCCGCGTGGACTCCCGCATGCACGTCAATCGACACGCGATTGCCTATCGCGCGCCGCTTGCAGGCGTCTTGCTCGAACGAGGCCTGATATGTGTAGGATACGTCGCACTGCGTCACAGTCTTACACAATGGACGGGAATTGGCTCGCGATTCCTCGCACCTGCTCGTGGTCGATTGGCCTTCTCACCTCACTCGTCCGCGCTCATGCCCGGAGCGACCTCATCGTAGAGATCACGGCCCGCGGCGTCGTTGATGACCACGACGGGAAACCGTTCGAGCCACAGGCGTTGCACCGCCTCGGCGCCCAAGTCATCCCAGGCGACCGGCTCGACGCGTCGAATGCGCCGCGCCAGCAGCGCGCCCGCACCGCCGACCGCGCCGAAGTACACGGCAGCGTGATGCGCGATGGCGTCTATCACCGGCTGGCCGCGTTTGCCTTTGCCGATCATGCCGTGCAGGCCAAGCGCCAGCAGCTCCGGCGTGTAGGGGTCCATGCGATAGCTGCTGGTCGGCCCAGCCGAGCCGATGATCTCTCCCGGCCGGGTGGGCGACGGCCCAACGTAGTAGATGACCTCGCCCGCGAGCGAGAACGGCAGCGACTGCCCAGCGGCGAGCAGATCGTGCATGCGCTGGTGCGCGGCATCGCGTGCCGAGAGCACGGCGCCGGTGAGCAGCACATGGTCGCCCGCGGACAGCATTGAAACGATGGAAGGGTCGAGCGGAAGGACGATCTCATGCGCGGGTTGGCTCATCGGTGATGGTCTCCTGCCGGAGCGCTGCGCGTGGCCCGCTCGCCAGACACAGCGCCGTCCTGAGGGATCAGAGGTCGAACCCGACGTGACGGGTGGAGTGGCAACTCATGTTGACGGCCACTGGCAAGCTCGCGATGTGGGTGGGATAGGCTTTGATGTGCATGCCCAGCAGTGTGGTCCGTCCGCCAAAGCCCTGTGGCCCGATGCCCATCTCGTTGATCTGTTCGGTGAGCCGGTCTTCCATCTCGGCTAGCGTGGGATCAGGGTTCGGCTCATCGAGCGGCATCAGAAGCGCCTCTTTGGCAAGCTCGGCGACCTTCTCGAAGTCGCCACCGATGCCGACGCCGATGATAAACGGCGGGCAGCCCTGCGGCCCAGCGGCGCGGGCCGTCTCGACGATGACCCGCTCGACGCCTGCCTGCCCGTCGGCGGGTTTGAGCATCGCCAGTCGGCTGCGGTTCTCGGCACCGAAGCCTTTTGGCAGCACGTCCACATGCACCCGATCGCCCAGCACTAGCCGGTAGTGGATGACGGCTGGCGCGTTGTCGCGTGTGTTGCGTCGTCGTAGCGGATGCTCCACGACGGACATACGTAAGTAGCCCTCGGCGTATCCCTGACGCACACCGTCGTTGATGGCATCCTCCACCGAGCCATCGACCCAGTGGATGTCTTGTCCGTAGGTGAGGTAGACGACGACCATGCCGGTATCCTGGCACATGGGGATGCGCTCGGTGCGAGCGATGGAGGCATTCTCGAGCAGGTCGCCGATTACACCACGCGCAATGGGGGAGCTTTCTCGCGCGCTGCCCGCCTGTAGTGCGGCCTCGATATCAGAGGTCATCACGGTGTTGGCTTCGATGACCTTCTGCTTAATGTGCGCAGTGAGCAGGTGAACCGAGAGTGTTCGCACGACGCGCCTCCTGCGAATTGGCGGTGCGACAACAGTCTATACAATATACAATGTCTGCCTGAACCGTGTCTAGCACCTGTTGTGGACTGGCCAGTAGCAGAGGCCTGGAGGGGGTGAGTCCCGCCACCGGCGCCCATCGATGCCTCTGAACCGACTCGATTTCAGCCGTGGCTGCCTTGAGCACCACCGTCTGTGTTCGCTGCCCCTGACGCCCATTGCTCAACTTCACGCCAGAATGGCCCCCCGCTCGCGGCCGGTACTGCAGGGAGGATCCGTCGGTTCGCCAGAGACGGCGCGCCAGAGACGGCAACACGCGGCCGTCTGTCTCCGTCCCGCGCGCATCCAGGAGGAGGCGGCCGACACCTGTCGCGTGCGAGAATGCTCTGCGTGCGAGACTGCTCGCAGGACGCTCCGGACGCGCCGCAGGTGCGGGTGGTGGGCCCACCTAGCCGTGCCGCCCATCGAGGTCCATGTTCAAGTGTCCGGAGATCGCGATCGAGAGCGAGAGGAGAATGCCGCAGGTGGATGCCAAGACCGCCGCACAGCACGAGGTGCACGCCAATCAGGACCGCCTGACCGACCTCAGTCACCGCATTCATGCGCAGCCCGAGCTGGCCTTCGAGGAAGCGCACGCGGCGGCCTGGGTCGCGGACGCCCTCGAGACGGCCGGGTTCGCCGTCGAGACCGGCATCTGCGATCTGCCGACCGCGCTGCATGCCCGTGCCGGGTCAGGGCCCTTGCACGTCGCCATCTGTGCCGAGTACGACGCCCTGCCCGGGATTGGCCATGCCTGCGGGCACAATCTCATCGCGGCCATGGCGGTGGGTGCCGCCACGGCGGTGGCGCGCGTGGCCGACGAGGTCGGCCTCACGGTCCATGTGCTGGGGACGCCCGCGGAAGAGGTGGGCGACGCGGGGGGCAAGATCCTCCTGCTGGAGCGGGGCGCCTTCGACGGCATGCACGCGGCCATGATGGTGCATCCGGTCGCCGACCACGACGAGTGCGCGCCGGCGCTGCTGGCCGCGGCGATGTTCGACGTACGCTATACCGGCAAGCCCGCCCACCCCGTCGCCTCGCCGGAGCAGGGCATCAATGCGGCCGATGCCCTGCTCGTCGCCCAGGTGGCGATAGGCTTGTTGCGCCAGCACCTGCAGCGCAGCGATAACGTCCACGGCATTACCACCAAGGGCGGCGATGCCCCCAACATCATCCCAGCCCTCACCACCGCGCGCTATGTCGTGCGCGCCGAGTCGCTCGACCGGTTGCAGCAGGAAGTCCTGCCGCGGGTGCGCAACTGTTTCGCGGCCGGCGCCCTCGCCTCCGGCGCGCAGCTGGAGCTGCTGGGAGGCGAGAAGCCCTACGCCCAGGTGCTGCACAACGCCACCCTCGCCGCGCTCTACCAGCGCAACGCCGAGCAGCTGGGCCGCCGATTCGGGCACAACCCCGGCGCAGCCTCTACCGACATGGGTAACGTCTCCCTCCGGCTGCCGACGCTGCATCCGTCCATCGGCATTCACTCGCTGCCGGCCGTCAACCACCAGCCCGAGTTTGCCGCGTATTGTGCGCTGCCAGAGGCCGATCAGGCGCTGCTCGATGGCGCGGTCAGCATGGCGTGGACCTGCATCGACATGGCCAACGACGGACACCTGCGCGACCAGTTGATTGCCGGCCAGTTGCGGGGCTGAAGCGAGCGCCGGGCCGATGTGCTCTGCGGGCGTCCAATGGCGATGCAGGCGCTGATCCGTCGGCGTGCAGGCGATGCGCCTCCCGCATGACCGCCACCACTCCACGGTAGGAGCGGCAGAGCAGCGCAGGGGGAGTGGGGCGTCGCGGCGTGGGGGTTCCCTCTGCGTGAGAGGCGTTCTTCGCGAGCAAGGCAGTCCGCGGGGTCTGGTGCGCGGCGTGTAGCTCATCGCGAGTGATCTAGACGGGACGCTCGTGGGTGATGCTCACTCCTCATGCGCCCGAGAC
>CAYRVF010000072.1:15528-29020 GCA_964427535.1 uncultured Ktedonobacterales bacterium
GCCGCGACGGCAAATCCGACGGCAGATCCATACCGGCGGATGGCGATCCCTCGTCGGGAGCGGGAAGCGGTGCGGCATCTGCCCGCACCTGGCGGGCGGCGTATGCCAGGGCGAGGGCCGCCACGCGGTCGGTGCACCGCGCGCCCCGCGTCACAGCAGCGCCAAGAGACGAGGCCGACGCGGTCGCAGCGCGCACGCTCGCAGGCGCAGATGCCGTGCCGCGGCTCGGAATGCGGCACGGCCATGCCCCATCCGCTCTGCTGATGCGACGTACCGCTGCTCCTCCGGTGACGATGCCGTGGTGCCACTCTACTGCTCTCGCCCGCCCACTCACAGCACGGCCGTGCGCTACAGCGCGCGGCCGAAGCGCGAGAGCGGCAGCAGCTTCAGCGCGAGCTGCACCCGAAAACAGAACTCGCCGGAGAGCAACGACCCATCGAGGAGCGTCTCGATGCGGTGGATGCGGTACGAGAGCGTGTTGGGATGGACGCCCAGCCGCCGGGCGGCGAGCTTGCGGTTCAGTGCCGAGGCGAAGAGCTCGTCTAACGTCTGTGCGAGGTGCGCGTTGCGTGCACGGTCGCGCTCGATGAGGTTCCCCAGCACTTCCTGGACGAACGCGTCGACAGCATCCCCTTCTTTGAAGAGGTCGAAGAGACGCAGTTCATCATAGCGATGGATGAGATCGCCGGGATGCAGAATCGACCCCAGCGCTTGCGCCCGCTGCGCTTCCATCAGGCCCGCGACCAGGCCGCGGACGCCCGCTCGCGGCGTGCCAATGCCGACGACCAGATGACGGTGGATGTCGCGCTGGCCCGCGACACTGGCACGGATCGTCGCGATCACGTCCTGCACGGCATCCCCGGGAACGGCGACCACGAGCCCCGTGCGCATCAGAATCGTCGGCCCTCCGGATGCGACGCGCTCCACCTGTTCACGCACCTGCGCCAGCACGAGATCGGCATGCGAGCGAGCGGTAGACTGCACGGGCGCGCCTGCCACGACGGCCACGATGTGAGTTCCACAGAGATCGTAGCCGAGCGACTGCGCTTCGTGCTGCACCGCGAGCTCGTCGTCGAAGTCATTCGAAAACAGGCGCGTGAAGAAGAGCCGGGTCGCCTCCTGACGCGAGCGCGAGAGCCGTTCACGTTCCTCCAGGTAGGCGGTCGCGGCAGCATTCGTGACACAGTCGGCATATTCGAGCGTGAGCGCGGCGAGCCGGCCAAGGTCGCGCCCATCCGCGTGGTCGAGCAGGCATTCCCACAGCACGCGCACACCGACGTGATAGCTGTGAAATATGGCTTCGAGCGGAACCGCCTGATGCAGCCGTCGCTGGGCAGCAGACTGGAAATCCGCCAGCTCGTCAACGTCTGGTTTGCGCTCTTCGCTCATCACACGAAAATAGAGCTCGACATTGCGTCGGTTGATCGCCGCGAAATCGCGGTCCATCGCCGCATCGTCGATCGCGCCGTAGGCCGCTACCTCGCGACGCACCGCTGCGTAGATGCGCCGCGCGTACTCGGCGATCTGGTCTGGAGTGAGCGTAATGTCCATATCAGGGCAACCTCTCAAGGCAATCTCTCAAGGCAGCCTCACGCGCGGGAGGACGTGCTCGCCGAACAGGTGCAGCGTCTCGGCGTCGGCGCCCGGAATCGCGGCTATGAAATACTGCATGCCGGCATCCGCGAGCGCCTGATAGTAGGCGACGGCTTCATCGGGCGTGGCCGCGACCATGCCCGCGCGGAAGGTCGCCACAAGCTGCTGAGGTAGACGCTCTACTTTCTCTTGCAGCGCGCTCCGAGTTCGCGCGAGCTGCAACAAAATCACGTAGTGGGTGCGCAAGATGGACTGGTAGGGGCGGCCTACCTCATCACAGTGGCGGCGCAGCACCTCCAGCTTGCGCGCCACGTCACGCGGAGAGCTCGCACCGCCAGTAAAGTCGTGCGGACCGAAGTTCGTGACGTCGGCATACAGCGCGACCTGCCGAAGCGTCGTGCGCTCTCCCGCGCCACCGATGAGGAGCGGCACACGTGGCTGCTGGAGTGGCGCCTGCATCTGGGCGTCTTCTACGCGAAAGTGCTGGCCCCGATAGGTAAACGGCGCTCCTTCCCAGACGCCGTAGACGATGCGAATGGTGTCCTCAAGGGCGGCGAGTCGCTCGCGAACTGTGCCATACGCGATGTCGAGTTGCTCGAACTCGTGGGGCATGTCGCCGATGCCCAGCCCGAGCACGAAACGCCCCTGACTCAGGCGATCGATATCTGTGGCGAGCCGGGCCAGCAGCAGCGGATGACGGTACGCGGCGCAGGACACGAGCGTGCCCAACCGGATGCGTCGAGTCTGGACGGCGAGCGCCGCGAGGGTGGTCCAGGTATCCGGAAGAATGGTGGGATGGTCCGGTGTCCAGTACGAGTCGAAGCCCAAGGCTTCGGCCACACGGACCCACTCAAATAGCGCGGACCAGTCTGGCCGTTCGCCGACCATCGCGACGCCAAACCGAGGCTGCCACTGGCCAGCGGCGACCCACGGATGCGGTGTCTCCTTGCCTCGAAACGCGTCGATCATGCTATGCCCTCCATACCACAGCTCCACACCTTCCCTCACGACATACTCGTCTGGATGGAGCGCGCCAAGCGGCTCTGCCGTAGCTCACACGGCATCCAGAACAGCGCGTTCCCCGAGATTTTTGTGATGATATCACAATGGATAGCGCGTTGATGCCCAGAGATTCCCATATTGTCGCCCAATCTTTTGTGCTATCCTCGCACCATATATACAGAGCCGTGATGCCCGAGTCGACGTGTAGTGCGAATCCGCCCACTGGCAGGACGTCCCCCGTTGCGCTGATTCCCGGCCAGGGTGGAGAACCTCTCAACTTCAGGATGTTCCTCCATGTCAGATGCCTCCGGTGAGCCTTCCACGCCTTTCGCGACGGCGCCAGGCGCATCCGCATCCCCTCCCAGGTCGCCACGCGAAGGTGCGTCGCTGCGGTGTGTTCGCTGTGGCCGCGAGTTCGCGCCCGACCGGAACGAATTTGATTGCCCTGTATGCCGCTCCAGCGTCCCGGCCAACCTCGAGTTTGTCTCTCCCGCTGGGCGGCATCGCGGCGACGCACTCCGCGCGGCATGGGAGTCGCGCCCGCGCGGGGTGTGGCGCTACGAGGAGCTGCTTCCCGTGCCAGCGGCTCAGGCCATCAGCCTGGGCGAGGGAGGAACGCCGCTCGTCGCGTGTCCGCGCATCGGCGAGGATGTCGGCCTGCCGCTGTTGATGGCGAAGAATGAATCGTGCAACCCGACGTGGTCCTTCAAAGACCGGCTGGCGTCGGTCGCGGTGTCGTGGGCCAGAGCGACCGGACGCCCCGGAGTCGCGGCGTCATCCTCGGGGAACGCGGGCGCCGCGATCGCAGCCTATGCCGCACGCGCTGGCCTGCCCTGCATCATCTTCACCACCCGGGCGTATCCGGGCACGATGCAGCGCTTCATGCGGGGGTACGGCGCGATGGTGGTGGCGGCGCCGACCGCGCCGGACCGCTGGGTGCTCAACCGTGCGGTCGCGAAGGAGTGGGGCTGGCTGCCGATCTCCAACGTGACGGACCCGCCCGTTGGGAGCCATCCGGCGGGTGTCGAGGGGCACAAGACGATCGCCTACGAAATCGCGCAGGACCTCGGGTGGACCGCGCCCGATGCGGTGGTCGTGCCCGTCGCGTACGGCGACTCGATGGCGGGCATCTGGAAGGGTTTCCAGGAGCTGCATACCCTCGGCCTGATTGACCGTCTGCCCCGCATGATCGCGGCCGAGACGTATGGCTCGCTCCAACGCGCGCTCGCGACCGACGCGGCGGGTCCCGTCGAGACAGGAGGGACAGGCTCGTTCGCGTATTCCGCCGCCGCCCCGCGCGGCACGTATCAGGCGCTTCGTGCGTTGCGCGAGTCTGGTGGCGTGGCGGTCGCCGTCTCTGATGAGGAGATCGGGGCAGCACGGCGCCAGATGGCGACAGCGGAAGGGCTGCTCGTCGAGCTTTCCGCAGCCATGCCCCTGGCCGCGGCGCGCAAACTGGCCGCCGCTGGTGTGCTGCGGGAACATGAGCGCGTGGTGCTGCTAGTCACATCGAGCGGCGTCAAGGACCTCGAAGTGGGAGCGACAAGTGATGAGCTGCCGCTCGTCGAGCCGACGCTCGATGCGCTGAAAGCGGTGCTCAAGGAGCGGTTCGCCTATGACGGCTGAACTGGGGGTGCTGCTCCTCGGCGAGCATCCGATGCCGGCGCTACGTACGCTGGCGACCCGGATCGAGGACCTGGGCTACGCCTATCTGTGGATAGCCGACGAGAAGTTCTACCGCGATCCGTTCGTGAGCCTCGCCGTCGCGGCCGAGGCGACGCGCCACATCCAGCTGGGGACGGCGGTGACGGAGCCGTATGCCCGTCATCCAGCGTTGCTCGCGATGGCCATGGCGACGGTCGCGGAGTTGGCCCCTGGGCGCTGCATCCTTGGGCTGGGCGCGGGTGGTCCGGGCTTTCCGCCGATGGGCGTGCAACGGCGCGCACCCGCCACAGCGCTGCATGAAGCGATCGCGATCGTTCGGGGACTGCTCGCGAACCAGCGGGTATCGCTCGACGGCGAGGTGCTCAGTTTCCACGGCGGGTCGCTCAACTTTGAGGCGCGCCCGATGCCGGTCTACGTCGCCGCGCGTGGTCGCCGGATGCTCCGTGCCGCTGGGGCAATCGCCGATGGCGTCATCATGGCCCCGTTCGCCTCTGACCGGGCGGTGGAGTATGCCACCGCCCTAGTTCGAGAGGGTGCCGGGGCGTCCGCAGATGCTCGACGTGCGGCGGGACTCGCTCCCACGCCGCGACTCATCGCCCGTGTGGATGTCAGCATCGCGGCAGAGCGCGACCAGGCACGGCGCGCTGTGCGGTACTTCGTCGCGCTGCCCGTCTGGGTGAGTTACCCCGACTGGGGCTATGTCGAGGCGCTTGGGATTACGCTCCCGGAGCGGCTGCGCTCACTCATCGCGCGGCGCGAGTATGGCGATATTGCCGCCGCCGCCGATCTACTGCCCGATGAGATGGTCGACCATTTCGCCGTCGCTGGGACCGAGGCGGAGGTCGGCGAGCAGCTCGCGCGGCTCGCGCGCCGGGTCGATCAGGTCATCATCCATCCCGTCGCACCGGAAGGCTCGACGGTCGACAACGTGATCGCCGGTGTGGCGCGCATCTGGAAGGAGATCGCATGAAATTTGGAGTTGCGCTCCCGACCTGCACGGAGGGGATGATGTATCCCGTTCCGTTCGCGACGCCGGACGATCTGCTGCGGGTCACGGTCGAAGCCGAGGAGCTGGGATACTACGCGGTCATGGGCAACGACCACATGACGACACAGCAGTACGTGCGCCAGAGCTTCCCCGATCCCCCCAGCTTCTACGAGCCGCTCATCACCTATGCCTACTGTGCCGCGCGCACGACGCGCATCCGCTTCATGACGGGTGTCATCGTCATGCCGGTGCGCGAGCCGGTGCTGCTGGCCAAGCAAGTCGCGACACTCGATCAACTCAATGGTGGCCGGTTTCTGTTGGGCATCGGCGTCGGCGCGTATCGCGAGGAGTTTGTCGCCGTCCATCCCGAGCTGAAGAGCGCCAATCGCGGCGCGATGGTCCAGGAAGGCATTGAGAGTCTGCGCGCGCTCTTCACCCAGCGCACCGCTTCGTATGACGGAGAATACTACCACTTTCACGATGTCGAGCTGTACCCCAAGCCGCGACAGCAGCCGCTGCCGATCTTCTCCGCGGGCAACGCCGAGGGGTCGATTCGGCGCGCGGCGGAGCTGTGCGAGGGCTGGCTGCCTGCGGGCATCGGTCCAGATGAGATCGCCGTCGGCCGCGCCAAGCTCGTCGAGTACGCCACCCGCGCGGGCCGCGATCCCAACAGCATCTCCATCGCACCACAACTCGTGGTGAGCATCGGTCGCACACAGGAGCAAGCGCGCGAGACGTTCCTGCGCTCGCAGCTCTACGAGCATCTGGTGTCGCTGCAACAGTCCACGCTGAAAGATGTCGATACCAGTACGTACGAGGCCGTCAACCTGATCGGCACGCCCGATGAGATTTGCCGGCGGGTCGAGCGCTTCGCGCAAGCGGGCGCCGATCATCTCTCCGGGCTGCTCTTTGTAGGCAACACCATCGACGAGATGATGGAGCAGGTCCGTCTCTTTGCCGCCACGGTTGTCGCCACGTTTGCATGATCACTCTCACTCAGGACCAGGGGGAAGCATGAGCGTCGTCTTCAATCAGTCGCGCGCGGAGAAGCTGCTGGAGCAGGCCGGGATTGACGTGCTCGTCGCCACGACCTTCCAGAATGTGTACTACCTGAGCGGCTATCAGAGTTTCGGTCAGCGATTCCTGTCCACGACGCAGGTCTATGCCGTGGCGGCTGCCGATGCGCTCGCCTCACCCGCTGTGATCGCGCCCATCGGCGACGCCGATATGTACGCCCAATTCCCGGCACCTGGGGCGACCATGCACTTCTATGGAAAGTTCTTCGTCGAGCAACCCGCCGAGCCGGACGACCTGACTGATGAGATGCGCCGCTTTCTGGATGTCGCGACGCGTGAGCCGCGTCAGAGCGCGCTCGATGCGCTGTGCGCCGAGCTCGACCGCTTCCCTGCGTCCGCGCGGATCGCCGTGGATGAGCGCGGCATTGCGCCGTCCGCGTACGCGACGCTCGTTCAGACGTACGGAGAACGGATCATAGCGGGCGCCGACCTCTTCGACCGCATCCGCATGGTCAAGACCGCCGAGGAGATTCGCCGCCTGACGCGCGCGGCGGAGGTTATCGAGTCATCCTTCCTCGCCGCGATGGCCTCCGTACGCGAGGGCATGACCGAAGTCGAGATGGCCAAGGTCTTCGACTGCAATACCATCCAGCACGACTGCGCGCCCATCTTTACGGTGCTCGCCTTTGGCGAGCGCTCGGCGCTGCCGAACGCGGTTCCGGGTCAGCGGCGTCTCCGTCCCGGCGACATCATCCGCTTCGATATCGGATGCCGGGCGGAGGGGTACTGCTCAGATATTTCACGCACGGCTGTATTTGGGCAGCCGTCGGCCAAGCAGCGCGCCTACTATGACGCGATTCTTGAAGGGGAGGTGAAGGCTCTCGAGATGCTGCGGCCCGGTGTGCCCGCGAAGGCCATTTTTGAGGCAGGGGTTCGCGGCACCCAGCAGGCGGGTATTCCGCACTATCGTCGCCAGCACGTTGGCCACGGTATCGGTCTGGATGTCTACGACCACCCTGTCCTCAACGCGGCCACCGACACGTTGCTTGAACCCGGCATGGTCTTCGAAGTTGAGACGCCGTACTACGAGATTGGTCTCGGAGGACTGCAGGTCGAAGACACCGTTGTCATCACCGAGAACGGCTACACCATGCTCACACGAACCTCACGCGACCTGACCATTGCCGGGTGATCCCCGATGAATGCTGTTGTGTAGTCCAGTGTACCCGCTACGAGAAGCAGGTGAGCTGACATGAGCCAACAGGACGCGCAACCGGGTGAAGTACTGGCTTTAGATCGGTTTTCTGACTACGCTCTGGAACCTGTGCCAGAAAGTAAGCGCAGGGGACCGTATGCAACGATCTCCGTGTTCATTACCTGGGTGGTCACGACGACGCCGTTCCTCGTCACAGCACTGCTCGCGGCTGGCCTCACCTTCTGGACGGCAGTGCTCGCTTTGCTCGTCGGCACGCTGATCACCGCAACCGTCGGCGCCCTGGTCGCGACAGTTGGTCAGACAACGGGTCTTACTTCCTACTTCGTCTCGCGTGTTGTCTATGGGGCGAAGGGTTCCAGTCTGATCTCAGCCCTTGTGGGCATTCTCGCTGTCGGTTTCCTGGGCGTACTGGCTTCGTTTCTTGGTGCCGTCCTGAGTTCAGCCGTCACCTTCATTCCCACGCCGGTCGCCAGCGTGTTGTTCGTCCTCATCTCCGTCGTTATCGCGCTCGTCGGTTTCACGGGATTGGCCACAGTAGGCCGCGTGGCCGTTCCCTTTATTTGGATCGTGGGGCTCTTCATTTTGTGGAGCGTCGGCGCCCACGCCGGAGGATTTGCAAAAGTCACGAGTGCGGTTCCCAGCGGAAGCCTGTCCTTTGGTGTCGCGGTGACCATCGTTGTCGCGGACTGGATTACCGGTGCCACGATTGCCTCTGATGTGGCTCGCTATTCTGGCAAACGCAGCTACGTCGTAGCCGCATCGTATTTGAGTTGGGTGGTGACGTACTTCCTCCTCGCGCTGATTGGCTTGGTGGCCTACTACGGGACCGGGACGCACGACGTCGTAGCATTGCTCAATAGTTTGGGCCTGGTCCTGGCGTTCCTGATCGTGTTCGTCCTGGGGATCATCTCTGCCACCGACGTCAACCTTTACGCGTTCTCCCTCGCCCTCACGAATCTGTCGGACATGTTCGGTCTCAAGACGCTGAAGCGTCCGATATGGGTGGTCGTGGGCGGCGTGCTCGCGGCGTTGATCAGCCTTCTCGGCTATGCGAACACCTTCCTGCCATTCCTATTGACGGTCGGAACCATCATCCCGGCATACGCGGGAGTAGTGCTGGCGCAGTTCTATCTGATGGGGAGCATCCGCCGCAGCCCACAAGCACTGGTTGACAGTATCGTGCCTGGGATCCGCTGGACATCCACCGTCTCTTTCCTCGTTGGGATCGCGGTTGCCTACTTTATCAAGGCGGGCATACCCGCGCTTCAGGGGCTCATTGCCTCGGCGGTCGTGTATATCGTCATCGAGCAGGTCGTCGCCCGGCGGACCGTGAAGACCCCGACACCTGTCCCGAATGCGTAAGGAGCCTCCAACATGGCGCAAGTGCCAGCGGGCGACCGCGTCTTCAGCTCCCTCCAGGAGATCATCGACCCCGCTCATACCGCGCTCATCGTCGTCGATGCGCAAAACGACTTCGTAAGTAGCGATGGCTTTCTCGCCAAGTTCGGTATGGATATGACGCAGATCCAGGAGGCGGTCCCCCGAATCAACGAGTTTGTGCAGGTCTGCCGAGCGCGCGGCGTTCCGGTAATCTTCCTTCGCGAGGTGATCTCGGCCAGTACCGTGCTGCCCAACTTCCTCTCTATGTTTGGCGAGTTTGAGCAGATCGCGGTCCGCGAGGGAACCTGGGGAGCGGATTTCTACGATGGCCTGATCAAGCCAGAGCCTGGCGAGAGAATCATCGTGAAACCCTGCTACGACGGCTTTGAGGACACGAACCTCGACGTGACCTTACGCAGCATGGGCATCAAGACCTGTCTCTATGCGGGATTCGCGTCGAATGTCTGCGTCGAGGCGACAGCTCGACACGGCTTTGTCAAGGGTTATTACTCCGTGCTGCTCACGGACGCGTCCGCGGCTGGGACGGCTGGCGAACACGACGCTTGCCAGCGTGTGTTCCGCGTCTTCTACGGTCCCGTTCTGGAAACCCATCAGATCGCTCAGACATGGAAGGATGGGAGTGCCATGCGCGAGTAGCTGCGAGTGCGGAATGGCGGTTCATTCCTTCGAGTTGTGCTCATTTTCCTCATCACTGAGGAGAGCGACACCCAGCGCACGCGCAACGCGCGTGCGCTCACCATCTCCGGCTGGTCCTCGCTGAAGGCTGTTGTGTAGTCTGGTGTGCCACGCTATTGAGAAGCAGGTGCTTATGAGCCAGTCGCCAAACGCTACCGTCGCGATCGCCGAGTCAACGGACGATTTCTCTCTCTCGAAGGTGCCCGCCACGGCACGGCACGGGACACTTGACATCGCGCTGGTGCGCATGGGTGTCACTGTCTCCGCCTCGGACTTATTGTTCGGCTACACCATCGGGTTGTACTTCGCCTTCTGGAACGCGATTGGCATCGCGCTCGCGTACTCCGCGATCATCGCGGTCATCTCCATCCTGATGGGCATTATCGGCCAGCGTGAGGGCACGTCGTTCGCGCTCTCGTCGCGCTTCGCCTTTGGCCGCGAGGGGAGCCGGCTGCCGTCGCTGGTAATGGCGCTCATCATCGCGGGCTTCTACGGCTACGTGCTCGGCATCACGGTCGATGTCTTCCCCGGCCACAGCGTCGTCTCGACCGCGCTCTACAGCGTCGGCCTGGGCGCCATCTATCTGATCATCTCCGGCCTCGGCTTCAATCGGGGCCTCAAGTGGGCCGGACGCATCGGCGTGCCTTTGATGATTGTGCTCGTCTTCATCGCCGATTTCGCGGCCATCTCTCATGCGGGCGGCTTCGGCGCGATCGTCCACGCGACTCCCAAGCTGGCCGGGAAGATCGCGGTGACGAGCATCATTGGCCTGGGCGTCTCGAAGTGGCTCGCGGGCGCGACCATCACCCCTGACCTGATGCGGTTCGGCAAGAACACCTCGGCGGTCGTCACGACCAGCCTCGCGGAGTTCCTGGTGGGCAACCTGGGCTTCAACTTCCTTGGGCTCGTGCTTGGGCTCGGCCTCGGCGCCTCCGATCTCGGCAAAGCGTTCGCCCTCATCGGCGTGACCTGGCTCGCGCTGATCGCCTTCTTCATTCAGAGCGTCACCGTCGAAATGAATGAGCTCTATGCCGCCAGCCTCGCGGTGAGCAACGCGCTCGGGGTGAAGCGCCTTGTGACGAATCTCGTGATTGGCATCGTGGGCATCGCCATTGGCTACTACGGGGTTAGCCATGGCATCATCGCCAGCTTCCTGACGTTCATTGGCGACATCGGGTATGCGCTGCCGGTCATTCCGGGTATCATGATCGCGGATTACTTCCTCGTGCGGCGGATGCGCTACCCGGAAGGCTTCGAGGGGCTGGTGGCCGTCAACTGGCGGGCCATCGTCGCCTTTGTGGTGACGCTGGCACTCAACCTCTATCTGGGCCTCTACCAGAAGGATGTGCTCTGGCATTCGACGCCCATCATCGGCTTTGTCGTCTACCTGATCCTGTCGATTCCCGTGATGACACGAAACTGGCACTCTGACACGACCCCCGTGGCCGCACAGGCTGAACAGGAGGTTCACTCCTAAACGTTGTCACACCCTACGTGCGTCGTTCCTCAAGTCTGGCGTAGCATGTGCGACCCGCTTCTGGGAGGAGGTCCTGGAGATGGCGCTACGGCTACGCCCTTTCACCGCTGAGGAACAGACGAAGATCGAGCAACTGGCCCGTGCTCAGAGCGCCCCGGTGCGCTTGGTGCGCCGAGCCCGCATCATCCAGCTCGCGGCGCAGGACCTGTCGGTGCCAGCGATCGCCCAGCACTTGGGCATCAGTGAGAAGGCGGTGCGGCACTGGCTGACGCGCGTCGCGGCAGCGGGCATAGCGGGCCTTGAGGACGCGCCATGCTCCGGGCAACCGTCTACCTACCGTCCGGATGTGACCAACCAGATGACCGCCAAAGCCCGCAGCCTGCCACCCCAGCCAGAGGAGGGGGAGGTGCCCCCGACCTGCCACTTGACGTTGGATCGCTTACAGGCCGAGCTGGCCAAGGAGGGGATACCGATCAAGCGCAGTCAGATCCGGCGCCTTCTCAAGGCCGAGCATCTCACATGGCAGAAGCCGCGGACCTGATTGGAGAGCACCGACCCCGACTTCGCGGAAAAAAGGGCGTATCGTCCAACTCTACACCGCCCCGCCGCCGGGCGGCACGGTGATCTGCCTTGACGAGCTCTGCCCCATCCTGGCGCGGCGCTCTCCCGGCCCCAGTGGGAGCGACGATGCCCACCGTCCCCACTTCCGGCCAGACGACACCCGCCACGGCTATCGCTGGGCCTACAGCGCCCTCGCCCACCGCAGCGGACACGTCTACCTGCACACATTCGCCACACGCGACACCACTTCCTGGCTCCAGTACCTCGATGGAGTGGAGGTCTTCACACCACCCGGTGACGCCTACTTGATCGTGGATGCCTTGCCCTTGCATTGGAGCGTCGACACCATGCTGTGGAACTGGGGCCATCTTCGGCTCCACTTCATCCCACTCCCCGAGCGGGCCGCCTGGCTCAACCTCATCGAAGGCTTCTGGAAGCTCCTCGGCCAGCGGGCACTCGCCGGTCGCGCCTGCACCAGCACGCAGGAGGTGGACAGCGCCCCACGCCTTTCCTCGGGGGCGACCGCCTCAGCCCAGGCGTCAATATGTCTACCGCATTTGAGGAACGACGCACTTAGAGATTGGACTGCTCGGCGCTCCCCTCATAGCATCCTGGCAACGTGTACGCACGTCAGCCGGGTCACTCCTCTGAAACGCTCTTCTTTCATGAAACCCAAAAACAGTTGCTCATGCATGAAACCCAAAAACAGTTGCTCATGCTCCTCTTGACTTTGACGTAACGTCAAAGTTGCATCCTCTGCTTGTGAGTTGCCGCATTCTGGTGAACAGTGGCTTATCCGGCAACCACGCCAACCGACCTGTATAACGACAAGGAGTCCTGCCATGAGTACGATGGATATGCTCTTACAACGGAACCACGAGTTCGCCGCGCGCCGCTTCGTCGCCGGCCTGCCGATGCGCCCGTCCCTGCGAACGACGATTGTCAGCTGCGCCGACCCACGCGTTGATCCGGTTCATATCCTCGGCCTGGAGCCAGGTGAAGCGGTCGTGCTGCGCAACGTTGGCGGGCGAGTGACGCCGGGAACGCTGCAACTGCTGAGCATGCTCCTCCAGGTTCTCACCGGCTTAGGCGCACCAGCGGACAACAACACCAGTGCTCCTTTTCACCTGATCGTCCTGCACCATACCGACTGTGGCATCACACGGCTGGCCAGCAATGCGCAACTGATGGCCGAGTATTTCGACGTCCCGCCCGCAGAGCTTCCGGCCAAGGCCATCGAGGATCCGCGCGCCGCTGTGGCCAGCGATATAGCGACGCTGCGAGCCATTCCTGACGTACCGTCAGCTCTCCTCGTCTCCGGTCTGGTCTATGACACCGAGACGGGCCTGATCGATGTTGTCGTTCCGCTTGCGCCCATCCGCCCAGAACAGAACGAGTAATGAGGTTCAACATGAACACTGCAATTGCCGACAAACACATGCTTATTCCTGCCGCCGAGTGGTTCGGCAGGGGGCAGCGCGTCCCCTACGATCCGATCCACCATCGCATACTCACGACATCCGATGACCTGAGCACACCCCACCTGATGGTGTTCGAGCGCGTCGTGGGGACTGGTGGCGCACCGGATGCCGCAGGCCGCTGGATCACTATGCTTCCCGGCTATCCCGATGGCTCCTACGGCTACGCCAAAGTCGACGCCGTGCTTGGAGACGAACTAGTCCCACGCCTCTATCTCGAATACGTCGGCCAGGGCGACTCGGATAAGCCTCGGGAGTACGCCTACTCGACCGTCGAGCGCGCCGATCTGGTGGAAGCCCAGTGGCAGGCGCATGGTGTGCGCCGTACCTTCGCGGTGACCTTCGACTACTCCTCGCTCGTCCTGCTCGAACTGCTCGCGCGCCAGCAAGAACGCCTCGAACGTGGTGAGCCGCTCGCCA
>CAYRVF010000073.1:0-28811 GCA_964427535.1 uncultured Ktedonobacterales bacterium
AGGAGGAATGCGCCATTATAGAGGCCTCATCCCCCCCGGCCTCCTTCCCCTTGCGAGGGGAAGGGGGAGTCGCGCTCGTGGCCTTCGGGCAACCCGCGTGCCCCACGATCTCCCCTCTCCCCGCAGAGAGAGGGGCCGGGGGTGAGGCCCCTATAATGTCGAGGAGCCAGCATTCTCGCCCATCATCACCCCACCTGCCGCTCTTTGTCATACGACCCGCCCACCCACGAGGTTCCACTGCTGGCGCACCCACCAGCGCGCCTCATAGCAGCGATACTCGACACCCGCCACCTGCTCGTAGCAGAGGCCGCGTCCTGCCTTCGCCTCGCTCGCGACGACACTCGCGAGTGTGCCGCCCAGCCGCTCATGCCGCAGTAGCGCGGGCCAGAGCGCGTCGCGGATGGCGAGTGTCTGCTGCTCGCCAGCGTACCAGTCGACGCGCATATCCACGTAGATGCGCACCAACGCCTCGAACTCCGCCGTCACACGACCCGCGTAGCCCGCCAGCGCGACGTTCTCCCGCTCAGATGGCAGCCAGATGCGACACTGCGGGAGATACACGTCGGCGAAGTCTTTGGGCTGGCCGACGAAGACCGCGTTCGCGACGCCGTAACGACTCGCGTCGGCTGGCGAGAGTGCGGCGAAGGGCGAGACGCCACCGACCAGGCACTCCGTCAGCACAATCTGTCGCATTGCCTCCAATGCCGCGAAGGTGCCCTGCTGAGTGGGCAGGGCCACCGCTGGAACGAGCTGCTGTGACTGTCCGCCTCCCGGTCCCGACATCGGTTAGCCTCCCACCACGCGCTCGCACAGCGCCTCCTGGTGGTCATCCTCGAACGTCTCGACGGCCCCCACCACACGATATTTCGCCGCGCTGCCCGTCTCCGGGTCCGCCAGCGTCTCGTCGAAGAGCACGTCGCGCCGCCGCAACGGAATCCCCGGTATGCCCTGTGTCGTATACACCCACACCCGGTCGACCGGGCGCCCGCCTTGCAGATCGGCGCGCTCCACATCCTCCGCCGATACTGCCTCGATCAAGACCGCGACGCCCCGCGCCACAATCGTCCCCTCCGGACGCTCCACTCGCACCGTCGTCGTCCGCATCCGCCCACTCCCCTGTTCTTCCCCACGTCCCCGGTCCGGTACGGCTCCCTCTCTGACATACGCCGCGTGTGTCACATCTCGCGGGAGCGATATGGCTCCAGCGCCGCCTTCGCGTGCAGCACGAGCAGCGAGTCGCCCGTCGGATCGACCCGTGGCCGGGCTTGCAGCTCGAACTTGCCCATCTTCACCACCGCTGCGCCGGTCGGATTCTTGCGCTGCGCCAGCAGGTCGCTCGTCACCCAGATGCACGCCTGCTGCACGTCGTACGGCACCGACCCCACCGCGATGCCCCCGACATAGGTGAGCACGATCCAGTGCCGGTGCGCCCGCGAGAGCCCTGCCAGCGAGAGCAGCGACGGAAGCTGTGCGCCGCCCGCGCTCGCCACCAGCAACGGCACCTCCACGAGCCGTCCGGACGAGGGAATTTCGAGTCGCGAGGTGTCACAGTCCCACGCGGTGCCCGCGCCCGCCTCGATGGAAAGCGCCGCGACCGACTGCACCGGGAAATGCCCCGGCCGCACCGCGAGCACGCCGTCGCGATCCAGCCAGGCGCGCGAGCCGGGCATGCCCCAACGCTCCGTCCGGCTGAGGGCGAAGAGCGAGCGGTCCGCGCCCGCCCCCTGCTGGCAGTAGCTCTCGATCCATCCGCTGGCCCGCGCGATCGTCTCGGCCAGCGCGCCCGCGCTCCCCGCCTGGCTTGCGGAAACGCCCGCTGCGTGTACGAGCTGTGTGCCCGGTGCCGCGAGCGTGAGGTGCGTCGCGTCCGCCGCGCCCAGTACCTGCACCACCTCAGACGAGGGACCATCAAGCAGCCAGAGCGTTCCGGCGGCCCAATTCGCCGACGCGCCCACTGGCAGCATCGTCGCGCCCGCCGCCACGCTGGCTGTGAGAGTCGTATTGAGGCCAAGCAGCGAGGCCGTCTCTTGATTCGTCGCCGCCCGCAGATACGTCGCTACGTCGATATAGGCCGAGAACCCGCTTCCTGTCGTCATCCGCCACCTCTCTCCCCTTCCCCACCAGCGCCCCTTGACCTTCCAGCGAGAGGAAGGTGTACTCTATGCTCCCGAGAGGAGGCTACGAGAGCACCATGCACGCATACAGCTCGAACGAGGACAGACGTGCCCTCGACGATAGTCTGACTGTCGGGCAGGCCGCGCACCTGACCGGCATCTCAGCCAAGGCGATTCGCTACTACGAACACATCGGCGTGCTGCCACGTCCGGCGCGTTCGCCCAACTCGTACCGGCGCTACGGCACGGCGGACCTCAATCGCCTGAACCTGCTGCGTCGCATTCGCCTGCTCGGCGTCCCTCTCTCGACCGCGAAGGCGCTCCTGGCGGGCACACCGGACGCACGATGCGCCGAGGTGCGCGATGATCTGCTCGCGTTGGTCGACCAGCGCCTGCACGCCATCGACCAGGAAATCGCCGAGCTCCAGACGCTCCGCGCCGAGGTGCGCCGCTACCAGCAATCGCTCGCGATGTGTCATCCCGACGCGAGCGTCTCGTTCAGTTCCTGTGACGATATCTCGTGCGTCACCCGTTCAGGCGGCGCACAGCTCGAAGACGTATTGGAGGAAATCCATGCCTGTTGTCATGAACACGAGTGACCGCTACCAGGGCTGCGGCTGCGACGACGAAGGCTGCCAGTGCGGCTGCCCGGAGTGCGGCTGCTGATAGCCTAAACACGTCACACCTGGCGTCGCATCGGTCGGATGGCAGGGCGCCCTGCTGTCCGATTTCACCGACCGCCAGGACTCACGCGAACGGCGGGGCATATCAGCGACCAGCGGATGGCTCATTCGCAGTCGCGCCGCCTCCACTCCCGCCCGGCAGCGGCGGATCGGCTTGCGCCGAGGCATACTTCGTCACGCCCAAGCCCATCGCCAGCAAGAACGCCGAAAGAAACGTGTGCAGCACGCTGCCCCACGGCACAACCGTCAGATCGGGCTGGTTGAGCAACGGCAGCGCCGCCTGCGCCGCACTCAGCAGTGCGCCATACACCATCACCGAGAGAAACCGCAGCACCGCCCGCTCCATCGGCGTCAGGTTTGCGTTCGCCGCAGCCCGGGCAAACATCGCCATTGCCATCCTCTCCTCCTCCACAACTCAATCCCCACACGCAGACACAAGACGGCGCCGCCTCCACTCCCCTTGGTAGAGAATGGAAGCGGCGCCGTCTTCAGGCTCACCGCTCGCTACATCACCCGCGAAAACGCGGGCCCTACACCCTCGCGGTCGGCCGTGAGGCAATCTCGATCACCTTCACGATGCCCCATGCCAGCAATGCGTAGACGATCATCGCCAGGATCGCGGCCCAATCCAGCACGCTCGAATTGTAGGCGTGGTTCGGGAAGACGCCGTCGAACGGTGCGACGAACGGCCCCGTGATCCCATAGATCAGGCTCGAGAAGCCCGCCGACGGATTCGCCGCGAGCAGCCGCAGGATGAAGCGAATGACCAGCAGCGTTTCGAGGATGCCGAGAATCAGATACACGATCTGCGCCGCGCGATACGCTGGACTCACCGCCGGCGTCACCACGCCGCGGCGCACCGGCTGCACCGGACGCTCTACATACTGCTGCTCGACATACTGCTGCGGATAGGCCGGCTGCGACGGATACGCGCGGTTCGGCTCCAGTGGCGGCACTGGCTCCACTGGCTGCTGCTCGACAGGGCGAGCGGGCACGCCATCCTGCACCGGCACAGTCGGGTCGTCGTACTCAGATTCAGGATATCGCTGCATAACTCCTCCTCCGAGCCGCGCAGCCTGGCAGGCATCCAGACGGGAGTTCCACCACTGCCCCTGCCCACCATCGCGTCCTGTCTCGCGTCCCTCCTCCTGTGATCTCCGGTCCCCACGACCGGCCGACGAGAGGGCACCGCAATCGGCTCGCTCGTTATAAACGCAGAGATCGTGCCAAGACGTCGGGCCGGGCGTGATGGCGGCTCATGACAGGCATTCGATGATACCTGCCGCTCGCTTAGAAGCTCGGATATACACCTCTCAGTAGCCCCAGGCCGCCGAGGAAATACACCTTGACCGTCTCATCCACGTAATCCGCGAACCGGAAATTGCTGTCCGTCACCGCGAAATCTACGCCCCAGTATTCCTGGTTCGTCTCCACCTCGATGGCGTTGCTGATCTCTGGCACCGGGAAGGGCATCGAGAGCGGCAAGAAGAGGATATGCCCCTGCGGGCAGTAGCGATCCAGAATGATCGGCATCTCTTTGCCGGTGCTCTTATTGAGGTAGCGCGTGACGCGATACTGTGCCGTGAGGTGCCCCTGGTCGGCGCTCTCGCCCGCCTGCACCACGTAGCGCAGTTGCCCCGCGCCCACGACGAGATTGGTCAGTCGCACGTTATCCAGTGGATTCATGACGATGTAGTCAGGATCGCCCGCCGCCTGCAGATACATCCCCGCGAGCAGGTTGTCGATATCCGCCAGCGCGAGCTTGCCCGATGCGTCGGCCGGTTGTGCCACCTGCGCGCCGAGGCTCGCGCCGTTCGCCGTGGTGGCATTGTTCAGCGCCTGCGCGATAATGCCGTCCCACATCAGGGGGTTGCCCGACCCGTCGACAAACGTCTTCGCCGAGTTGCTGGCGACGCTAGAGAGCGCCGTGCCGCTCGTCGCGGGCGCAGCAGTCAGCGTCAGCGGAATCACCGCCGGATTCACCTCGCCGGAGGGCATCACCGTCGCGCCGTCGGCCAGCGTCACCGCCGCGCCGATCGAGGGCTGCACCGCGTTAGCGCCTGAGATACCCGCCTGCAGCCATGCCGCCCCGTCCCCCGGATAGCTCGCGCCCGAGGCGACATAGACGTTGTACTGCGTCGCGTTCGGCACGGTGAAGACCGTGATCGTGAGCATCGAGGTGCTGCCCGTCGTCGTCACCTTCGTCGCGGCGGACGGTGTCGTCTCGCCCTGCGCGTTCTTCGCCGTCACCTTCACCCAGAACGTCCCCGCCGCGAGCGTGCCGCCGGTCGCGCTCGCCGCCACCACTGGCGCGGGCGGCGTCATCAGCAGCGTGGAAGCCGTGAGCAGCCAGCGCTCCTCGGTCATCTTGAGCTGATAGAGCAGCTCGGCCACCCGTCGCGCCCGCACGTCCGCTTCGAGCGAGCGTCCGCGCCACTGCGCCTGAAAGCTCACCGAGTTCATCAGCCCGATGGTCTGCAGCGTATTCTGCAGCGACGCGACCGCGTACGTCACCTGGCTCGGCGTGCCGCCATCGGCAACCACGCCCCAGTTGCGCGCCGTGTCGAAGCTCGTGATCGCCTTCCAGTGGACGATGTCCACGCCCGCGCCACGCCGTCGCGGCAGCAGATTCACCAGAGGCGTAATCACCGGCACGATGACCTTCGCGGGCGCTTCGAGCTCGTAGCCCACCAGTCCGCTCGCCATCGTGACGGCCCGGCTCGTATCCGCCATCGCGTCGCGTACCAGCGCCACCGTCTCGTCGCTGATCGTCGTGCCCATCGCGCCCGTCGAGATTGTTCCAGCCGCCATCTCCCACTCCTCCTCCACACTCGTTCCCAATGTACGACTTGATGTACGACTTGCCACCCAACCTTCAATGCGCTTGACACCTATGCCGCCAGTGATAGCCTCCCGCAGCGGGTCGGGCGAGGCATGGCTCGCCCCTACGGACGGGGCGTTTGAGGCGTCGTGCCAGGTGAGCCTGGCTTATCCGCCAGCCGACTGCCGCTGCAGGCGGATCATCTCTGTTGCGACCGCGATCTGCGCCGTCGGGTCCTCCAGCCGTCCGGCCAGGGCCTCCAGCGCGCGGTACTGCTCCGCGGGACCCGGCTCGCCGTCCCGTTCGCCCGTACCGCCGCTGCGGGTGAGCAGGTGCCGCTTCTCGACTGGCCACGCCGCCCGCGCCGCCGGACCACCCGGCAGCGGCTGCGCCTCCAGCCGGTCAAGACGGCTCCGCAGATCGCCCACTGAGCGCGCGACCTCACCCATCGCCGATTCGACGGCGCCGCGCAGCCCGGCGACGCTCGCGTCCACGCGCTCCAACCGCGACGCGCTCGTCCGCAGGCCCGCGCCGACGACACGCACGAGCGCCGCCTGCCGCGCGCCCTCACTCCAGCCAACGCCCTCCACTGACTGATAGTCGGGATGGTCCATCCGCTCGCTGCCATCGAGGGCATCTTCCGCCAGCACGGCGAGCGCCGCCTCGCACAACGCGCAGCCGCAGCCCTGCAACACGGACCGCGCGGCCAGATGCAGCCGCTGGCGCGCGTTCCCGTCTGGCAGCAGGCCGAGTGCGCTCGTCGGCGGCTCCTCCGCGCGGGCTGGCACGCCCATGTCGGGCGCCCCCTCGTCGTTCGTGCTGAACGGCCCGCGCGTCCGCTCCTCCGCTGGCGCATCCTGCCGTCCGAACAGCGAGATCGCGCGAGCCTTCCGCCGGGCTGGAGTCTGTTGCGGTTGCTCGGTCCGCAGAGGCGTCGTCCGTGTGCGACTTCGGCCCCACCCGGCCGGACCCACTGGCTCGTCGTCGATGCGGTCCAGCAGCGCCACATCGGGCGCCGCGTCGCGCACGAACGTGATGCCCAGCGCATCGGGATTGCTCGGGTTATCGACCAGGCTCAGCTCGACGAGATCGTAGCGCGTGGCGACCTGCCGGCTGATCTGCCCGCCTCCCGGCGCTGGCCGGAATTGCCGCTCCCACGTCACGTTGCTCGCGCCGATGCTCGCCCCGCGCAGGGTGCCGTCGAGCACCTTCTCCCACGTGTCGCGTGCGCCGCGCGAGATGCGGATGCGCACGTAGATCTTGCGCGACGCGTCGTCGTGCCGCACGCTCACTCGGCGCCCCACCGCCCGCCGGTCGTGCATCTCGCGCACGTTGCCCAGCCAGCGTGTGAAGGCGTCCTTACTCGCCTCATAGTCGAAGACTGTGCCGAATGAATCGACCGCCTCGCTCGTCGCGCACAGCTCCACCTCGCGCCGTGCCTCGTCCACCCGCACGATCGGCGCGAACCCAACCCGCGCCACCGCGCCCGGCAGGTCTCCGCGCCCACCCTCGGGATGCGCCCAGCCTGCTTCGAGGGCGTCGGCGTGTTCGTCGCGCTCGCCCTCCGCTGGCTGCGTGTCCGTCCCGAGAACAGGCTCCTCCGCGTCCGCCAGCTCCGCCATGCGTCCCTCCTTCCAAACAACACGAAGCGCCGCCCCTCCACCCCGAGATGCCCTCTGGATGTAAGGGCGGCGCCCTGTTCAGGCTCACCGCCGCTATCTCGCCGTTCCGCGCGTCGTCATACCCACTGGCGCGTCCCGCTCGCCGCCGCCTCCCTCCACTCCGCCTGCGTCCGCTCGATGCAGCAATACTAGACCATGCGTTCTAATTTCTCAAGGGGAGACAGTCCGCTCAGCCAATGCTCGCGGACGCTACTGGCCCAACCTGTCGGCACTCACCCAGTGTTGGGGACACGCAGCCTGCCAGCAGGCTAGCGCCACACGCCGCCCCTGCCTGTTCGGTCGTTCCCGCCAGAATGCATGTGCTTGGCACCGCCATCACCGTGCGGCGACCACCTGTGCATCCGCGGCTGCCGCCCGCTCGTCCGGCTCCAGCGTCCGCACCAGCCGCTCGGCAAGCTCGACGGAGTAGTTTTGTCCCCGGTCGTGCGGATACACCTGGAACATGTTGGCGACGTACAGACCATCCACCGGCGTCTCGAACGGCGGAATGTGTGCGCGATAGTCGGGCGTGACGATGGGCTGGGCATAGGGCGCGGAGAACATCCAGCTCTCCGTCACCCAGCTCGCCTCGAACGCTGGATTGATACGCGCGAGATGCGGCAGGAAGTCCGTCAGCACCTCTTCTTTCGACCGCGAGAAGAGCGGATCATCCATCGCCCGATAGTTGCCGAGATAGACCAGATGCCGCCCGCCGTAGTCGGCCACCGGCATGTAGTTGGTATGCTCCACCAGCACCATAAAGGGGTAGCCCGCGTCGTTGATGTTCATCCAGTACGAGTCGGTAAGCTGGCGGTCGAGCGCGAGAATCAGGCAGTGCGCGCCGAACGCCTGCCCCCACTCATAGCGCTCGCGATACGACGACGGTAGCTGAGGCGCCAGCCGGCAGGTGAGGCGCGTCGGCAGCGTCGAGATCACCCGGTCGAAGCGCTCGTCGCGCGACTCGTCGTTCGCCCTCGCCGCGCGTGCGCGGACGATGAGCCCGCCGTCATCGCGCTCGATGCCCGTCACGTCCGTGCCGAAGCGCAGCGTGCCGCCCTGCTCGGCGACACGCTCGGCCAGCCGGTTATAGAATCGCTGGAACCCGCCGCGCACATAGCCCAGCGACGCCGTCCGGTCGTGGACACGCGCCCAGAACCACGGCAGCGAGATGTCCTCCGCCACCGCGCCGAACTTGCCCCGGAACAGCGGCCCCCACTGCTTCTCGTAGCCCGCGTCGCCCATCCAGCGGCGCAGCCACGGCACAGCGCGTCTGCCCTCCAGCCGCTCCGGCGAGGGCAGTAGGCGTAACACCGCCAGCCCAACCGCCATATGCAGCCGCGCCGCCGGCGAGATCACCGGGAACCGCAGCAGCGAGAGCGCCGAGTCGAGCTGATACGCCCGCCCACCGACCAGCGAGACCGTCAGCGGCCGCCGCCATTCGAGCCCGCCGCCGAGTCCCAGCTCCTCGATCAGGCCGATCACATGCCGGTCCGAGCGAAACAGGTGGTGATAGAACTTCTCCAGCCAGACGCCGTCGGACTCTCCTCGCACGCCATCTGCGCGTGCGCCCGGCACGCGGAACCCCGCCGCGAGGCCGCCCGGCTCTGGCTCGCGCTCGAAGATCGTCACGCCGTGGCCGCGCTGCGCCAGCCGCAGCCCCGCCGTCAGGCCAAGCACTCCTCCACCCAGCACCGCGTACTCCCGGCGCATGCGTCTCCTCCTCGCCCCGCATCTCTATGAATCTGCCGCGATAGTCGGCGTTGGTGTGTCACCGTCTCAGTCTACCGCCTCGCCGCGGGAACGTCACCTGCGCTGGCCCTTGTCATGCCTTACGTCGGACTCTCGCTCAAGTGCCACTTGAAACGGCGACCAGCTAGCTCTACAATGGGACAATCAGCGCAGGGACACGCGCGAGTAACCAGGCGGAAGGAACTCGAAGGAGGGGGAGGGCTATGAATCTGTTCGCGCTCGAGTTGGGCGCGGTGCTCGAGCGTCGCGGCCACACCCTCAGTGTGCTCTACACGCTGCGCTCGCCCGATGGGTCAGCCGCGATCGCGCCCGCCAAGATCGCCCGCCTGCAGCGCTCCCTCACCGAAGACATCACCGCGACATTGAGCGCTCCCGAGCTGACTGTGCTCGGCACGGAGCTTGACCTCACCCCCAGCGAAGAGCAACGGTTGCGCGCGGCGCTGCTCGGCGAAGCGGTCCACCGGCTACTGGTGGGTCGCGTCTCCACCATGACGGCGCTCGAAGAGGGCGAGCGGCTCATCCAGTTGATCGTCACGGAGAGCGAGGACGACGACACGCTGCACGAGACGCTACTGCAGAACGCGCGCCGTGTGGAGGGGCACACCTCGTACCCCACCGCCGACACCAACGCGCAGATCACCGCCGCGCTCGAACCCGCCGCCGAAGCCTACACCCAGGGCGAGCTCTGGCTCAACGTCGCCCTCGACACGCTTGAACCCAACCTGCAAGAAGACCTCCTCGGCCTCGCGTGGACGGCCCTCAACCGTGCCGCGCAGATGCTCGCGACCGCCCCCGCCATCGCCCAGGGAAGCCCCGCCCAGGAGGAGTGGCGCCGCAACGTCGAGCAGGCTCTCGCCATCCTCCGCCAGATTCGCCCCGTCCTGTAGAAGGGCACGTCCCCCACACCCCAGACGCAACACAGACTTGGTTTCACTCCATTTGCCGCCCTTAACAGGTTGCCAGCTACATTGACATTCTCTCAAACATTAGGCAGCCGAATACTACCATCCTAAATTCAATACCCTCATCCTTGCCGTTTTTCAGTTGAGCAACTAGATATTGACAAAGTAGAGCTCGCTCGCTAAACTGACTCCACTCGACGATGTGTCGCTACAGGAGGTATCGACTTTCAAGCATGCGTAGTCAGGACGCCAGCCGAGACTTCCGCGCGATTCTTAGCCAAGCAACCAGTAATGTGGGCGTTGTGCGGATGGCACAGAAGAAGGAGGTTGGCAGCACCAGCGGGGAACATTGAGAGGCATAATCGCGCAATTCTTTGTCATCGCGGCGCGCATGGTGCGTGCTCTCACCGGGCGTTTCGTCAGCCGTTTGTATTCGTTCGCATGCTAACCATGACAGGTTACAGCAAGGAGTAAGGCACTCATGTCCTTCGATCCCAACAACACTCCCGGCGCAGTTCCTCCATCGCCGCAGCCTCAGCCTCAGCAGACTGGTCTTGCCGCACGCTGGAATAGCCTCGGCAAGAGTGCGAAGATCGGCGTAGGCTGTCTCGCCGTGATCGTCGCCTGCGCACTGTGCGGCGGCATTGTCAGTGCCATCAACGGCGGGTCAGGTACCACCACAATCAACACCGCCCAGACAGGCGGGACACCTGCATCCAGCACTCATGCGACGCAACCGCCGGCTGCAACCAATACACCAAAGCCACAGCCTAAAGATGTAACAGTGCTGGACATCTCAGGCAGTGGCATCAAAGACACCGACACCTTTACAACGTCGGGTAGCTCACAGAACATTTCCTGGACATGCGACCCAAGTTCGTTTGACAACATCCAGTACAACATTCAGGCATTTCTCTACGATGCCGATTCCAACAGTGCTGACCTCAATGAGCCCTTGCCGCTCAATGATCTATGCAAGCCAGGGAACACCTCAGGGAGTTCGACGCTTCACCTGAATCCTGGCAAGTACTACATCAAAATGAACAGCGAAGGTGCATGGACGCTCAAACTGGTGGATCACCAGAACGGCTGAGTTGAGACAGTCTAGCATTCTGACTTGTGTTCGGCGGTATTGCAAACACCATGACTTGCAATACCGCCTTTTCCTATGAGGTAGTATCCCTGCATGACATACATCCCGCCCTCCTCCGCTTTCACATACCCTTTACATGCCATTAACCCGCCTTTAGGATGCGGGCGGTACAACGCATCATGATACATGAGGAGTCTTGACACCGAGCATCTCGTGACCATGAGGATCGCATGCTCCTGACGCTAACACCACCCTACTCGCGGACCCGCATCGTGAGCGCGCTCCCTGGTCGCGTGCGCCTTCACCTTCCATCGCTTTCCCAGTACAACGTCGCAGCCGTCGAGCGGCGACTGCTCCAGCTTTCTAGCGTCCGCTCAGTCCACGCGAACGCCCTTACTGGCAACGTACTCATCACCTTCGATCCCGCGTGTATGTCCACAGACACCCTCCTCGGCATCGCGGCAACCTTCGAGACGGTCCCCCATGCCGCGCATGAAAGCGTTCCGGCCACGCGTTCCATTCGTCTACGCACGTCGAGCGCCCCTGGAGCATCACGATCGCTCGTCTCACCGTCAGGTCTCGGCTTCCTGCTCAAGGGAGCGAGCATCACAGGCGGGCTGCTCGGCGCGTCCAGTCCGCTCGCACTGCTGCTCGGCGCGGTCGAAGCTGTCCAGCTCCTTGGGGATGTCCGCGCGCATCTGCGCCAGCCGTCTGGAGCGCACGAACAGGTCTGCCCCACCTGTGGCCAGCCTGCCCTTCCACCACCCACCCCGGCTCTGGCCTCCCACGCCCGCCTCAGTGCCTCTTCCCTCTAAGAATCAGCCAGGCTCAAAGGCAAACGGCCACGTATCTCAGATTGAGCGACCGTGACCGGCGTCACTCCTCTTGGGCCACCTGCACGAGCAGAACCCAGGCATTGTTGAGATTCCAGAGGAGGTAGATGAGGATCGTCGGGATCAACCAATAGAGTCCACCCAGGCGCCCGATGAACAGGCTGATGCCACAGATGAGCCCAAGGAACCAGCCGAGATTCAAGACCATGATCCTCACCAACCAGCCTCTACGTTGTCCAGGGGCACGGGCTTGGAACCCCTGGCGCTCCAGTCTGAGCACGATCCCAGCCGCGATGAGACTGGCGACCGCCAACTCGCTCCCCAAGAGACGCGCCTTCTGGCCGGGAATGAGGATCAGGATCGCGAGGACGAGAAGACTGACGAAGCCACCCATTACCTGGCGGGCGCGCTCACGGTGGGCAGAGTGGTTCAGAATCTTCGTCAGGTTGAGCGACACGGCCACGAAGAGGAGGCCCACCAGGGCTGCCGCTGCGCTCGCGACCGCGATATAGAGGCTCGTCCAGCTCTCGGGCCGATAGGCGGCGTTCATGAGCGCGCATCCTCCTTCGTGGGTCTACCCTCCTTCAGCTTCGGCAGTTCGTGCGGCAGCCAGGGCCCGTTCATTGCCTGGTCATCGCCTACAGTTCGTCAGCGCTGAGACGTTTGCTTACCCCCGCAGTGTAACAGAGGTCTTGATAGACACTCTAAATGGGAGAGGGTAGGTGAGAGGTTGCGCCCACCCACGCATCCGCGATATCATCCAGCTAACACGCGTGGATGCTGTATCCGCGCGTCATCGCGACTGTGCCCCTCGTCGTACGGGCACACGGAACCGCGGGCCAGGAACATCGAGGCGACCCCTCGTGAAGCCCCCCGCGAGCCGGTCGTCGCGTCGAGAAGGAAACGCATGAGACGCCGCGCCTAACCGGCAGCACCGAACTCCATCCGAATCGCCTTCCACCACGTCATCTGTGAAGGCGAACAGGCTCCACGCGTACTGTGCGAGCCCTCTTCCCCACCTGCCGGTTCCTCCGCATCAATCCGATCTCGGATTGCCTCCCCGCGCGGCGACCGCACCGGCACATACTATGCGCCACCATCCAGCGCGCTCGTGTCTACACAGCGCCTCGCCGCGCCCAACCGCATCACTGGAGGGCGCATGCAGTTCACTCTTAATTCCGTCTCAAAGACCTATGGCGCGAATACCGTCCTGCGCGACGTCTCGTTCGTCGTCAACGCCGGCGAGCGCACCGGCATCGTCGGCATGAACGGCGCGGGCAAATCTACCCTGCTGCGCTTGCTCGCCGGAGCCGAAACGCCCGAGAGCGGCATGCTCTCCCGAGCGCCAGGCACCGCGATCGGCTATCTACCCCAGGCGCTACCGTTCGTACCCGGCGAGACGGTTGGCGACGTCCTGCGCGACGCGACCGGCCCCCTGCGTGCCATCGAAGCCCGCATGCGCCAGCTCGAAGCCGAGATGGCAGGTGCGAACGAAGACGCCGTGCCCGCACTGCTCGACGAGTATGGCACGCTCAGCACACGCTTCCAGGATGCCGGTGGCTACGAGCTCGATCACCGCCGCGACGCCGTGCTCTCCGGCATGGGCATCGCCTACCTCAGCGCCGACACCCCGCTCGCGACGCTCTCGGGTGGGGAGCGCACCCGGCTCGGCCTCGCCCGGCTGCTGCTGCGCGCGCCCGATGTGCTGCTGCTCGACGAGCCAACCAACCACCTCGACGTCGCCACACTCGGCTGGCTCGAAGACTACCTCAGCGGCTATGCGGGGACGCTACTGGTCGTCTCGCACGATCGTCAGTTCCTCAACCGCACCGTCACGCGCATCCTCGAAATCGACGAGCATACCCGCACGATCACCGTCTACGCGGGCAGCTACGACGAATACGCGCACGAGAAGCAGCGTGCCGTCGAGCAGTGGCACGACGACTACCAGCGCCAGCAAGAGGAAATCCGCGAGCTGCGCAAGCGCATCCGCGAAGCGCCCACCCTCAACGCGCACAACCGCAAGCCGCGCGACAGCTTCATGAGCGTGTACAACGCGCACGGCGAGTCCGTTGCCCGCGCTGCGTCGAGCAACATCCGCGCCGCCGAAGAACGCCTGCACCGCATCGAGGCCGACCCGATCCCCAAGCCGCCGAAGCCGCTGGGCTACTACCTCACGCTGCGAACCGTCCCCATCCAGTCGAACGTCATCCTCGCGGCAGAGCACGTCTCCAAGCGCTACGGCGCGCGCCAGGTGCTCGACGACATCACACTGAGCGTGCTGCCCGGTGCGCGCATCCTGCTCAGCGGAGCCAACGGCGCGGGCAAGACGACGCTGCTGCGGCTCCTGCTCGGCCTGGAACAGCCAGATATAGGGAGCATCCGTCGCGCGCCCGGCGCCCGTCCCGGCTACCTGCCACAGGCGCCCGAGCTTCCCCATCCCGAGCGCACCGTCCTCGACGTCTACCGCGATGGCCTGCCCGGCGAGGAGTCCGCGCATGTCGCCAGTCTGCTCGCACAGGGGAATTTCCGCCTCGAAGACCTCTCGAAGCGGGCCGGCGAGCTCAGCCTCGGTCAGCAGCGCAAGCTCGAGATCGTCCGGCTGCTCGCCCAGCGTCCCAACGTGCTGCTGCTCGACGAGCCGACCAACCACCTCAGCCTCGACGTGCTCGAAGGATTCGAGGCCGCGCTGCTGCGCTTCCCCGGTCCCATCGTCGCCGTCTCGCACGACCGCACCTTCATCCAGCGCTTCGGCGGCGACATCTGGGAGCTGCGCGACGGCACGCTCTCACCCGGCCAGAGCGCGGCCCCCTCTCCCAGCCTCTCCCCCGCCTGACGGCGAAAGAGAGGAGCCAGAATCCGCGCGGCGCGCCGCACTCACGCCCACAATTCCCCCTCTCTCGGCGTCAGCCGGGGGAGGGGGTCAGGGGGAGGGGGGGCCAGCGGCCACTTGCCACCCACACTCCAAGCTGCTTGAATGGGAAGGCACGCAAGAAAGCGGTCGCCTCCAGGAACACACATCAGGGGAGCATCAGTACGCGAGAGAATCGGCAGAGGAAAACACGCATGGCGCAAGAACCCAACGATCCCGTCTTCATCGTCGACTACGACCCAGCCTGGCCCGCCGCCTACGCGCGCGAGCGGCAGCGGATAACCGGGGCCCTCGGCTCGCGCATCACTGCCATCGAGCACATCGGCAGCACGTCCGTGCCCGGTCTGGGCGCCAAGCCGGTGATCGACATCATGGTCGGCCTGCGCGACCTCGCCGATGCCGCGGACTGCATCGGTCTGGTTGAGGCGCTGGGCTACGAATATCTGCCCGAGATCGAGTCGATGATCCCCGAGCGCCGCTACTTCCGCCGGTTCACCGACGGCGTGCGCACGCATCAAATCCATATGGTCGAGGAGGGTGGAGCGTTCTGGCGCAGGCATCTCGCGTTCCGCGACTACCTCCGCACGCACCCGGACACCGCCGCCGAATACGATGCCCTCAAGCGCCGCATCGCCCCCATCTATCGCGACAATCGTAGCGCCTACACCGATGCCAAGACCGACTTCATCGTCGGCATCGAGCGCCGTGCCCTCGCGGGCGACCAGTAGCCTGGCTGATACGCGTACGATTCAAGCGCCTACATCGTCCCACCACACCCAGGAGGCACAGACATATGTCCGATCCGCACGCAGATCCCGCGACGCAGTCCCTGTCCGAACAGATCACCTACGACGACTTCGCGCGAGTGGATATCCGCGTCGGCCGTGTGCTCTCGGCCGAACCACTCTCGGGCGCGCGCAAGCCCGCCTACAAGCTACGCATCGACTTCGGCCCCGTAATCGGCACGAAAGACTCCAGCGCGCAGATCACGCACTACTATCGAGCTGAGGAGCTACCCGGCAGGCTCGTGCTGGCCGTCGTCAACTTCCTGCCCAAGCGCATCGCTGGCTTCAAGTCCGAGGTCCTCACCCTCGGCGCGAGCGACGCCGACGGCAACGTCGTCCTGCTCGCCCCCGACCATGACGTCCCGCTCGGCTCCCGCATGTTCTAACCACCCACGGAAAAGCGCCTCCCCCGCAGGGAGACGGGTCAGGGAGACGCCCTTGCATACTCGCTAAAGGCAACTCGTGCCCTTGGCCACGCACGCCCAACTAGTGACCCCTTCCCTCAAGGGAAGGGGGTAGGGGGTTAGGTTCTGCCGAGTGGGGAGATGAGGTACTGCCCTTACGCGTGCGCCTCGTTCTGCGTGCGGCTGTTCTGCGTCGCAGGCTCACCTGACAGCGTGATGCCCGAACGGGGCATCACCCGCACCAGCGGCACCCGGCGAATGAGCTGGCGCCCCAGCCGCAGCAGCGCGTAGAGATACTTATCGTGCGGCCACGACGGCTCACCGCCCTTCAGCGAGTAATCGTCGCCCGCCGCGAGCAGGTAGTCGGCAGGGTACACGCCCATTACCGGCAGCCCCCGATGCTGTGTCTGCTCGGGCAGCCCCTCCGCCGTCGCGTCCACACGACTGAAGACCACGCCAATGCGTCCATACGGTGGCGGCTCGTCGTGCATGCGCTCCGCGAAGCGGTCGGCGGTATCCTGCCCCGAGGCGGATGATTCAGTAACGAGCAGGGTGTAGTCGATTCCCGCGGCCGTGCCACCCGCATGTTCGAGCAAGGCCGAGTCCGCGTCCAGCAGCAGCACATCCACGCGCCCCGCCGTCTCGCGCCGCGCCCGGTCGATCAGCAGGTGCAACTCAGCCGGCCGGGGCACAGGGGGCATCCACAGGCCCAGGTTCTTCGCGGGTCCACGGGCGAGCAGCGTCTGCAGACGTGAGCGGCGTCCGGTCAGATCGATGAGCAGCACGCGCAGCCCCTCAGAGACCAGCACTCGCCCGAGATAATATGTCGCCGTGCTCGCGCCATGGCCGCGGTGCTCCTGTGTGATGGCGACGCAGCGCGTTGAGCTCAGTGAGAAATCATTAGGAGTCATTCTGGCCATACCTTCCCTTCCGCGTCCCCCCGGTGGCCTCGTCAAACCAAGGTCGTGGCTCATCAGCGTTTAGCACTTTTAGGGCCATTTCGCGCGTTTGCCGTGATCAGTCCTCTCGTGTCCGGACTTATCCAAGACACACCGGCCCCACGGGTGAGTTCGCCTTCTGAGAATGCGCGAGCCCGAGCACAAAGAACCGTTCGCAATCGAACACGAGGAGCTTAAAACGTGCAACCACCTCAACGGATCGCCCCGCAGTCCACAACCCTCAAAACGGCGACAAGAATCCAAGCGACGCGCCCAACCAGGCCTCCGAGTGGGTAATACCGTCGGTCGCCCCGGTGGGTATCCTATTCGTGACCCCTCTCTAGGGGCGAGGCATGCCTCGCCCCTAAAAACACGATGCTGCTGTATCTTGCTGCTGTATCTCTGGTACAAGTCGAACGGTGCAATTCCAGATACTCCGCTAAAACAGCGCCCCCTTCCCTTGAGGGGAAGGGGGCGGGGGTTAGGGCCTACCGCCTAAAAGTCGTCGGCTCCCGCCTGTTTCTGTGACTTGCCCGCGCGCCAGGTGATATCGTTCGTGCCTGCCTGGCCGCCTTCCTGTCCGGGTGGGGGCGCATCTGGCTCCGGCGGCAGTGCCTCCTCGCGCGCCTCGAAGTCCCCTTCGCTCTCGCCGGGAATGCGTCGGGGCAGGTGCTCACGCTCGGCCTCTCGGGGGATGCCTGTATGCTGCTCGTCCATGCGTCGTCTCCTTCCATCCTGGCCATGCGGCCATAGTGGTGCCGCGCAGTGCTCTCTAGCACACGGCGTGCCTTACGTGCGTCATCTCACCGTCTGCGCCTGCCCCGGCCTCGCCTTCCCTGCCCTGGATGCGGCCGCTCGCCTCGCCGTTCAGCCTGTGCGGACTCGAGCGCCTCAGCTGCCCGGTCGGCCGCGCGTTGCGCCTGCGTCTCCAGCGCCGCCTGCGCCCGCCGTGGCACCAGCGCCAGGCTCACTGCCCCAACCGGCCCCGGCCGCTGCCGGATGCACACGTCGATCCGTGTGGACGAAGCCAACGCGCCTGTTCCAGTTGCCACCGCACCATCGCCGTCAGGCCCGGCCGTGGGAGTGCAGCGCACCTCCCACTCCAGGTTGTCGGCCGGCCAGCGCCGTTCGGTGCTCCAGACGAACCGCTCGGGCGGCTCGAAGACCGTCATCCGCATGGACACAGGCCCACGTGTGCCGCGTATGCGCCCGAAGCGCCATGTCAGCCCGGCGCGCGGCTTCCCCTCTGGAGGCATCACCAACTCGGCTCCGGCGAACCACTGCCCCGCATTCACCGGGTCGGCCAGGAACCGTAACGCCTCCACTGGCCGCACCTGCGCCGTCGCGCTCCCACAGCCCTCACGCATGCGTCGCTCCTCGCGCATCCCTGACGACACTACGCGCAGAATACCCCGCGCGGAGCGAGCGGCACACGCCCCTACTGGATGACCTGCCGGGCGTACTGACGACACTGATCGAGCGCCTGCGCCGTCTCGCGCTCGGTGCGTTCGAGCGCTTCGCTGTTCAGTGTGTCGCGCGTTCCGTCGCGCACGACTCGCCGGTAGCTCTGGAATGCGCGCTCCGCGTGATCCGCCAGCTCCACCGTGTGTTCGAGCGCGGCCAACATGCCTAGACGCACATGCTCCAATCGCTGTGCCAGCGGTGTGAGTCGTCCGAGGTCGTGCAGCGGCACCGACTGGCGCAGATGGCCGCTCGCGAGTGCGCCTGCCGCCTGTTCGAGACGCCGCAGACGCTGCTCCAGCCCGCCCATCGCCGCCTCCGCGCCGCGCGCCTCCGAGAGCCGCCCCAGCATCAGATTGAGACTGACGGCCACCGGCGCCAGCGTCTGATTTGAGAGCGACGCGCGCACGCTCAGATCCCCGCTCGCCGCCTGGGCATGCACCTGCTGCAGCTCGCCGATGGCCTCTTCCAACTCGCGGTTATGCTCCGCGATGAACTGGTAAGCCCGCTCAAGCTCACGCGTGCGGTCGGCCTGCGCGATGGCCCATTGCACGCTGCCAGCCGCCACCCAGGCGACCGCGGTCACGGCGCCCAGCAACACGACAGGCGTGGCGGCGGCAGTATAGATCCCCTGATGCGCGATGAAACCGACGAGATCCGCTTGTTTCGGCCCAAACTGCAGGTCCAGCACGATAAACGCGGAACAGACGCCCCAGCACAAGAACGCGACACGACGCGGCAACACCACGCCAGCCAGCAAAATCGGAATGACGAAGAAGTCGAACGCGGTCCGGCCGCTAAGTGGCAGCCCACCAGCGTAGGTGAGCTGGTTCATGGCAATGGCGAAGACGACACTCGCAATGAAGAGTATCGCGGCGCTCGAAATGTACCCGCTCCGGTTGAGCGCGGCGCTCAGCGCCAGCAGCACGAATATGCCGCCCACGATCAGCAGTTCGGTGCTGTCGAACGACGGCACGACAATCTCAGGCGCCAGCCCGAGTGTCACGAGAAAGCCGAAGAACAGGAAGACGCTCAGCAACCGCGCCCGGCGCAGACGTTCACGCAGCCTGGCATCACCCCGTCCGCCTGAGGGCAGCGCGGGCATCACCAGCCGCGACCACAGACCCCACGGGCCGCGTGCCACCGTTAGATCACCGAGCGGATCGACGGAGAGATCCGGCACGCCTTGCGGCGATAGTGTGGCGGATGCCGCCGTCAGAGACCCAGGACGCCGTGATTTTCCAGAAGGCTGCATCGCTCACCCTCCCAATCGTGCGTCCGTGCGCTCATCTTCCCGCCACTCAAACTCGTGACCACCTACAGAACTCCCCCTTCCCCTCGCGAGGGGAAGGGGGAGAGGGGAGAAGGCGCCTACTTCTTCGCCGCCGTCGTCGCGCCGACCGGAGCCGATGCCTCCGTCCGGCCGCTGCCGCCGCTCCGCACTCGGCGCGTCAGCAAGAGCACGCCCCAGATCAGCAGACAGGCCAGCGAGACAATCGTCGCTACACCCGGCTGCGGGAATGGCACCCGTCCGCTTGCGTGCGTCAGCGAGAGCAACCCATTGAAGCCCGAGAGCGCCAGCGAGAAGATCCAGAACGTCAGCAGCAGAATGAAGCCGATCAACCCCAGGAAGCGCAGCGTGTTCGAGGCCACGTGCCGCGAGTAGAGCAACAGCGCCGCCGAGAACACGATGGCGAGCACCGCGACCGCGCCCCACAGCACCGCCAGTCCCACCGCGATATACTGCTGGCCCGAAGACAGCGCGCCATTGACGTACGCCCAATCGGGGCACGACGGACCTGTGCAGGTGCGCTGGTCGCTCAGCAGGTGCAGATACTGCTGGATATTCCGCGAGACCGAGGCCACCGCGATCGTGCCCAACAGAATCAACGCTGGCCACGCCACCGTCCGCAGCGAGACGCCCAGATTGCCCGCCGCGACACGCACGCGCCGGTTCAGTGCGCTGCGCAGCGTGTTGAGCACCGTCAGGCTGACCTGCTCCGAGACCGACTCCGTGCTCGTGCCCTCGTCCGCGCTCGCCTGCGCCTCAGATGGCGTCGTGACGAGTTTCTCGTCGACCCCGCCCAGCACGCCCAGACCCGAGAGGGTCGCCGAGATGGCCAGAATCAGCAGGCCCAGCGGCAGATAGACCAGCGCCTGCACCACATCCATAAACGAGAGTGTCGGTGGATCGAGCAGCCCGCCGCCGGGCGCCGCGCAGCTCCCAATCGGCCACGAGACCGTGCAGGTATTCACGCTGACGCCGACCTGCAGCAGATTCGAGAAGAAGCTGACGACCTCCGCGCGGAAGATCAGCCCGAGCACCAGCGCCAGCACCGCGCCCGCGATCAGGTCGCCCGAGATGAGCTCCTGCAGCGTCGGCATGTCGTCGTCGTCACCGCCCGTGCTGAAGATGCCGATGTCCACCTTGGGGTTCGGCGGCAGCCCGCGTGCCCGACGCATCCAGCGGCGGATCGTGTCTACCCAGAAGATCGCCATCAGGCCGAAGTTGATGATCGCGTACGTCCACGGATTGTCGCCGATATAGCGCAGGATGATGTGCTGATGCAGCAGTTGTTCGAGCACATTCTGCAAGAACGCCTGAAACTGCAAGTTGTAGAAGTACGTGATGCCGACGATGATCATCGAGATCACCGTCACCATCAGCGTCGCCGTGAGCTGCCGACGCAGCGAATGATGGCGGAAGATCGAGATTTGCAGCGTCATGATGAGCGCACAGAGCCACAGGAAGATCGGCCACGGCTCGTGAAACAGCGTCTTCGTCAGGGCAGGCTCGAACTCATCGCGGAAGCCGAGAAACCCGACCAGCGCGAAGGCAAGCACACCCGTCAGGCCGAGCGTGACCACCAGCGCGACCGGATACTGCACGAGAAAGGTCCGCCGCCGCTCGTCGTAGACATCGGTGATGGCGAACTCTGGAGCGCTTTTCGCTTGCGCGGTTGTTTGCATACAGGACTCCTCTGTCGGAATTGACAAGGGGATGACGAGGCACGAGCGAGACGCACCTCGCCGCTGCGCTCAAAGATGCCAGGGCCTCACACCACAGCCACTACAACGCGTGTAGAAATCCCCCCTTCGCGGCAGGACTCGCTCACCGCTATCTCTCGACGGTCCCCACCAATGCCAGCAAGCGCACTCGCCCAATCAGCGGCCCCTCCCCTCCAAGGAGAGGGGGTAGGGGGAGAGGTGCTGCCCGCAGGCGCGAGGCTCCGCCTACTTGCGCTCTATGGGGGCAGACGCGCCCACCACTGCTTCACGGCGCTCCTGTCGCGGGTCACGCATGCGCCGCACCAGCACCACCGCCGCGAAGATCAACAACGCCGCCAGCGAGAGCGCGGTCGTCCAGCTCGGCGGATCGAACGGATGGCGGTTCGTGGCATGCGTCAACAACAGCAGCTGATTGAAGCCCCAGAGCGAGAGCGAGAAGATCCAGAACGTCAGCAGCACCACGAAGCCGATCAGTCCGAGGAAGCGCAGCGTGTTGTCGGCCACGCGCCAGCGGAAGAGCGTCAGCGCCGCCGAGAGCACGACCCCCAGCACAGCGGCCAGCCCCCAGCCCACCGAGGGCAGCACATCCACGAAGAAGTCGTGCGCGCCCTTGGGGCTATGCAGGTACGCCTGCACATAGAGCGAGAGCTGGTAGATGCCGTAGGTCGCGATGAAGATCAGCGGCGGCCAGGCGACATTCCGCAGCGAGAGCGCCAGGTTGTTCAACAGCAGCCGCAGCCGCCGGTCGAGCGCGCTGCGCAGCGTGTTCAGCACGGTCGTCGCCACGTCCTGCGCGATGGGCGTCGTCGTCGACTCGTCCGCGCTGGTCACTTTGATCTCGCCGGGCTGGTTCAGCTCGCGGTCGCTGACCGCGTTCACCGCCCCCAGGCCCGAGAGCGTGGCGGAGAGCGCCAGCACCAGCAGACCAATCGGCAGGTAGATCAGCGACTGCACCAGATCGACGAACGTCAGGGTCGGCGGGTCCGTGAGCGCGCCTCCCGTGCCGCAGTGTCCAATCGGCCACGAGACGGTGCAGAGCGTCACGTGCGTATGCTGCGGATGGATGAGGAAGCTGACGACATCCTGCCGAAACACCAGCGCCAGCAGCACCGCCAGCACCGCGCCCGCGATCAAGTCGCCCGAGATGAGCTCCTGCAGGCTTGCCATGTCGTCCGGATGCACCATCCGTTCGTCGCTCTCGATGCCCAGATAGACCCGCGGATTCGGCGCCTGCCCGTGCGCCCGCCGCACCCAGCGGCGCACCGTGTCGACCCAGAAGATTGCGATCAATCCGAAATTGATGATGGCGTAGGTCCAGGGACTATCGACGAGCAGCGGCACATACTTCTCAAGCAGGCTGCGAATGAATCCACCCGGAAAACCGATGAGATAGACGATGACGATGCTGAGCAGGCTCACGAGCAGTGTCATCACGAGCCGCCGCCGCAGCGAGACATTGCGGAAGATCGAGACCTGCAGCGTGATGACCAGCGCGCAGAACCAGAGATACAGATCCCACGGCTTGTAGAACAGCCCGGTCTTGTCGTATCCGAGAAACCCGGTGAGCGCGAACGCGACGACACCCGTCAGGCCGAGCGCGACGATGAACCAGATGGGATACTGCACGAGAAAGGTGCGTCGCCGCTCATCGTATAGGTCCGTGATCGCGTGAGCGGCGCCCGGCCCGCCCGGTGATGATCCCATAGACTCCTCCTCCGCTGCGCCAGTTCCGTCCGCGCCTCGTGCTCGCGGCTTGCGCGCCCTGGCATCCCTAGGGAGGACGGAGCGCAAAGCCATCTCGTCGTTAGGTTCGCGAGCGGTCCCGTTCGCCGTGCGCGAGCTGCCCGTCCACTGGGACGACGGACGCCCACACAGACCGAACCAGTCGGCAAGCCGGCCAGACAAGCACACGGGCAGCGTACGAACGACCCTACTATACACGGGAAGGAGACAGAATAAAAGAGGTGAATTCACACACCGCCACATCGCGTCGCGACGCGTCTGCCCCCTTGCCATCCGGCTCCCCGCTCTACAACAGGCCCAGCGTCCCCGTTAGTCCACTCGCGAACCGGAGTACCAGTTCCGATCACTACTGTGACTTTTCGTGCGCTCAAGAGTATTGTAGTTTGCGATATAGTACCATAAGTTATCAGGGGCCGCGCCCGGCATTCGGCTGGGCAGAAGGAGTGGAGACGTGCGAACGGGACGACGCCTGGCGATCGCCGCCGGAGCTGGCGGCGCCTCAGGCATACTGACCTGGGTTGTGCTGGCTGGCGTGTCGTCGCCGACCGCGCTGCTTGTGGGGATGTGCCTCTTCGGCGCGCTCTGGGGCCTGGGAGCCGCAGCGCTGCTGCTCGCCAGCGAAGCCGCGGCGCTCACGACGATCGCCGCGTTGATCGTCGCGGCGCCGCTGGCCACTGGCCTAGGCGTGCTGCTGAACCTGCCCGCGCTGGGCAGCCTGCCCGCGCTGCTCTGCCTGATTCCGGCGCTCGCCATCGTCCGTCGGGCCGATCTGCGCACTGGCTTCCCGCTGGATATCCTCACGGCGGGCGTCGTCGTCTTCGCGCTGCTCGACCTCGCCAGCCAGCCTATAGCGACGCCGCAAAGCTACGTGACCGCGCTCGCCAATGGCGCCATCCCCATCGCGCTCTTCTTCGCGGGGGCTCTCGCGCATGCCCATCCGATGCCCGCGGAGATCACCGAGCCCGCGTTCCTCGCGCGGCTGGCCAGCGATGAGCGGCTGCGCGCGTTCTATCTGCTGCTCGGCTCGGTGCTGGCCTCGGCGGTGCTGCAGGCGACCATCGCGATTCTCGCCACGCTCTTTGCCGGGCCTACGGCCTTGCCCGCCCGCGCGACTCTGCCCGATACGACGTCGCTCGCGCATCTGCTCGGACTGGCGCTCGTGCTCGCCCTCACGTGGGACTCCAAACGGCTGCTCTGGCGCACGCTGCTCGGCGTTCCACCGGCGCGTATCGCCGCCCAGTGGGGGCGCCCGCTGGCCCGCACGGCCATCGCGCTCGCCGTGCCGACGGCGCTGCTCGTCACGGCATGTGGCCTCGCCCTCACGTGGTCGCGCTGGACAATTGCCGCGACGGCGCTCGCCTTGCTGTGGGCCGCCTGGCAGCGTCGCCGCATCGGCATGTTGCCGTTCGTCGCGCTCGCCGTGCTGCCATTCTTCCTGACCCTTCCGCACACGACGAGCGGCGGCCTCCCGAGCATCCTCTCTTCACTGAATCAGCTCGCCATCAGCTCCACGCTGGCCGCCGTCTTCTCGGTTCCGGCGCTCTCGGCTCTGGGCATCCCGGCATCGGTCGCGTTGCTCTCGGTCCTGGTCGTCGCGCTCAGCCGTGTCTGGGCCACCTATCGCCGCTTGCGCCCGATGAGCGGCGAGGCGGGCTACGTGCTCGCAGGCGGCAGCACGGTCCTGTTCCTGTTCCTCGTCAGCCTCACATCCAACCCCTTCGCCGAGCCTGTCACCGGCATGATCTTCTGGCTCTTCCTGGGCCTGCTCCACGCGACGCTGACGGCGCTGCACGTGCCCGCCGCCGGGCAGGCCTCCGCCGAGGCACTACGGAGCACACCACTGCGCATCGCCTACCTCGCCGATGGCAACGCCGCGACGGAGTCCTCCGCCGCCCTGCTGGATCTGCTGACCGGGCTCGACCGGCGGCAGATCGCGCCGCTGCTGGTGACGTTCGGCACAGGTCAGCTCGCCGACGCCGCACGCGTGTTGCAGACGCCCGTCCGCGCCGTCTCGCGGGTCGAGCCGCTTGGCCTGCGGAGCGGTCCTGGACGGCGCGCCAGAGACCTCGTGGTACGGCTGCACCTCGCGCGCTCTACCGACGTGCTGGTGCTCGTCGAGCATCTGTTGCGCGCGGCGGCGTGGCTGCGCGATGAGGCGCGTATCGTGTGCGCGGTGCTCCAGCTCCGCCCCGATCTACTCGTGAGCACCGCGCCGCTGCTCCATGTGCCCGCGCTGGTGGCAGCCCGCATCGCCGGCATCCCTGTGCAGTGGCACGCGCGAGAGATCGCGCCCGCGCGGGTACAGCCGCTGCTCGAAGCGCTCGTCCCGTGGACGGCCGGCATCGTCGCCGACGCCCAGGCGGTCGCGCGCTCGTTCCCGAAGTCGGTGATACGCGCCTACATTCGCGTCGTCCGGCCAGGGATCGCGGTCCATCCCGCGACATCACCCGCCGCGCGGCAGAGCGTCAAGACGCTGCTCGGCGTGGCGGATGCCTGGCCACTGCTCGTATGCCCCAGCACCGTCTCGACGGAGAGCGGCCACACAGATCTACTCGACGCCGTTCCACACCTCCTGACCACGTATCCGCACCTGCGCGTGCTGCTGCTCAGCGAAAAACTGCCCGGCGGCGATGATACGCGTGTCTCAGGCATGGAATCGGCGCGACTGGCACGGCTGCGGCAACGCATCGCGCTCAGCAACCTGGAGGGCGTCGTGACGGTGCTCGGCGAGCGCGCCGACCTGCGCGACATTCTCGCGGCGGCCGATCTGGCGGTCTTCCCCCGGGCGAGCGGGTCAGAGGGCCGGGGAGTGTTGCTCGCGTTGGATTCCGCCACACCCATCGTCGCCACATCCGTGGGTGCCGCGACCGAGGAGCTGGCCGAAGCATGGGGCTACTCCTTCGCGCCAGCGCACAACCCCGAGGGGCTGGCCGCCGCGCTCGCCGAGGCGCTGGCCGACCTGAGCGCCAGACGCATCGCCGCGCGCCGCAACCCCGGCATCGTGCGCGACTGGTTCTCCTCCGCCACGGAGGCGGCGCGGCTCTTCACGCTCTACCAGTCCATCTGCCTCACCCGGTCGGAGCCCATCCAGTTCCCCAGGCTCACGCCCCGCGAAGTCCGCTATCCCAAAGCGTGGCGCGCCGCCCTCCAGGCAGGCATCGACGACTGAGCGACACGAAGCGCCCTCCAGTCGCAGATCCGGCCCCGATCATCGACGCCTTAAACGCTCCTTGACTATTCACCTTGTTGGGGGGACTGTTTCTCGTATCGCATGCGCTTCACCGTGTCGACATCACTCATCAGCCTGGCGTGTGCACGCACCTCTTCAGGGATGTTCGCTGGATGGCGCGCCAGAACACGTGCTGCCTCAGCAGCCAGCTCTGGTTGAGAATTCTCCATCCCAGTGAGCAGTACCTCAACTGGTGCCCGCTCTTGCAGATCTCCAAGAGCCCGAGCCGCCATAACTCGCAGGCGAAAGTCATAGATCGCATGCGGCTCTTGAAGGATGTCACTCAGAAGTTCGACAACTTCAGTCGATGCACGCGGGCCAAGACGTCCCATTGAACGTACGACGATCGCCTGAATGTCTCCACGATGGAGCCCACGGCCCATGTGATGATACAGGTCCAGCAAGGCCTCAACGGGCACCTCAGTAGGATGAGCAGCGAATACGTATGCAGCAGCAAGACACGCGGCAACATTGATGTAACGCTTGTCACGGATGGCACTCAGAAATGGAGCAATGGCAAGCCGCGTCGCAACTGTCCGGATACTGTATGCTGCCGTTAGACGCACCTCTTCAGACTCATCTCCAAGCGCCTCCAATATCCGGTCAACGGTGCGAGCATCGCCGTTGCTTCCATCAAGATCGCGTAAGGATGCGACCCGTGCGTACAGGTCAAACCAGGAACTGTGATGCGAGCGAGCGAGGAGTTCCTCCCACTCCGCTCCGTGGCCGTCTCCAGGCTCACCGAGCGAGACAAGCGTTCCTGCCGTCGGGCGGAAATGAGTACCATAGCGGATAGGAAGACCCTCAAGCGCTACCGGGACCGCCGCGGCATCCATATCAGGCGCTGGCTCTAGCCCAGCCGCCAGGTGAGGCCGCATGTTATTGAGCGCTGGCAGAGTCGCCAGAACAGTCACGAGATAGCTGCGGCCCGCAGGCATAGTGAGGCGGGCTCGCGTCGGCTTGAATCCATCTTGCCCTGGACGGCCAATAAGCGTATTTCCCAGGTACGACTCGAACCGCACCAGAACGTCCGCAGTGTACGAGGGCAGCGTACCCACGAGCAAGCGCACATACACGATCACACCGCTGTGCCGCTTCATAGAGAATGACGCCGAGTCTGCATCCAGCACCCCAGCTTCAAACATAGGTGGCATAGATGCTGTATTGGGAGATGTATCGGACATGCCGTACCGCCTCCTTATCTGCTAGTCTGTCGACTGAGTCACCACGTAGGATCTACACTCGGCCCGACTAATGCTGGGGCATGCACATGTTCGTATGATTTTCCACTCAACAGACAGCACAAGTATGTGGTATGGCAACCGTGGGTCGAACTGCCCGATTGAATCCCGCAGGCTTCGAATCCCGCCTCAGTGCCCCTCCCCTCCAAGGGGAGGGGGTTGGGGGAGAGGGTCTGCCATCGGGTAGGGAAGAGGTCCCCCACGCACAAAAAAACCTCGGGGGCAGCTGTGAAGCTACCCCCGAGCACCGTAGACACGCCAAAGAAAGACAAGCGACTATGCCGAGGCCTGGTCGGTCATGTGCGCCATGAAGGTGTAGCCGACGCCCGGAACGGTGACGATGAATTGCGGCGCATTGGGCATCGGCTCGAGCTTCTGGCGCAGATGGCGGATGTGGGTTTTCACCAACCCGTTGTCGCCCCCGTCGTAGCCCCACACACGCTCGACGATCATATCCGTGGTCAGCACCTGGCCGGTATTCGTCAGCAGCAGATGCAGCAGCCGGCTCTCTGTTGGCGTCAGACGCACTTTCACACCGCCGCGGGTAGCTTCGTGCCGCATCGAATCGAGTGAGATCGGGCCGACCGCCACTAACGACGAGCTGTTGATGTGCGGGGCCGCCGTGGCACGCCGCGAGAGCGCACGCAGACGTGCGAGCAACTGCTTGGGACTGAAGGGCTTGCGTAGGTAGTCATCAGCGCCGAGATCGAGCGCGCGCACCTCGTCATCTTCACGATCACGACACGTCAGAAAAAGCACGAGCGCGTTGGATTCGCCAGACATCTTCCGGCACACTTCGAAGCCATCCATCTTCGGCATCTCGACATCGAGAATGACCAAATCAGGCTCCGACTCGCGCCACTTCTCCACGGCCTGCTGACCATCTAACGCGCGGACAATCTCATAGCCATACCCGCGCAGCCAATAGGTGAGCAGATCAACCATATCCCGATCGTCGTCGGCGACCAGAATCTTCATACACTCTCCCTCTGGTACGTTCCCCCACCACACATCACATGCTGGGCTGAAGTACCCTCTCCGCATCGGCTTCATTGACGGCTTCGAGGACTTGTCTTGCCTGGTCAAGCTCCGATTGCGCGAGCCAGAGTCGTCTCTGGCAAGGCGAGCGCGCAACACCCCACGCCTTCCATTCGCAGTTCATGCGCCAGCGGGCCAGAAAATGTCCGGTCTGGGCCGGTCACATGCCGCGAACAGGCGGGAGAGAGTCTCAGCGAGTGTACCATGCAGTGCACATGCAAGCAAGTCGTATCTA
>CAYRVF010000074.1:0-28617 GCA_964427535.1 uncultured Ktedonobacterales bacterium
AGGAGCGCATGATGCGGGTGAGAGACACCATGGAGATCGAGGGACCCAACGGCGAAACGCTGGCGACCGTCAAGAAGGCGCTCATCACCCCCGTACGCGAGCGGTGGACCGTGAAGGTAGGCGCCGGTCCAGACCTGGACATCCAGGGCAACATCCTCGATCACGAGTACACGATAGAAGATGGCCGGCACAAGGTCGCCGAGGTCTCGAAGAAATGGTTCCGCGTAGCCGATACCTATGGCGTCGAGATCGAGCCAGGGCAGAATGACGTGGTGATCCTGGCGGCAACCGTTGCGGTGGACATGATGGCCCATCCGAGTCGCTGACCCGCTTCCCATGTCGCTCCCGGTATGCCTTTCCGTCCGTAACCGGCGGCAGATGCACAACTCGAGCGCGCGTCCGTCACCAGGCTGGCGCGCGAGTACGCGATAGGACGTGGGCGCTCCCCCGCTGAGCCGGCCGCCACATACCATGCGCGCGGCGTCCGGCCGATGCATGCTCGTCCTGGGTGTGGCGGTGGAAGGGAGCGCCCAGGGTCGTCGTCGGTATTTCAGCCGCGAACCGAGACGTCGCCGCCGTACGCCACCTTCGGTTCAAATCAGGAGTCCGATCATGCAAGACGACAACAGAGGCGCGGCTGCTATCCAATCTTCCGCGCCTGCCGCCGTGTCGCAGCCACAGGAGTCACGGCCTCCATCGACGACTCAGGCGCCACCACAACAATCGGGAGGCTTCCTCGAACGTCATCTAGCCCTGGTAATCATCGCCGCGCTGGTCGTGCTCGCGCTGGCCGTCCTCATCGGCGTCTCGGCTGGGCGGGGCACAGCGCCCGAAGATGTGCAGCAGACGACGATCAACACCATCAAAGCGGTGGACCCTTCGGTCGTACAGGTGCAGGGGCGCGGCAGTGGCCCAGGCGCAGGTAGCGTCGGGTCAGGTGAAATCCTCACGTCGAGCGGCTACATCGTCACCAATAGCCATGTCGTGCATGGCCTCTCGTCCTTCACGGTGCTGCTCTCGACGGGCGCGACGGTCTCCGCGCAGCTCATCGGCGACGTGCCCTCCCAGGATCTGGCCGTGCTCAAGATCAACGCCAGCAACCTCAAGCCAATCGCTGTCGGTGATTCCAGCCAGGCGCAGGTCGGCCAGGTCGCCATCGCGATGGGCAGCCCCCTCGGGCTAGAGCAATCGGCCTCGACCGGCATCGTCAGCGCACTCAACCGCGAGGGCAAAGAGGTCGTGGACGGCAAGACATACACCCTCAAGGGGATGATCCAGACGAGCGCACCGATCAATCCGGGCAACAGCGGTGGCGCGCTGGTGAACCTGCAGGGCCAACTTGTCGGCATCCCAACCCTTTCTGCCGTGGATCCGACGACGGGGGTCGCGGCCAATGGTATTGGCTACGCCATCAGCTCGAACCAGATGGAGACCATCGTCGCCCCATTCATCCCCTCCGGAAGTTGATCTGACGACGAGGGTCGCATAACCCACGGTTCTGTGCGCCCCTCTCAGAGGGGAATGCGACGTTTTCGTTTCCACTTGGCTCGTGCCACGGCGCGGTGCGGTAGACGCCGGTCAGGTTCTGCGCTCCAACCACGTCCACATCGCGCTACATCGACGATGCATGGGCGCCCGGAGACAGCGCGACCATCACAGCCCACTCGTATCATCTTCCCCGCTGGTGCCGTGTTGCCAGGGCCACCTGCCCGTGATTTCCACCTCGAGCGACCAGCTTAAGAACGTCCGGACGAGCACGATGAGAGCGAGCACACCGACGCTCTGTAAGGTCGGCTCAAGCGCCACCGACCGGATGATGTCGGCCGCGACGAGCACTTCTAGGCTCAGCACGATTGTTCTACCGAGGCCCTGGCGGAGCCCTTGGTAGGTCTTGTATCCCGGCTGTCGCTGGAGACCCACCACGAGCCGTACCAGCGAGAGCAGTGAGCCGATGATGAGGATAGCGACACCCACGAGCTCAAACGCGGTCTGGCTCCATACGATGATCTCGGACGGCTGCATGGAGCGGCCTCCTTCTGCCACCTCGCGAAGATCCAGCCCGCGGGCTGTGCTCGGCGCTGCGTCCTTGGAGCATAGCTTCTCCCGGCGGCGTCCGCTCCCGGTCCCGCACGCTCGTCTCTGAGGCGTCGTCTCCTCCGTTGTATGTCAACGGCCCTCGGTCCAACCTACTCCGAGAGGCCGGTTCCCACAGTCAGGCTTTCCCTCCCCCAGCGGCTAGGCACTCGGCTCGAAGCGGCCAGCCCTCCAGCGCAGGACATCCGGAGGTGATGGTCAGGCGGTGGCTCATTCTCAGGCGGGGGCATCACTCACCGCACGGACTCTCCTCTAGGTGGGTGCCCCAGGGGCAGGCGTGGTCTATGCTCACGCGAGACGCTGTGCGAGGAGCGCCGAGACCGCCCGAGATGGGAGCCAGAGAAAGGGAGCCATGCGCGATGGAAAACAACATGGACGCCTACCGCCCCGCTCCATCCAATCCGGCGCCGCCCACTACCGCTCCATCAGGAGTCGCGATGGCGGCGGCATCGTCGGCGATCGTGCTGCCGCTCGCGCTGGCCCAGTTTATCTGCAGCTTCTCCGGCTCGGCCATGAACGTGGCCATCAGCAACATCGCGCATGACTTGGGCACGACAGTGACGGGTGTCCAGACGGCCATCACGTTCTTCACCCTCACGATGGCCGCGCTGATGATCCCTGGAAGCAAGCTGACGGATATTTGGGGCCGTAAGTTCTGCCTCATCCTTGGCCTCGGGGTATATGGGCTCGGCGGCCTTGTCGCGGCGGTCGCGCCGACCATCGGTATCTTCACGTTAGGCTATTCCATCGGTGAAGGCATTGGCTCCGCACTCCTGATTCCGCCCGTCTATATCCTGATCACCGTCTCCTTCGCCGATCTCCCCTCGCGCGCTCGATCGTTCGGCATCGTCAGCGGGGCCGGGGGAATCGGCGCAGCGACGGGGCCACTCATCGGCGGCATCATCACGACCTCGATCAGTTGGCGCGCCACGTTCCTCCTCGAAGTGCTGGTCGTCGCGGTCATCGCCGTGCTTAGCCGCCGCATCGCCGACCACGGCGTCCAGGGCGCCAAACCACACTTCGACTTCCTCGGGGCCGTACTCTCGGCGTTCGGGCTGTTCTTCATCGTGTTCGGCATCCTGCAAACCAGCACCTATGGGTGGCTGACGGCGAAAGCCGACGTCGTCATCGGCAACGCGGTTATCATCCCGAAGGGCGGCATCTCGCCGCTGTGGCCGTTGGTGATCATCGGCGCCCTCTTCTTGCTGGCGTTCTTCTGGCACATACGGTCGGATGAGCGCTCCGGCAAGGAACCCCTCCTGCACTCCAGGCTCTTCCGCAACCGTGTCTCCAATCTGGGGCTCGTCACACAGTGCATCCAGTGGCTCATCATCCAGGGCACCTTCTTCGTCTTGTCCGTCTACCTGCAGACTGTGCGCAACTACAACGCCATCGAGACGGGGCTGCTGCTCACGCCCGCCACCATTGGCATCCTGCTCACCTCGGCTCTCGCGGGCAGGTTCGCCAGGCGGCGCCCGCAAAAGCTGCTCATCGAGGTCGGCTTCATCGCCGCTATCGTCGGCATTGTCCTGCTGATCTTGCTGGGCCGCGGCAACAGCAACGTCCTCGCCCTCATCCCCGGCCTGTTGTTGATTGGCATGGGCGTGGGCATCATGCTGACCTCGTCGGTCAACGTCGTCCAGTCGGCATGGCCCGAGAAGGACCAGGGCGAGATCTCGGGCCTGTCGCGCAGTGTCTCGAATCTCGGCTCCTCGTTCGGCACGTCCATCGCCGGCTCGGTGATCGTGTCGAGCGTGCTCGTGGGCAGTAAGAATTATGCTCTGGCGCTGATTATCATGGCTGTCTTCGCCGGTATTGGCCTGCTCGCGGCAGTACTCCTTCCCTCCAAGGGGGTCGTGTCGCAACCGACCCAGCAGGTGTCGTCCCAGCCGAGCTAGCCTGCGGGAGACTCGGCGTGCGGGAGTCTGCCCGACAGCCACGGGCATGCACGCCCGCGAGCAGGTCGACATCGCCGAAGGATAACCGACGCCAGCGATACCCCGTGCGCGGCGAGCGGTTGCGCGCACTCTTCCTACGGTGAGGTCCGCACTCTCCTTTCCGTTGGGGCGAGACTGGCCCGTCATTCTCGCTATGCGAGTGGTGCGTGGACGCCAGCGACACGGCTATATACGGATGACGGGCGGTGTTCCTCATCCTTCGCCACGTCTGGAGGAGAAATCACCTCCCACCGCGCGCCGCAGTCAGTGAGGACGCCTATTCGGGCGAAAGAACCCCGCAGTCCGCCAGAGCGGCGGAAAAGGAGACAGAGGAATGAGCCAGCAGAGCGATGTACCAGTCGAGGTCGTTGTCGCGGCATTCGATAGCGAGAAGGGAGCCGAAGATGCTCTGCACGCCCTCAAGGAGATACGGAAAGAGGGGCTGATCGACATCGAGAATGCTGCCGTCCTCTGGAAGGATGACAAAGGCAAGCTCCGCTTCAAGGAAACCGCCGATATGCGCGGCGGCAGGGGCGCGGTGGTAGGCGGCGTCGTGGGCGGCGTGGTCGGGCTGATCTTCCCGCCATCGATGCTGGCGACCGCTGCGGTTGGTGCGGCGATTGGCGGGCTGTCGGCGAGGCTCCGGGACTCGGGCTTCCCTGACGAGCGCCTGCGGCAGGTGGGCGAGGGCCTCAAGCCCAACACGTCGGCACTGATCGCGGTGATCGACCATGTGTGGGTGCTGCAGGTGGAAGAGGAGCTCAGGAAGTACGGCGCGGACGTGATTACCGAGGCGGTGCGAGCGGATATCGCCGCACAACTCGAGTCAGAGGCACCGGTTCCTGTGCCGGTCAGCAGCGAGGGCGCCGCCATGAGTGACACGGCACCCGCACAGGCGTCGACAACGTCACCCGAGATGCCAGCGCAAGCGTCGACGATGACACCCGAGACACCAATGCAAGCGCCGTCATCAGCAACCGAGACGCCGCCACCCGACACCTCCACTGGCGGAACGACGACGAGCCCTGCCTAGCCGCCGGGGATGCCTGGCGCTGCACTCGCCATGCACACTCTGGCGGACTACAGCGGCAGGCGACGCCCTAATCGACAGTGTCCGGGGTACCAGATGGTGCCCACGAGAAGGTGACCAGAGCCATGCGGAGTAGCCGGGAGTCACGGATTCGCCGCACCGTTGAGCAGGTGGGTCGCGATCGCGTCCACCTGCTCTCCATCCTGCAGGCGGTTCAGCTCCAGGAACGGAGCATCTCCGAGGAGGCGATCACCACTATCGCCTCTGTGCTGAGTATCCCCCATGTCGAGGTCGAGGACACCGTCAGCTTCTATGCGTTCTTCGAGCGCGACGCTGGCGCGGACGTGACCATTCGGCTGTCAACCTGCCCGATGTGTTCTTCGCCACACGGCAATGAGGTCGCGGACGCGTTCGCCACAGCCCTGGGCATCTCGTTCGGAGAGGCCACCCCAGACGGCAAGATCGCGCTGAAGCGAACCAGTTGCATCGGCATGTGCGACCAGGGAGCGGCCGCCTTGATCAATGGCACCGTCTTCACCCGTATCCTTCCATCTGATGTGACAGGCATCGCCCGGGCGCTTGTGGGACCGGCGCGTAAGATGATGCCGCAGTTTCCCGCTCCAGATGCCGGAGCGAAGTTCTCGCCGCATGCGCAGGTGGAGTCGAGCTTACGGCAGCCCGGCCCGGTGCTGTTTCAGCCGGTGATTCGTGGCCGGAGCCTGTGGAAGGCGCTGACCATGTCGCCCGATGAGGTCATCGCGGAGGTTGCCACCTCGGGCCTGCGTGGACGTGGGGGAGCTGGATTCCCGACAGCCACCAAGTGGAAGGCGACACGCAACTCTACCGGCGGCCAGGCACGCTATGTCATCTGCAACGCCGACGAGGGCGAACCGGGCACCTTCAAAGACCGGGTGTTGCTGACCGAGATGCCCGATCTGGTGTTCGAGGGCATGACGATCGCCGGCTATGCGCTCGGGGCTGCCGAAGGCATTGTGTACCTGCGCGCCGAGTACGCCTATCTGTGGGAGCACCTGCAGCAAGTGCTGGCACATCGCCGGGCGCTCGGGCTGCTGGGCAAACACGTCTGCGGCGACGAGGACTTCGACTTCGACATCCGGTTGCAGCTTGGCGCGGGCGCGTACATCTGCGGCGAGGAATCGGCGCTGATTGAGTCGCTTGAAGGCAAGCGCGGCGCCCCACGCGACAGGCCGCCCTTCCCCGTCGATCACGGCTACCTGGGCCAGCCGACCGCAGTGAATAACGTGGAGACGTACGCCTGTGCCGCGCGGATTGTGGAGCACGGTGGCAAGTGGTTCAGCCACTACGGCACCAAGCAATCCACCGGCACGAAGCTGATGAGCGTCGCGGGAGATTGCGAGCGGCCGGGTGTCTACGAAGTCCCCTTCGGCATCTCGGTCAGCGAGTTGTTGGATCTGGTCGGCGGCGAGGATGCGCAAGCTGTGCAAGTGGGCGGGCCATCGGGAGCTTGCGTGGCGCCCAAGGACTACGGCCGCCAGATCTGCTACGAGGACCTGAGCACCGGAGGCTCAACGATGGTGTTTGGGCCACAGCGCAACCTGCTACAGGTCATTCACAACTTCCAGGAGTTCTTCGCGGAAGAGTCGTGTGGGTGGTGTGCGCCGTGTCGCGTAGGCACCGCGCTACTCAAGGTCAATCTGGAGAAGATCTTGAACGGTCGCGGCACTGCCAGCGATCTGCGCCAGATGGTCTCTCTGGCCGACACTGTGATGCGCATGAGCCGCTGCGGGCTGGGCAAGACCGCGGGCAACCCCATCGTGACCACCGTCCGCGATTTTCCCGAGCTGTACGAGTCGGTGATCCAGCCAGACGAGTTCATCCCACGAGTGAGTCTTGAGGAAGCCGAGGCCGTTGCGCGAGTGGTGCAAGCGCGCCAATCGGTGCCAGCGGAGGCGTACCATGCGTGATAAGGTGCTGAGGCTCACGGTGGACAGCGTCGAGATCGAGGCGACTCCCGGCCAGACCATCATCCAGGCGTGCGACGACGCGGGTATCTACATCCCGCGTCTGTGCTATCGCCCCGAGCTGCCACCAGGCGGCCAGTGCCGCGTCTGCAGCGTGAGCGTCAACGGACGCATCGTCGGGGCCTGCCACACGCCAGTCACCGACGGCATGACCGTAGACAACGAGACACCCGCCTTGACCGCGGACCGGCAGGCCATCATCGAGATGCTTTTTGTCTCAGGCAATCATCGTTGCCCAGAGTGCGAGAAGAGCGGCGACTGCGACTTGCAGGCGCTGGCCTACCGCCTCGACCTCCTGGCCCCGACGCTGCCCTACCTCGAACCGACGCACGGCATCGACGCGACGCACCCCGACGTCTACATCGACCGTGATCGCTGTATCCTGTGCGGACTCTGCGTCCGCGCGTCGGAAACGCTCGACGGCAAGTCAGTCTTCGGCTTCAAGGGGCGCGGCAGCGATATGCAACTCGCGGTGAACTCGGAGGACGGGCTCGGCGCTACGGATCTGGAGCTCGCGGATCAGGCCGCGCACATTTGCCCGGTTGGCGCCCTGGTTATCAAGCGGACGGGCGACCTCACCCCCTGGGGGCAGCGCAAGTACGACCGTGAGCCGATCGGCGCCGACATCGAGGCCAGGCACAGGCCGCGCTCCGGGAGCCCGCCGGAGCAGCGCTAGACTGGAGACGCCCGTGAAGCCCAAACTCGCGACCGCCGCTCTGGCTGGGTGCTTCGGTTGCCACATGTCGTTTCTCGATATCGACGAGCGGCTGCTGGAGTTGGTGGAGCTCGTCGATCTGGATCGGTCCCCGCTCGACGACAAGAAACGCTTCGACAGCCCGGTGGACATCGGCCTGATCGAAGGCGGCTGCGCCAACGAGGACAACGTCCGTGTCCTGCGGGAGTTCCGCGAGCACTGCACAACGCTGGTCTCGGTGGGAGCATGCGCCATCACCGGCGGCGTGCCGTCTATGCGCAACATGATCCCGCTGCGCGCCTGCCTTGAGGAAGCCTACCTGTCTGGCCCGACGGTCGAGGGGAGCGGCGTCATCCCCAATGACGAGGACCTGCCACTGCTACTCGACAGAGTCTACCCGGTCCATGAGTTCGTCAAGATCGACTACTTTCTGCCGGGCTGCCCGCCATCCGCCGACGCCATCTGGACGGCACTGAACGCGCTCCTCGCGGGCCACGCGCCAGATTATCCCTATCTGTTGAGGAAGTTCGACTAGGACCGGGAGGAGCCGTATGAGCCCCGGCGCAGAACATACCACGCTAACAGAGACCGCCACCACCAGGAAGATCGTGATCGACCCGATCACCCGTGTCGAAGGCCACGGTAAGGTCACCCTCCGCCTCAACGAGGACGGGACGGTCGGCCAGGCGCGCTTTCACATCGTCGAGTTCCGTGGGTTCGAGCGGTTCATTCAGGGGCGGCTCTATTGGGAAGTCCCGCTCATCATTCAGCGGCTATGCGGCATCTGCCCCGTGAGCCATCATCTCTGCTCCGCGAAGGCGCTGGATATGGTCGTCGGCGTGGACCACCTGACGCCCACAGCGGAGAAAGTGCGCCGCCTGATGCACTATGGCCAGATCGTGCAGTCGAACGCGCTGCACTTCTTCCACCTCGCCTCGCCCGATCTGCTCTTTGGGTTCGACGCGCCCGTGGCACAACGCAATATCATCGCCGTTGCCCAAACGTACCCAGGCATCGGCCGGTGGGCTATCGAGATCCGCAAGTTCGGCCAGGAAGTCATCAAGGCCGTCGGCGGCAAGAAGATTCATCCTACCTCGGCAATCCCCGGCGGTATGAACCAGAATCTCGCGGTCGAGCACCGCGACGCGCTGAGGACAGATATCGACCAGGTGATCGGCTGGTCTCTGGACGCGCTCGCACTGTGCAAGCAGATCACGCGTGCGGACGCCAAACAGAGCGCGGAGTTTGGCAGCTTCGAGTCGAACTACGTCAGCATCGTCCGCAAAGACGGCGCGATGGACCTCTATGACGGCGTCCTGCGCGCCATTGACGCGGACGGCAAGACCATCTTCGACGGCGTCTCCCCGATCGAGTACAGGGACTACCTGATCGAGGAAGTCCGCACGTGGAGCTACATGAAATTCCCGCACATCCGCTCGCTGGGACGCGACAAGGGCTGGTATCGCGTCGGGCCGCTAGCGCAGATCAACTGCTGCGATTTCATCGACACGCCGCTCGCCGAAGCAGAGCGGCAGGAGTTTCTGAAGCTCGGCAATGGCAGGCCGGTGCATGGCACGCTGCTCTATCACTGGGCGCGCATCATCACCCTCATCCACGCCGCCGAGAAGATACGGGAACTGCTCTACGACGACGATCTGCAAGGGACCGACTTGCTCGCGGCTCCCCAGCAGCGGCGCGACGAAGGTGTGGCATGGATCGAGGCGCCGCGTGGCACGCTCTTCCACCACTATCGGGTGGACGACAACGACCAGATCACGATGGCCAACCTGATCGTCTCCACCACGAGCAACAACGAGGCGATGAACCGGACCGTACAGAAGATCGCCGAGGACGACCTGTCTGGAGTCGAGATCACCGAGGGATTGTTGAACCACATCGAGGTCGGCATTCGAGCCTACGATCCGTGTCTTTCCTGTGCGACGCACGCGGTCGGACAGATGCCGCTCCTCGTCACACTAGAGGGACCCGATGGCAGCGAACTCGCCCGCAGAGCGCGGCCCACGGCGGAGTCTGACGCATAGCCTCATCGTGTTCGGCTACGGCAATCCAGGCCGCCAGGACGACGGGCTGGGGCCAGCCGCCGTCGACGCGATCACGCATGTAGGCTGGCCCAGTGTCACAACGCAGTGGAACTACCAATTGAACATCGAAGACGCCGATGAGGCGAGCAAGCACGACTGCGTCGTGTTCGTGGATGCGGCGGCGGCCGGCCTAGAGCCGTACGAGGTGCAACACCTCCAGCCATCCCGCGGGACGGCGTTTTCGACCCATCTGTTGAGTCCCGAGGTACTGCTCGCGATCTGTCGCGACTACTACGGCAGAGTTCCCCCGGCGGTGCTGGTGGCCATCCGTGGCTATGCGTTCGACTTCGGAGAAGGGCTGACTCCGCGGGCGCGGCAGAACCTGCAAGAGGCAATCGAGTACATCAAGCGCCTGGTCTTCAGCCGTTCGGACGGCGAGCTGTGTCGCGCCGAATCGGAGCCGGAGTGACACATAACGCGCAGCGCATGTGCGAAGACGAGCTGAGGTGATGCGCGATGGCGACTATCCAGACGAGCCGTAAACTCATCCTGCTGGTGGACCCCGACCCGCACTTTCGGGCGGTCCTGCGTAGGCCATTGGAGGCGGCCGGGTTCGCCGTCGGCGAGGCCTTCAACGGACGTGAAGGCGAGCGCACCCTCAACCGCGTGCATGTGGATGCTGTCATCGTAGACGTCATGGTGGAATCGCTTGACCCCACCGGCCCCGTGGCGGAGAAGCTGAGAGCGGTGGGCAGCCGAACGCCAGTCTACGTGTTCACCGAGGCAGCCGTGACAGTGCATCAAGAAGTTGACTTTGAGTCAATGAATATCGCGGGCATCTTCCCCAAGCCATTCGACGCCCAGGCGATCATCCAGACCCTCAAGAGCAGGCTGAAGGTCGTCGATCGCTAACCAGACTTCACCGACCATCCCCACACGCCCTCGGTCGCCACATGGAGGCCGCGACGCGCATCCCCTGTGCGCCCCACTTCGACGCCCCAGCCCGTGTAGTTGGGGCATCTTGCTGTGCGGAGCGCGGGTCCGCTCTCAGCATTGGCAGCCGCGGCCGCTGGGGAGAGCATGGCACACATCTGGCAGGGCTCAGTTCTGGTATGGCTGCGAGGCCAGGCGGAAGTCGGGCGAGGGGAACAGCGCCAGCCGCTGACCACGCCTACGATGTACGCTCACCATCACCATAGGAGACATTCGCCCGAGCCCGCCCACGGCGTCGAAACCCGCGGCATGCGACGCGCGGGCGGGCACGAACGACGGAGGGTGAGAGAATGACTCGATCAAGACGTCTTTCGATAGCGCTCGGTGCGGCCGCTAGCGGCTCCCTGGCGCTAGCGTGGGCGATATACCGACGCTCTGTGCGAACGCCACCCCCCGACGTCCTGCATCTCAGCGAGACGGCGGAGGACTACGAGCGCGCGCCACATCGCGTGCTGATTTTGGGCGCGGGGTTCGGCGGCCTGACCGTCGCCCGCAACCTCGATCGGCTCATGCCGCCTACCTCGACGACCAGCGTGCTCGTCGTCGACCGCAACAACAGCCTGCTCTTCGCGCCGCTGCTCTGGACGGTCGCCGATGGCCGAGCCGCGCCAGATGACGTCGTCGTGCCCATCCGCGCCTTCCAGCGCGGCAAGCGCTTTCACCTGTTGCAAGCGGAGGTCGAGAAGATCGACCTCGATCGGCGGGTCGTGCATACCGCCGCGGGCGAGCGCCCCTACGATACGCTCGTCCTCGCGCTCGGCAGCCGCACGACGCTCCCATCGCTGCCAGGCGTACGCGAGCACGCGCGCATCTTCTCCACGCCAGCCGACGCGGTCGAGCTGAGGAACCGTCTGATCGACGCCATCGAAGCGGCGCACAATGCGCTGGACCCGATGGAACGACGCGAATGGCTGACCTTCGTCGTCAGCGGTGGCGGCGACACTGGCATCGAGCTGGCGGCGGTCATTGCCAACTATCTGCACGGTGGACTCTTCCACGAGTATCCCTGGCTCGCCCATGAGCGCGTGCGCATCGTCGTCGTCGGCCGCGCGAACCGGCTCGTGCCGATGAGTGAGCCACACACCTCCGAGGCGGTGCGACGCGTGCTGGAGGGCGAGGGCATTGAGGTCCTCACCGGCGTCTCGGTCGTCGGCGTGACGCCGATTTCCGTGCGAACGAGCGCCGGCGACATTCCCGCGCGCACCGTCTTCTGGGCCGCCGGCATCAGCGCGCCCCCGGTGATCCGGTCGCTCCCCGTCGAGCATGCGCCCAACGGCGCGCTCATGACCGACCAGCACCTACGGCTGCCAGGGCACCCCGAGGTCTACGTCGTCGGCGATTCGGCGTGGGCCTTCGACTCGCTGACCAACGCGCCGCTGCCGCCGACCGCCCAGGCCGCCGAGCACATGGGAGCCTACGTCGCCAGGGATATCGTCGACTCTGCCGCGAACCGGCCGACGCCGTCCTTCCGCTTCAGGCCGCGTGGGCATCTCGCGCTGCTGGGGAGGCGCACCGGTGTCGGGCGTGTCGGCCAAGTCACCCTCACCGGATTGCCTGCCTGGCTACTCTGGCACGCCTACTATCTCAGCCATCTGCCGTCATGGCGCAATCGCATCCAGATCGGGGTCGACTTGCTGCTCAGCGCGATCGCCGGTCGCGAGACAGGTGAGCTCCGGCTCGAAACGCCTGATATCGATATCGCTAGGAGTCCAGTGGACGCGCGGGCATCCGCCGAGTACGCCTCGCCGGACGGCGCCACCCCCGAAAGTGCCCAGCTGGCCGGGGGACCGGATACGCCGACCGCGCCGGAGCCAACGCACTCCGCGGGCGCGGGGAATTGACCCGTCGAGTACGCCTGTGCTCTGTGCCCGCCAGCCTCTGCCTCTCCTCTCCGTTGCCAGCTCTCACGGCGCGGGGGCACTGTCTTGCCGTAGGGGGCTGTCGATGCTGATCGGTGCCCGCTCGGTCTAGTGTGCTGCGCTCCTCAAGCTCAGTCAGATGCCCAAAGGTGAGTGCTCCACCTTTGGACGGGTGTCCACTCCACCCTTAGGCAAGCGCGACTCCCGCCGCCAGGCCTCCCTGTCAGGAGGATGAAGCAAGCGCGGCTGGCTTCTACACTACAGGGAGTGCCACCGACATGTGCGCCCGGCGGTCGACATTCCCTGCGGTATCGCCACACCCAGGAGCAAGCAAGGTCTGAGTCAGGAGCCAGCACATGCAAGACAATACCAGCGACTCGAACGCCCCGATTCCGTCTCCGGCACCGACTACTCCGCCGGGTGCCGTCGCGGTAGAGACGGGACCCCGCCCCGCGCCGCACATCGACAGCCGCCAGATGCCGCCGTCTGCCCAGAATGAGCGCACGCTACGTGTGCATCCCCTCTGGCTCGCCGCCGGAGTGATCGCGCTCTTCGGTCTCGTCTTCGGCGTTGGGGCCATCACGAGCAACTCGTCGAACTCATCGGCGCCATCGGGCACCACAATTGAGGCCACGACCATCAATGTCGTCAAGGCGGTGGACCCCTCGGTCGTGCAGGTGCAGGGGCGCGGCAGTCTCCCAACCGGCGGGGGAGGGAGCGTTGGATCAGGTGAGATTCTTACCACGAGCGGCTATATCGTCACTAACGATCATGTCGTGCATGGCCAATCGCGTCTCTCGGTGCTGCTCGCCAATGGGCAGCAAGCTACCGCGCGCCTGGTAGGCGAGGCGCCAAGTGAGGACCTGGCCGTGCTGAAGATCAGCGCCAGCAACCTCAAGCCCATCGCCGTCGGCGACTCCAGCAAGGTGCAGGTTGGCGAGTTTGCGCTCGCGATTGGCAGCCCATTGGGTCTCGAGCAATCGTCGACGTCGGGCATTATCAGCGCGCTCAATCGCGAGGCGCGTGAGGAGGTCGACGGCAATGTCTTCACCCTCACGGGGATGATCCAGACGAGTGCGCCGATCAATCCGGGTAACAGTGGCGGCGCGCTGGTGAACCTGAAGGGGCAACTCATCGGCATTCCGACGCTCGCGGCCGTCGAGCCATCGACCGGGGTTGCCGCCAACGGCATCGGCTTCGCCATCTCCTCGAATCGCATGCAAACGATCGTCGGCCAACTTACTGGCGGTGCGGCCGGCACGCCATAGAGCCGTACGGCTGGTGACGTCACATGCGGAAATGTTTGCTCGCGGGATGCCCCCTTCAGAGGAGAGGAGATCGACATGTTCTTCCAGATCGTCTTCGTGTCTCTGATCCTGGTTGTGCTCGGGCTGCTGCTGTGTTTTGTTGGCTTCCGGTTCTTCGTGGTGCTGCTGCCGCTGTTTGGCTTCTTTGCTGGCTTCCTGATCACCGCCGAGGCCATCCAGGAGCTCTTCGGCGGTGGCTTTCTGGCGACCGCGAGTAGCTGGGTGTTTGGCTTCGTCATCGGCATCTTTTGCGCCGCGATCGCCTACCTCTACTACTATGTGGCGGTCGCTATACTGGCCGCATCGGCCGGTTACGAGCTGGGCATCGGCGTGATATCAGGGTTGGGCGTCAATTCGGGCTTCCTGCAGTTCATCATCGGGCTGGTGTTGGCGGTGATATTTGTGGCCGCCGTGATCGTCCTGAATTTGCCGAAGGTGCTGATCGTCGCGCTCACCGCCGCGGTGGGGGCCAGCATGATTCTGGCGGGCATCTTGCTGGCGCTGGGCCGCATCGCGCTGACGGACCTGAATCTCGGCGTGGTGGGAGCGTTTATCCACGCCTCGTGGTTCTGGTTCCTGGTCTACCTAGTCATCGGAGGCGCAGGCATCGCGGTGCAGCTCTTCCTCACCGAAACCTACATCGCCGCGCCCTCGGGGCAGCAACGTCCGTCTCGCACGGTGCCGCCAGCGGAGCAACCAGTTCCCTCGTCACCGCCGACGGGAACGGCACCGACAACGCCATAAAGGCTGCCACCACACGAGCGTCAGTCCGGCATAACGGTATCCTGTGGGACCCGCTGCCCCACCGTGACGCCTGCGCCGCCACCATCCGCGGGCGCCTCGTCCGGCACGCTCGAGACATCAGCTGCCGCGACCGGGTACAGGTCAGGCTCGCCTGACGCCTCTGTGGGGCTGGCGACATTGCCGTCATTGGCTGCCGGGAGCGGCGCGGATGCTTCGCGCACCGCCCGCTCCCACGGCTCGCGGGAAAACGTGGCACGCTCCGCAGGCGCCGAGCGCAGCCAGAGCGAGACGATGTTCGGGTGCAGCGTCTCCTGGACGGCGACCACCAGCCGCTCGCTCAGTCGGGTGAGGTCGGTCTCGGTATGCAGCGTGGCGGTGAAGGCATCCATCGTGCGTGCCGCGTCGTATTTGCCGCGATAGAACCGGCGATCGATGAAGGTCTGGATGCGCCCGCGCAACGGCTGAATCAGCGCGGCGGTGCCCAGCGTGGCAACCACAATCGCCAGCGTCGAGGTCTGCCCTGTGAGCGCGCGCACACCCGCCTGAAAGATAGCGACGGTGACGAAATACACAGCGGCCAGCGTGGCCGTCAGCGTCCCATATACCAGCGCGCGATTGATGATGACGTCGATGTCGAACAGCCGATAGCGCAGGATGGCAATCGCGATCGCCACCGGGAATGGCAGCAGCAACAGGCCGAGCATGTTCGTGTTGATGAGTGCGTGGCCGAATAGGTCCCACGGGATGATCCACAGCACAACTGCGCCGCCACCCGAGATAACACTCGCGAAGACGACCCAGCGAATCTTGCGCCGCGTGACCGGATCGGTGTGCGTACGGTAGGTTGAGGTCATGATGACCACGGCGAGCACGACGTAGATGACTCCCACGAAGACTTCGCCCGGCTCCCAGAGTCCCAACCAGGCGAGCGTGCTGGGCGCGAGAAGGCCCGTGATGGCGAGATACAGCCCGTACCCCAGAAACGGCAGCGTGTAGACCAGTGGAATGAGCCAGCGCCACCGCACAGTGAGGTGGTGGGGCGCCGGGAAGACCAGGCTGAAATGCAGCAACGAGGACCAGAAGAGCGCGTAGAGCGCCAGCACATCGACCGAGTAGAGCCAGAATCCGGCGGCGTTCGTCAGGTCGATCACCTGCACGCCGAAGAGCCACCCGGACGCCGCCAGCAAACACGACGCGCTGAAGAACAGCACCCGCGCCGCCGCTTCCGCCGGGCGCCGCAGATAGACGAACAGGGCGATCAGCTCGAACACGAACACGAAGACCAGCATGCCCCAGTTCCGGCCGAGGAAGGCGCCGAGTGGATATGGGCTAAGCCGCACCGACACGTCGAGGGGGCGATTCTTCCGCAGCACCGTGTAGGTGACGCGTTGCCCATCGCTGAAGTGTGGCGAGGCGGCTCTCGGGTGGAAGAGCCCGGACACCCACGACTCCAGGCTGCGTCCGTCGATGGCGATCACGACGTCCCCCGCGCGCAGGCCATGTGACTGCGTCACCAGCGGCAGAATCAAGACGCCGTTGCGCTGCCACGCCGCCTCACTAGGGTCCACGCGCAGGGCATCCGATGGCTGAGAGAGATACGTCCAGACAAGTGTGCCGCAGAGTATAAACATGCACGCCGCCGACACGAGCAGCAGCACATGCGACTGGCCCGAGCTGCCCGCTCCACGCGGGTTGTTCCGTTGCCGGGATGGCGCACTCAGCATCGGCGACATCCTCTCTCGTCCTCACCTCAGTGCGCATGCGCCTGTCTGGCCAGGGTCGGGTGGACGGGTGAACCCGCGTCTCACTCCACTGGAGCAGAACACTGGACGGAGCGTTATCGGCCGCAGCCACGCTTTCGTGGGCAGACAAAAAAACATCGCTCGTCAGTGTGTCACACCGATGAGCGATGCTGCCTTGCGGATTAGAGGAGCGGCCTCATTTTCCGCTTGGTCTTGGCAGATTCCTCTTGGCATGTGCACGTCGAGGAACTACTCACGACCTCCGATGCCGATGGACGATGCTCGGATCTGAGGACCCTTTTACGTGAGCGACGCTGCCCGCGCCGGTTCGTCCGATGCAAGTGAGTGTAGCCGGGCGTGTTGCTTACGTCAAGCCTTCTGACCGCCCACGGCGAAGAGACGCCTCGTAGCGTGATAGAAGAGCGCCCGCACCATATACCGAGCGCGGCGAGACAGGGCATAACGAGCGGCAGGCGGCACCACGCCCGCTCGCCTGGCGCCGCCTGCCGCGCCACACGCTGTCGTGGGCGCACGGTGCCGTGCGCCCACGTGTCACATGCGCAGCCCGCGGCGTCTAGGCGGTCCGCTCCCCAGTATGCTCCACCGTATAGTGTGTCAGTACCACCCCGGAGGGGATGGGCCGCGCCTCCACGAGACGCAGGTTGAGTCGCAGTCCGTCGTCCGCGAAGAGCTTCTTGCCGCCACCGAGCACCACCGGGTAGACGACCAGACGGTACTCGTCGATGAGACCGTTCCGCGCGAGGGTGTGGATGAGCACGCTGCTGCCGTCGATGAGAATGTCCTTGCCGGGCTGCGCCTTGAGCGCCCGCACTTCTTCCACCACGTCGCCGCGGATGAGGGTCGAATTCCGCCAGGCGTCGGCGGAGCTCAGAGTGGTAGAGACGACATACTTGGGCATCGCATTCATCACGTCGCCAAACGGATCGCCCTCGGCCATCGGCTCGAAGGCGCCGCCGTGGATCTGCCACGTCTTGCGCCCCAGCAGAAAGGCGTCGCTCTCGCTCATCACCTCACCAAAGTGAGCGCCGATCTCGTCGTGCCAGTAGGGCCAGGTCCAGCCACCCTGTGCGAAACCGCCCTCGGTGTCCTCGTCCTTGCCGCCCGGCGCCTGGATGACCCCGTCCAGCGACACAAACTCAGAGACGATAATCTTGCGCATCCACCTTCTCCTTCTACAGCGCCTCACACCACGTGCATCGTGACGGCATCCGACGATGAGCCGTCATGATGCATACCATTCAAGCCCAGATTCTGCCTCTCCGATGGCATTCCGGTCATACTGGCCAGCCAGCGCCAGGACATCGCCGCCTGTCCTCTAGACTACCATGGGGGGTGTAAGGCGCTCGCAAATGGTGTCACGCCGACCGGTCCCGTCATGCGCTGGACCTGGGAATCATCGCACCGCGCCTTCCGCCGCGCGCTCCCTGCGCGTGGACGCATTGGATGGAAGGCGGTCCAGTATGCGCCGCGCGAGCGTGTCGGCCAGACCAAGCGCGACCAGCCCCACCACCAGATGCGCGACCTGCACCAGCCAGTGCATCGGGCCAGGCAGCAACTGAACCTGCGTGATCCCGAGCACGGGCATCAACACGCCCCAGCCGATGGCGAGCGCCACCAGCCCTAGCCGCACGCGCACGAACGCGCCCAGCGTCGCCAGCGTCCACAGCGCGAGCACAATCGTGAGGCCGATCAGCATGTGTATGGGGATGAGCGCGTCGGCATTGCCCGTCCAGAAGAGGATGCCCAGCACGATCATAATTGGACCGGTGATGCGAACCCACCACCGCAGCACGGTCGTCGTTGCTTTCATGTCTCTCTGTCTCCTATCCGTTGTGCTCAGGACTAGCGGCCAGTCAGGCGCTCGACGACAGGAGCCATCGGCTCCATCAGTTCGTCGGCGACCATGACGTACGAGATGCCGAGCCTGTCGCGGCGCCGAAGGAGCGTGTCGCACATCTCGTCCGTCGTCCCCAGCAGGACAGAGGGCGCGTCCAGTCCGGCGAGGCTTGCGGCGGTCAGGTTCAGTTGTGTCGCGATGTAGCGCGGCACCTGCTGCCCCACTGCTGCCAGATTGATGTTCAGCTCGATCCGCTCGAAGCGGTCTCCGGCCGCCGCGCGCAGCCACCCGATTTTTTCGGCGACCGATGCCTCCGGCTCGGTGGGCGAGACGCCGAGCGCGACGATGTCCGCCTCACGCGCGGCCAGCGAGAGCAGATGTCGCCCGCTCCCCGCGACGAGAATCGGCGGATGTGGTTGCTGCACCGGACGCGGCGCGATCTCCGCGTCCACGATGGTGTAGAACGGTCCGGTCGCGGTCGCCGCCTGGCCCGAGAGCAGCGCCTTGAGCACGATCAGCGACTCCGCCAGGCGCGCGACGCGCACGCTGCCAGACTCGAAGGGGATGCCGAGCATGCGGTTGTCCTCGGCGGCAGAGGGGCGACCGGCGCCGATGCCCAGCTCGAAGCGGCCACCCGAGAGCATGTCCAGCGTCGCCGCCTCCTTCGCGAGCAGGACGGGGTTGCGGTAGTCGTTGTCGATCACATACGTGCTGATATGAAGCGTCTGCGTGGCTGCCGCGGCCGCCGCGAGCGCGGGCAGTGGGGCCAGGCTATAGCGCAGACCATCGGGCATTGCCAGGGTCGCGTAGCCCATCGACTCGATAGCACGAGCCTTGGCGGCCCATTCCTCGCCGGTGCGTGCCGTCGCGGCGACCACACCGAAACGGAAGGGATGTTGTGTCATTACGCACTGCTTTCCGCATGTTCCAGAGGGGGTCCGAACGTAGCGCGTCGTTCCGCCAGACATCCGCGTCAGGCTGGCCCTGCCATTGGGCTCAGCTGCAGGCCCGCGAGCCGCCAGCGGCCATCTTCTCGCACGTAGATGTGCGTCTCGCGAAACCGGCCCTCGATCGGCACGCCCTTGTACGCCGCCTTCGACGTCTGTACGCCAATCGCGATGGCGGCATCGCCGTAGATGCGCACGTGCACGTCGTCCCAGGTGAGCGTTTCGTACGTGAGGTCGCCCGTCTCCAGCCGTTCCAGCCATTGCTCTTTCGTGAGCAGAAAGCCGCGCGGCCCCACGCCGATAAAGTCGTCCGCGAAGTGCTGGCTGAGGACCCGCGTGTCCCCGTGCCGCTCCGCTCGCACCCACTCGTCGCCCAATCGCCTGATCGTGGCCTCAACGTCTTCGGACTGCTGACGCATCTGTCGCGTTCCTTTCTTGGCGTGCTCATCTGTCATCCATGCTTGGTTTTAGGGGCCTGCCGCCCGTCTCTTGCGGCGCGGTCGCTCAGTCTTGCAGCAACTGGCGGATGCGCTCGTACTCCTCCTGGGAGATTTCGCCGTTCGCGAGACGGCGCCGCAGCGTTCGCATCGCGCTGTCGGGTGCGCGTCGTGCCCCGGCGGCCGAGCGCACGGCCCACACGAGCAGAGCGACCAATCCGCCCCAGAAGAGCAGCGCGACGAGCAGCCAGAGAAGTCCCCACAGCGGCCAACCGCCCTGCCAATAGCCGGGCCAGGCGTCGCTCCGCTGCCCGAGCGCGAAGACCATCATCCGCATGGGGTTCCTCCTTCATGCCTCCCGGCGCGTTGCCGCTCTCTCACCCAAAGAAGAGTACGGCTCATCCTTGAACGACCAGCAGGCCCGGAGTTGAACGATTGTTGAACGCTCCTTGAAGGCTTCGCGCAAATCGCCCCAAGCGCGTCTAAGAGCGATACAATGCCTTAAAGGCAGCGATGCTTCGGCACGGACGGGCGACGAGAGAGAGGCCAGTGAGATGGAGCGGCAGCGGACAGTTCTGGTCGTCGACGACGAAGAGGGCGTTGTCGAGTTGATGCGCGACTTCCTCGAAGTCGACGGCTTCGCTGTTCTCTCGGCACGCGATGGCGCCGCTGCGCTGGCGACGCTCGCGCGTGAACCAGTGGACTGCGTGCTGCTCGACATCATGATGCCCGGCCTCTCCGGCTTCGACGTCCTGCGCCGCATTCGCGAGACGGCGGACGTTCCCGTCCTCTTCCTCTCGGCGCGCGATGGCGATAGCGACAAGATTCGTGGCCTGCGCCTGGGCGGCGATGACTACGTGGTCAAGTCGGCCACGCCCGACGAGATTGTGGCGCGCATCCATGCGGTGCTCCGTCGCGCGCGGCCGGAGCGAGGCGACACGACGCCGTCCGCGTCCGGCGACGGCACGCTGGACTTCGGGCGGCTGGTGATCGACGTGCGGGCGCACGAGGTGCGCGTCGACGGGCAGCCCGTGGCGATGCCGCCCCGCGAATTCGCGCTGCTGCGGCTCCTCGCCGAGCACCCGCGCCAGGTCTTCAGCCGCGACCGCCTCTTCGAGCTGGAGTGGGAGTCGTACGGCGACCGGAGCACGGTGACAACCCACATCCGACGTCTGCGCGAGAAGATCGAGGACGATGCGGCTCATCCGCGCTACATCGTGACCGTGTGGGGCGTCGGCTACCGCTTCGAGGGGGTGCGCCGATGAAGACGCAGACTCCGCCACGCTGGCGGAAGCGCACGCTCTCGCTGCGGATGTGGCTGGTGCTCGCCGTGCTTGCCATCACCGGCGCTGGAGTGCTCGCGCAGCTCACGATGACAGCGATTGTCACCGTCTGGGAACAGCAGGCCGCGGCTGCGCAGATGGCCACGGTGCGCCAGATTCTCGGCACCGACGCGACACAGTGGGCTGATCCCGCGTGGCAGCGCCGGGCGACCGCCTCACTTGGCTCCCTCGGCGTCGATGTGGCACTGTTCGCATCGCCATCGGGCCAGCGGGTCTATGTGACTCCCGGCGCGCGCGGCTTCCTCGACACCAACGCCTCCGACGGCGGGTCGACGCCTCCCCCTTCATACAACGCAGGCATCGCCGTCTCGCCTCAGCCTGCGTTCGAGCGGCTTGTCATCTCGTCGCCATCGCACTCATCGGCGGGCAACGCCGCGTCGGGCACCGCGCTGCTCTGGTTCACCGGCCCGCAGCCAGGGGCGCCTCCGGGCGTGTTGTGGTTTGTCGTCGAGTTGGGCACCTTCGTGCTCACGCTGGCGATTGTGGTCTGGCTCATGGGGCAGCCGGTCTTGCGTCCACTGGCCGAGATGAGCCAGGCGGCGGACGACATGGCGGGCGGCGACCTGGACATCCAGCTCACGCGCTCGCCCGTGCGCGAGATCGCGGAGGTCTCGGCGGCGCTGGAGGGCACGAGTGCCGCGCTTCGCGAGTCGCTGGCGCGACAGGATGCCCTGGAGGGTGAGCGCAGGATGTTCGTCGGCGCCATCGCGCACGATCTGCGCACGCCGCTCTTCATGTTGCGCGGCTATCTGCAGGGGTTAGAGCGCGGCGTCGCGACGACTCCTGAGAGGGTCGCGCACTACGTCGAGATGTGCCGCATCCAGGCGGATGCGCTCGAACGGCTCATCGCCGATCTCTTCGCCTACACCCGGCTGGAGTATCTGGATCAGGCGCCCGCGCGCGAGCCGCTCGATCTGGGCGCGCTCCTGCGGCAGACGGTCGAGAGCGCGCAGCCACTCGCCGACGCGAAGGGTATCTCACTCGACTGCGACGCCGCGCCGGCTCCCCTCCCGCTCACCGGCGACAGCCACCTGCTCGCGCGGGCGGTCGAGAACCTGCTCGACAACGCGGTGCGGCATACACCAGCAGGTGGACGGATTACAGTTCGCTGGAGCAAGCGGGGGAACGATACTCTTACATTCTCGGTCGAGGACTCTGGGCCGGGCATCGCCGCAAATGATCTCCCCCACCTGTTCACTCCGCTGTATCGCGGTGAAGCGTCGCGCAACCGGCAAACCGGCGGCGCGGGCCTCGGACTCGCCATTGCCCGGCGCATCCTGCGTGCCCACGGCGGAGACCTGACGGCGGCCAATCGCCCGAGTGGCGGCGCCGTGTTCACCGCGGTCCTACCTGATGTCTCTGAGAGTGCCCAGCAAATAGATGGATCACCTCGCCAGGTAACCGCGGGATGATTTTCCCTACCAGCGCCGTTGTAGGGGTGAGGCATGCCTCGCCCGCGCCCGCCTTAGACACATGGAAATGCGTCTACCGTGGCAGCCGGGAGAAGGGTGTGAGCCGACTGCGTCCGCCTTACAGCCCGGCGAAGTAGTCTTTCTTGATCTGGCTGCGGTGGATGCCCAGCGCGCGCAGCTCATGCTCGCTGGCACGCACCATCTCGGGCGGGCCGGAGAGGTAGTAGAGGCGGTCCTGATAGTCTGGCACGGTCTGCTGGATCATCTTCGCCGTTACCCGGCCGCGCTCGCCCGTCCATCGGTCGGGGATCGCCGTCTTATCCGTCAGCGTGTAGATCACCTGCACGCCGAGCTTCGTCTGCGCCTCAGTAAGCACATCGCGGTAGACGATCTCGTCGGGCGAGCGGTTGACGTCAAAGAGCACGATGTCGCGCCGCTGCCGGGTGTCGAGCAGATACTTCAGCATGCTACGGAACGGCGTGATGCCGATGCCGCCCGCGATAAACACGAGCTTGCGTTCGCGGTCCTCGGGCAGAGTGAAGTCCCCGGCGACCTGCATGCCGACGAGCGGCGTACGCCCATCCAGCGCCTGCATCGCACGCTTGTAGCTGCTGCCCTGGCGAGAGAAGCGCACGCCCAGGCGCAGCTGGTCCTCGGTCGGCGAGGAGGCCAGCGTGAAATAGCGCCGGTTGCCGCGACTATCGGCGTGCGGGTGGCCGAGAGTGAACTCCATGTACTGGCCGGGAGCGAAGGCCAGCTTGCGCTCGGGCCGGAACGTGAACTCCAGAATATTTGGCGCCAGCTTTTTCCGCTGCCGCAGCTTGAGCGCGAGCCGCTGCTTCGGGCTGACGGCGTAGGCGTACACGTTGCCGGCAATCAGCGCCAGCTCAGGCGTGGAGTAGAGCGCGCCCAGGTGGAGCTGCGGCACGAACAGCACGCCCACCAGCGCCGCATAGATGCGCCTGTGAAACGCGGTCGTCGGCGAGGTGAGCGGCTCCGTCAGCATAATCGAGGCGAAGAAGAAGAGCGGCGATTCGATGAGCAGCCGCTGCAGCTCAACCGGCAGCGACAATCGCAGCACGAGACTGGCGATGCACTCCGTGACCAGCGCCGCCAGCACGAACACGCCAACCATCGTCTCCTGGCGCACTTTGCGCACGATCAGGTAGCCGCCGACGATTGTGACGGGCAGCATGCTCGCCGTGCCCACCCACCAGCTCGCGCTGTCGCCCAGTGTGAACGCCGTGATCACCACGGCGACGGCGGCCGGGTTGAAGATGTGCTTGCTCCACAGGCCCAGGACGTACTTGGAAGCCATCGCCAGAATCGCCGCCCAGCCCAGAAATTGCCAGGAGTTCGAGGTCTTCGCCGGATCGACGATGAGCGCCAGAATGAGTGCGGTGATGGCGGCGGACTCGACATTGGTGGGCACACGGAAGACCCAGGCGAGCAGTGTATTCGCCGCCCAGCACATGATGAGCAGGAAAGCCGTCGAGAGCAGCAGTGCGACCGGCGAGAAGGGCAGCAGCCCCACTGCCGCCAGCACCGCCGCGACACCGATATACGCCAGCAGCGCGTAGAGCAGCAGCCGGTACATGGTGATTCGGTCGAGCAGGGAGTCAACCGCGCGCAAAGGAGTGGAGAGCGTCGTCATGCCGGAATCACGTACCTCTCAAAGCCGCGAGTATAGGTCGCGATGCCTGCCGCGTCAATCATGTACCCCTCGAAGCCACGAAGCTCCTCGACGAAGTGAATGCCCTTGCGGCCCATCGCGAACGCCGCCGTCGCGAAGCGGTCCGCGTCGCAGACATTCGGCCCGACGATCGTGATGCTCACCACGTCGCGAATCGGGGCGCCTCGGTCGAACGGGTTGTAGATGTGCTGGCCGCGAATGGCTGTGCCCGAGGTTGCCACGCCACAGTCGGTAAGCGCCAGCACCTTCACGATCTGTCGCCGGTCGAAGGGATTGCGGATGCCGACCCGCCAGGCCGCGCCGCGATTCGATCCCGCGACCTGCACGTCGCCTCCGGCATCCACGTAGAAGTGCTTGCGGCCTCGCTCCCGCAGCAGCTCGGCAGCCCGCAGAATGGCCCACCCTTTGACGATGCCTGATGGGTCGCGGTACCCGTCGCGCTGGATGTCGAAATAGCCGCCGGTCTCGCGCTTCGTCCGTTCGGCCAGCGCCAGCACCGCGGCGAGATCGGCGCTGTAGTCCTCGGGCGCCAGCTCGCCGCGGTTGAGCCGCGACACCTCGCTGGTCTCCTTGTAGGTGCTGAACCGATCATCCACCGTCTGGAAGTAGGCGAAGACGTCCTCGATATCGGCCTCAGTCGCGGTGTCGTCCTGGACCTGTACGGTAATCGGCATGCCCATCAGCAGACGTGTATCCTTCAGCATATGCGTATCTTCCTGCGCTAGGCGTGCGCCTGCGAGAGCGCGTCAGAGAGCGACTGGATGAACGCCTGGCTGGAGTCGGTCGCGCCGGTGACGATATCGACCTGCGCGCTCTGCGCCTGAATCGCCTCGCTCGTCAACTGCGGGTCGGCGGCGCTGTTGATCTGGATAGAGCGGTCACGCTCATTCGGATACTGCAGGAACTGCACGTCAGTGATCTTGCCGCCCGAGATGATGGCCTTGACCTGAATGTAGCCCCATTGGGCATCAGCTACGCTGCCTGTGTAGGAGCCATCCTTGTAGGTCGTCGACGATCCGCTCGTCGCCGTGGCCTGACCCGCTGGCGCCGTTGTGGAGGGCGATGTGGGAGTAGTGCCGCCCGCGGCTCCCGGCGATGAGGACACCGGCGCGAGCGTGGACGACGACGCCCGCGCATGCGTGAGGCTGTAGAAGACGAAGACGCCGACGATGAGCGCCGCGACGACGACTTTGCGAATCGACTGCTGCATGGGCTGACGGGTCCTTTGATACACAGGTGCGCAAGCATGCCTATACGCACGTCAGAGACATGTGGCGTGCGCGCGGAATGGAGCGGGAGCTGGGCCGTCGCGAGAGTGTTACCTCGCGGCAACCATACATCCTCACGATAGCAGCGCTAGTTGAACGTTCGCTGAACGGTCTCTGGGAAATCTCCCAGATTCGCGCCAAACGGCCACGAATGTCGTGTTTGATGTCACAGTGGGCTCCATCCCGCTCGGTGCGCTCGCTCAAATAGCATTGCAACAGAGGACCTCCATCGCAGTGAACAAGCTATTACGCTGTTCTTCGAGAACGAGGGGAGCACTGGGACGCCACACGTCCCATGCGCCAGCAACGCCGGTGGCAGGAGCACGCCGCGTTCATGGATGCACTGGCAGACGAGGGATTCATCGTCTTTGGCGGTCCACTCGGCGACGGCGAAGTGAAGTTCCTGCACATCGTCGCCGCCGAGAGCGAGCAAGCCATCGAAGACCAGCTCGCGAAAGACCCCTGGACGCCACCGCGGCTCCTGCGCACGGCATCCATCGAGCGCTGGGATATTTTGCTTGGGGCGGGAAGAACGCTCCCACCCGGCTCGAAACCAGCGTAAGACGACGAACACGGCCCCAACTCGACAGTGAGTTGGAACCGTGACGGACGCGACAGGCGCCCGGGCGTTCCGGGCGTCGCGCATGCGCCCCGTTGCCGCGCCGCGAGGCTACTGGCCTGCGGAGGTGACGGTGATAGAGCGCGCGGTGATGCTGTTGCCGGTCGCGGTGCCCGTCGCGGTAACGGTGTCACCTGCCACCAGATCAGCGGTCGTGCCCGCCGTGGGCGCGAGGATGACCGTGCTGGAGGTGATGCCGTAGGTCAACGTCTGTCCCTGCGTGTCAATCAGCTCGACTTGCGAGTTCGACACGGCGCTTATACGTCCACCTTGTCCCGCGAGTGCGGCTCCGGTGCCGCGCTGCCGCCCCTGGCCGAAGCACGCCGGATTGAAGCGGCTCCCTGGTGTGCGCGTCACACGCGGTTGGCCGCCGTTCTGGCCCGTCCCGCCGCCGAAGCCCGCGCCGGCCGACTGCACGACGATGCGTTGCGCGATGGTGCCTGTCGCGTCCGCCGAGACCTGCGCCACGTCGCCCACCTGGATAGCGCTTTGTGTCGCGGGCGCCAGCTTCGTGATGCGCGTGGTGGATGTCACCTGCACCGTCACGGGGGCGCCGCTCTTGGGCGTCACAGTGATCGTGCCCGGTGTGGCCGAAGCGATGGTGCCGCTGACGAATTTCACGCTCGCCGCCGCGGCCGATGCGGGCGGGCAGGTCGGCGTCGGCGTGGCGGCTGCCGCTGATGCCGTCGTCGGTGAGCCGCCCGACGAGCCGCAGCCGGCGAGCGCGAGGCAGAGCAGAGCGGGCGCCAGCGCGCCTGCCGAGAGTCCAAACAAACGATGCGATACGCTTCGCATTGAGGGTCCTCATCACTACCCGCACCCATGGGCAGGCACAGTCAAATGCGGTCGCGCCACGAGGCGCTATTCGACACGCAGGGCGACGATCGGATCGAACTGCGACGCGCGCGCGGCCGGATAGAAGCCGAACGCGACGCCCACCAACACACTCACGCCGACGGCGAGCGCGATGGCGACGAAGCTCAGGACGAACGGGAGCTGGAAGGCGTTGGTCAGCAGATAGCCGCCGAGCAGGCCCAGCGCGATGCCGATCACGCCGCCCACCGCACTCAGCGTCAGAGCCTCGATCAGGAACTGATTGCGGATATCGCTGCGGCGCGCGCCGACGGCCATACGCACGCCGATCTCGCGGGTGCGCTCCGTCACCGAGACCAGCATGATGTTCATGATGCCGATGCCGCCAACCACCAGCGAGATGGCCGCGATACCGATCAGCAGCACAGCCAGCGTCTGCGAGGACTGCTGCGCCGTCTGCACGAACTGCGTCGGGCTGCGCACGGTGAAGTCATCGGTGCCACCGGCGGCAATATTGTGCCGCTGCTCCAGCAGAGACGTGATGGCCGTCTGCGCGGAGTTCACGTTGTCAGTCGAGTCGATCTGCGCCTGAATCTGGCTGACGTAGCTCGAATTGTTCAACCGCTCTTTGGCCGCCGCGAACGGCACGTACACGACGTCATCCTGATTCGAGAAGCCGGAGGTGCCCTTGGTCTGCAGCACGCCCACGACCTGATAGCTCTGTCCCGAGATGAGGATTGTCTGCCCCAGGGGGTCGGTACCGGTCGGCGTAAAGAGATTCTGGACGACCGTCTGGCCGAGAACGGCCACCGGCTGGCCGTTCGTCTCGTCCGCGTCGGTAAACCAGGAGCCTTCGCTCATCTGCCAGTTGCCGATGGACCGGAAGTTGGCGTAGACGCCCTGCACGCGCGTGTTCCAGTTCTGAGCGCCCGCGATGAGCTGCGCGTTGGCGCTCAGAATGGGACTGACGTTGGCGACATGGGGCACAGACGTGACCGCGTCGGCGTCGGCCTGGGTGAGCGACTGTACCGTGCCTGCGCCGCCACGCACGCCGCCAGTCGTCGTCGAGCCAGGGGTGATGGTCAGCACGTTGGTGCCCAGCCCGGCCACACGCGCGTTCAACACGGCACTGGTGCCCTGCGTCAGCGTGACGACGGCGATAACGGCCGAGACGCCCACGATGACGCCCAGGATGGTGAGCAGCGAGCGCAACCGGTTGGCCCAGAGGGCGTCTAACGCGCTGGGCACGCTGGAGCCGAGCATCAACCCGCGCCGTCTGGCTGGCCGCCTGGACCCTGGCCGGGTGGGACGCACCGCATAGCCGCCAGATGTCGTGCCCATCCGCGGTGAGACGGGCCGCGTGCGCCTGGCGACGTCGGGCGAGGGACGCACCGCGCCCAGACGTGTGCGGGTAGCTGGAGTCTCTGACGGCGTCATGCGAGCGCCTCCCTCGTGCGCGAGGATGGTGGACGTTCTGTCATGGCTCACATCCTTCCCGCAGGCTCGCGTGCTGGCGCGAGGGATCTCAGGTCGTCGGCGCCGAAGCGTCGTGACAGAATGGGCGTGTCGCTGGCGATTAGGCCGTCGCGCACGGTGATCTGGCGTTCGGCGTAGCAGGCGATGTCGGGCTCGTGCGTGACGAGCACTATCGTCAGCCCTGCCGTATTCAGTTCCTGCAGGATCGCCAGAATCTCGATGCTAGTGCGCGTGTCGAGGTTGCCGGTCGGCTCGTCAGCCAGCAGCAGGCGCGGCCCGTTGACCAGCGCACGTGCGATGGCGACA
>CAYRVF010000075.1:0-28391 GCA_964427535.1 uncultured Ktedonobacterales bacterium
CGGTGCTGATGCTGCAGGTGGAGTATCCCGTGCTGCCGCTCGCGGGAGGTGCGCATTGCCAGTCGAACGTGCCCGCGGGCATCCGGCCGCTTCCTCCGTGCAGCGTGAAGACTGATGACTTGAAGGTATTGGCGAGCAGCGCGCTGACGTAGACATGCTCGGTGCCGTTGGCCGCCTGCACGTCGCCGCCGTACTGCGCGTCGGATGGCAGGAAGGACTCCACGAGTGCGGTCGCCGTCGCCTCACTCCAGGGCGACGAGCCGGATGGGACGGAGAGCAGGATGGCGTTGGCGCGCTGTCCGCCGTCGATGACATCCACCTGATCGGCCTGAAATATCTGCACCTGCACCCGCTGGCCCTTCACCGTGCCGATCCAGACGTCGGTCTCCTGATTGAGCTGCGGTCCGAAGCGCTTGTTGAAGTCGCTCCAGCGGCCGCCGAGCACCGCGCCCGTCACCATTGGTGTACCGCTCGCCTGGACAGGTTGGGTGCCCTGCGCGGAGGGGGCGACGTTGAGTGCGTGCGCGACGACGAACGTGAGAATGACGAGGCAGAGCGTGAGGGCGGCGCCAGCGAGCAAGTAGAGTTTTCCGGAGGAGCCCTGGCTGTGCTGAGAAGAGGTATCTTGCGGCGCCGACACGCGCGCTCCCTTTCATGAACGGTTCCGCGCGCGGTGAGGTAGCGTGCGGCACATCTGCCGATATCCTACCATACGGGCGAAGGGGTGGCGGCTATACTCTTGAACCTAGCAGCTGCATCGCGTGCGGGCGCGCCTTTGTGTACTGTGGGTCAATGGGTCCATCTGGCTGAGCCAGGGACCACATCTGACGCCCCGCGCGACAGTCTGAGACGTCGGCACAAGCCCTGCGCCACGCATGCCGTCGCCTCTGCTGAAGGGGCGACGGCATGCGTGGCGCTACTGGTCGTCCGTTACACCCAGATACTCGGAGAGCACACGCACGACCAACTCGTGGTCTTCGCGCTGCGGCAAGCCCGAGACGGTGATGGTGCCGATCACGCCGATCCCCCGCACGATGATGGGAAAGGCTCCGCCGTGCGGCGCGTATTTCGTCGGATCGAGCAGCGCTTTCTCCTCGATCGTCGTGCCTTGACTGGCATACAGTCTACCGATGTAGAACGAGCTGTGGCCGAAGCGGTTGACGACCCGGTTTTTGCGCTTGATCCACTCGTCGTTGTCGCGCGTAGTGCCGGGCAAGGCGTAGTGAAAGAGCTGTTGCCCGGTGCGACGGATGTCGACGGTAAGGGAGAGATTGTTCTCCTGCGCCGTCTCCACCAGCTTCAGGCCGATCTCGAATGCGATATCGTTGGTGAACTCGGTGAACTGAAGCCGTTCTTCCTGGCGCAGCAGTCTCGCCAGCAACTGTCCGGAGTCTTCCATATGCGTCTCCATGAGTAGTCACTCCGCCGGGTGGTGGACGGGCACGATCAGAGCAGCGGCAAGACAGTTGTCGCGAACGCACGGATGCCGTCGAGGTCTTCTTTGTCGAACCACTGGAGCATCACTTCTTCGGCCCCGGCGTTGGCGTACGCACGAATCTGGCTGGCGATCTGGTCTGGCAGCCCCACAAGCGCGCCCCGCTCGGTGCGCAGATACTCGGCCATCTCGTCCACCGACTTGTTCGCATGTTGGGGATCACGCTCGCGGAACGCCAGTCGCCGCTCCAGCTCCGCCGTGTCGCGCCCGAAGTAGGTGGTCAGCATCGCTGTGCGTTTGACGGCGCTAGTGGGCCGCCCCACCTCCCTGAGGAGATCATCGAGCGCGGCGGAGCTCTCACGGAACTCCTCAACTGAGGAGCTGAGCGAATTCCAGATGTCGGCGTAGCGCGCGACGAGGGGCAGCGTCCGCCGCCTGCCGTTACCGCCGACGAGGATCGGTGGCCCACCTGGTCGCTGCGGTCGTGGCAGCAGGATGGCGTCGCGCAGATGGTAGAACTGGCCGTCGAAGCTCACGGGGGTGTCGCTCCGTAGCAGGCGCGTTAGCACCTCAAGCCCTTCTTGTAGTCGGGCGCTGCGCGTCGCGATGGAGCCGAGGTCGAAGCCAAACATCTGGTGTTCGCGCTCCTGCCAGCCCGCGCCTACGCCGAGAATCATGCGGCCGCCGGAGAGGTCGTCGAGCGCGGCGGCCTGCCGGGCAAGCAGCGCGGGATGGCGGAAGCTCAGCGGCGCGACGAGCGGACCAAAGTGGATGCGCCGCGTGTGGTCGGCGAGATAGGTGAGCGAGACGATCAGCTCCAGCGAGTCTTTCTCGGGCGGGCGCGCGTTGGTGAAGTGATCGGAGCGGAAGAGGCCAGCGTACCCAGCCTCTTCGACCGTCGCGACGAGCTGTTTCCAGAGCGACCAGTTCAGGCCGTCTTGCCCCTCGATCATGAGCGAGATCGCTACCATTGTGTACCTATCTCCAATCGCTTTGCGCTAGCTGAGGACGCACGTCGGCTTCGTGCCTACTGCTTGAAGTATAGCCAATCGGAGTGCGACGGCGGCGGGGTATATGCACGTACATTGGATGGGCCCCTTCTGCCACGTGTGCGTGCTGGAGAGGCTGCGGCCGACGCTAGCTCTTATGAAGTGACGTGCACACGGCGAGCGTGCCGCCATTGTGACATTCAACCGGCATGCTGTGATGGCTCTGTGAGCAGGACAACGCAGCTTGAAGGATAGGCGGAGTGGGTGTGGGATACGGTGAACATGAGACGTCTGCCAGACGACCACACGGACCGCACGTTCACCGTTAGATACGGCAGGAGGGTGCCATGTCCATTCGTTCGCTGCCGCCTCTGCGGCCCGACACAGTAGTCGCGCCATCGAGCCGCCCGCAACGTGGCGAACAGGCTGGCATCCGGCGCTCGCTCGTCGCGCTTGAAGCGTTTGTGGCGACGACGGCGGTTGCCGGTGCGGCATTTGTTCCGCGGATGCCACGCGAGCTGCTCGCACACGGGCTCGTGCGTCCATTTACCGATTACACGGTTCCTGCGCTCGCACTGGGTGTGGTGTGCGGCGGGAGCGCGGGCACCGCGTGTGTCGCCGTGTTGCGAAAGGCGCGCTGTGCTCCGTTCGCGGCAATCGCCGCTGGCTTTCTGATGATCGGATTCGAGTTGGTAGAGATCGCGACGATTGGTCTCACCGCGGCCCAGTCGCCCTCACAGCCCTGGGCCTGGCTGCAGGAGGTGTATCTTGCCGCCGGGGCGTTTGGCGTATGGCTTGGTCTGCGGCTCGGAAGGACACCGACCAACTCATAGCGCAGGCAGTATCTGTGGGCTCCTGGGCTCGGAATGCGCATCGACAGCGCCCTATGCATGATACCTACACAGGACGCCGTCGGTGCGTGCCCCCAGCGAGCGGGGGTCGAGCACCCGTCAAATAGCGCTCACGTCGTATAGACTCTCATCTCGCGCCGTCTACAGTCAGGTTGCTGTTACCTCCTCACGCGTCGCTGAAGCATGCGAGTAAACCTCCGGGCCTGGCGCTGCCGTCTCCGTGGCCGTCGTCCCATGAGGATCGGGGTGATGGTGATGCTGGAGAACGGCATGCTCACCAGCACAAGTCGGGGCATGCGCTGCCCAAACATCCGTCCACGTTGGCGGTTCGCCATCACTGTGGCGGCAATGCTGACCACCAGGCTCAATCCCAGTCCCACCAGCGCCATAGCTGGGCCACGGCGGAACGGACGTGCGCCAGGAGCCCCGCCGGGCGCCTGTTGCCGCGCTTCGCCCTGTGCCTGATTCCTTTCTTCTGTCGGCAGTTGCGTCCCAGGCGCTGTCTGCGATACGGACATGGATGATGCTCCTTTCACTTGTGACTGTTCCACACATACACTATCGTGTCGCGGTCTCACAAGGGCATCACGGAGTCATTGGGTTAGGTCACGGGTGTGCAACAATCGTGAGATCAGTATTTCCTCACTCACCAGCCGCTATGTACTCTGAGGCATGTCGAAGAGTGCGTCGCCGCATGATCCTGATAATTGAGGCATTGACAAACTTCGATGAATAGAGCATGCTCTGGTCATGGATACGACTCTCGATGTGCGCAACAGCATGAATAGCGCGCCTGAGCGGCTAGATGCGTGTTGTGGCGGGCGGGTGGTGCAGTCCGAGGCCGCGCCTCTACTGGCAGACTCACTCGTCGAGCGGCTGAAGGCGCTGGCCGACCCGACACGCCTGCGCATGCTCGAACTACTCGCGCGGCAAGAGGGGAAGCTCTGCGTCTGCGACATCACCGCGCAGTTTGACCTGCACCAGCCGACGATCAGCCACCACCTGCGTATTCTGCGACAGGCGGGATTGATCGCGACCGAGAAGCGCGGCGTATGGTCGTACTACTGGGCGACGGACGAGGGGCGGCGGAGTCTGTCGCTCGTGCGGGAGTTGGCGTAATCCTGTTTTTTTTTGGAGATGCATCGATATCCGTCGATGAATGGAGGGTGGCCATGACACAACCGGCGTCTGAGACAATTTCCGAGCGCGTGCGCGAGCGCTATGCCGAAGCCGCGAAGACGGTGCGAGCGGGTGGGGGTGGCTGTTGCTCGGCGGGCAGCCCGTTCGACGCCGACCTCTCGACTGGCAATTACACGGCTGAGGATGTGGCCGCGCTACCCGAGGAGGCCGTGCTCGCCTCGCTCGGCTGCGGCAACCCGACCGCGCTGATCGACCTGCGCGCGGGCGAGACGGTGCTCGATCTCGGCTCGGGCGGCGGCATCGACGTGCTGCTCTCGGCCAGGCGCGTGGGGCCGACCGGCTTCGTCTATGGCCTTGACATGACGGACGAGATGCTGGCGCTCGCGCAGGAGAACAAGGCGAAGGAGGGTGCGACCAACGTCGCCTTCCTCAAAGGCCGCATCGAGGATGTTCCACTTCCCGCCAACTCGGTCGATGTGGTCATAAGCAACTGCGTCATCAATCTCGCGGCGGACAAGACGGTCGTGCTGCGCGACGCCTTCCGCGTGCTGCGGCCGGGCGGGCGCTTCGCCGTCTCGGATGTCGTCTCTGACGGGCCGGTCCCGGATGGGCTGCGGCAGAACATGGAGGCGTGGGTCGGCTGCCTCGCGGGCGCGCTCGATATCGCCGAGTACGAACGGCTGCTGCGCGACGCGGGCTTCGAGGACGTGAGCATCACGATCACCCGGCGCTACACGGTCGCCGAGGCCGGGCTAGACGTGAGTACCCTGCCCGCGGGCTGGGAGGACGGCGACGGCAAGCTCGCCAGCGCCTTTGTTCGCGCGACGAAGCCTGCTGCTGGGCCTGCGGAGGAGCGGCCGGTTCTCGCCGCTGCTCCGTCGACTTTGCCCGTCGCTCAGTCGGGCGACTGCTGTGGCGGCTGCAGCTGCTGAGGCGCGAGCACTATCAATGCCGGGAGGTGTGACAAGTAGGGCAACGTGAACGACCGCGCCGACCATCTCTCCCAAGACTGTGCGAGGAGTCCGCTTGATCAGGCTATGGAGGCTCTCATGCCAGGTGCAAGTCCGGAAACACGTCGCGTTAAGACCCTCAACGCCAATTGGACCCCGGATGCCGCCCAAGGCGACGGCCAGTTCGAGGTCATGATCGTGACCGAGGACGATCAGCGCTACGTCATGCCTGCCAGCCCTGGAGCTATGACGGCTCTCGTAGCGCTCGCCAAGGCCGACACGGTCATGGCGTGGGACCCGCAGAACCGGTCGCTCATCATCGCCAATATCGTCGGAACGATGCCCTGGACTGCCGGTGGTACCTCGTAAGGAGCACACCGTGACCGAGCCAAATATGCCCGCATCGGGCACCCTCGTGCGAGTGCTGTTTCTCTGCACGCATAACTCGTCGCGCTCGCAGATGGCCGAGGGCTTCCTGCAAGCGCGCGGCGGCGGACGCTACGCGGCCTTCAGCGCCGGAACGCAACCGCGCGCCGTGCATCCGCTGGCCGTACAGGTGATGGCTGAGGACGGCATCGACATCGGCGAGCCAGCGGGCCACTACGCGAAGGGACTCGACACATTCGCCGGGCAGCCGTTCGACCTGGTGGTGACGGTCTGCGACGATGCCCGCGAGCAGTGCCCCTTCTTCGCGGGCGCCCGGCGGCAAGAGCACTGGGGCTTCCCCGACCCCTCGGCAGCCACCGGCACGGAGCAGGAACGCCTCACCGTCTTCCGCGAGGTGCGCGACGCCATCGCCGCCCGCATCGACCAGTTTCTCCGCGAGAACACGACGGATCAGGCGCGGTAGCTCGCGAGCCAGTGGGCACGACTCCTGCACGGACACGGAGAGGTGGCTCTCCTCAGCCGCGGTGGGCTACACTCACCAGACGGACCCCGGCATGTGGTCTGGTTGGGACGCACAGGTACCACGCGAGTAGTGAGGACGAGGCCATGCTCCAGTTCCTGGCAGCGCTGGGCGCTGTGATTCTGGTGGACCTGACCCTGAGTGGCGACAATGCCCTGGTGATCGGCGCCGCGGCATCCGGCCTGCCTCAAAGTCAGCGTCTGCGCGCGATCGTGCTGGGCGGCGCGGGCGCGATCGTGCTCCGCATTGCCTTCGCATCTGCCGCGACCCTGCTGTTAGAGCTGCCGTTCTTGCAGGCGGTAGGTGGTCTGGTGTTGTTTTTCATCGCGGCGCGGCTGCTCGCCGAGCGCCGGGGCAGCAACGAAGAGCAGGTCGAGGAAGAGGCCAAGCTGATTCCCGACCCGGACGAAGATGGGTCCCACAAGCCGCCATCACGCACATTCACCAGCGCGCTGCTGACCATCCTCGTGGCAGATGTGACCATGAGCCTCGATAACATCCTCGCGATTGGTGCGCTGGCGCACGGTGAGCTGGTGGTGCTGGGGCTGGGCCTGCTGCTGAGCATTACGCTCGTGTTGGCGGGCAGCGCGCTGATCGCCTCACTCATCCAGCGGCTGCCCTGGCTGCTCGACCTCGCCGCGCTCGTGCTGGGCTACACCGCGGCGGGGATGCTCCTGCACGACCTGCGATTGGGTCCGGTGCTGCACGACGGCCTGCCCTACGCCGACGTGGTGATCTACACACTCGGCGTCGGCATCGTGCTGGTGGTAGATGTCGTCTTTCGCGTGCGGGAGAGGAAGCGGCTGGCCAAGTCGGGTGGAGCGTAGTGGATGCGGGAATACTTAGTCGCAGTCCCAAAGCACTACGTATTGGCCGCAGACCAAGCACCGGAACAGGTATACGCCTGTTGTGTAGCCATCTTTTCCGTCAGATGGCGCGTCGGGCCGTATGCCTTCCCAGATCTCACGGGCAGAATCCATGTCCTCGATGTCGCTTGCATGCGCCGCAAAGAAGGCTACACCGTTTCCCTCAGGTGAGAGCTGGTTGAGTTCAGGCTGGCCGACCTCTTTGATAAAACAGCAGTAGCCGCCACAATGGGTGGGCCAGAAGAAGTCTTGCCATGTCATGATGCATGGTGTGCGATGTTCGATTGCGGCTGTGCGCTCACGCGCCAAGCGGTCGAGCTCAACATCGGCGAGTTGTGGTTCAAGCACACGCAATTGCCGTCTCAGGGATGACACGTTACCATCATTTGTACTGAGGTCAAGCTCCTGTAGCCGTCCACTGGACAGGCAGTCTTCACAAACAAACTCGACTTCATCATGCTCGCCAGCGAATGGCCCCTCATATCCAGATTGAGTGCGTCCGCAGATATCGCAGTGACGCGGCTCCTCCTGATAATTCGAGAACTCATGGGGATGCAGGAAATAGCGAAATGTGGTCATAGACTTATTGGCTTTCTGAGCTGTGTGCGCAGTTGTTATCACACCGATGCGAAGTTATCGGTGTGTCGAACTCAGGCGCGTGAGTGTGAAATGTGCAGGCTGCGAATCCTCATGTTTTTCATACCGAAAGCGACCCAGGTAGCGGAATCCAGCGCCTGGATATTCGGTCTTGGACTTACGATAGAACACCAGGAGTTCAAGACCACGACGCTGATGCTCAATTATCAACTGGTCTGTGCGTCCGGACGTTTGCCCATCCCAGTAGAGCGTATCACCATCCAACCGATCACTGTATTGCGTTCTGTCTGACGATTTCCGCTCGGTAACGAACAGCCAGATAGAGTCATGACCGGCAGGACGAAAGACGCCCGTGTTTATGGTTGCGTCAGTGATGCAGAACCTCTTACGAAGCTCTTCACGTGTGATGACTTCGCCTTCGCACAACTCGGCAGAGGTAAACATTCTCTATCTCCTGGCTCGATTCGGCTACTGGCCCCAAGACCTTTAAGTGAATGTGGCCATGTAGCTCACTCCTGTGTCCTGCTCCTCCGGCACTAATTAAGTGGCAGCCATAATAGGCTGCGGGCTTTGCTACCTTGCACGGTTACGGGTGATGGGGTTTCAATGCTGATGCTGATGGTGATCGCCTGCCTGCTTACGCTGACACCGGCGAATGAGATAGCGTCCGAGCACAGTGAGCGCGAATCCGAAGGGGACGCTCAACGTCAAGGCGACGCGCGGCGCGTTTGGATATTCCATGAACCAAATAACGACCAGGAGTGCGCAACTCAGACTAAGTGCGCCAGCGACGATTGACAGGCGGGTGGCCTGGAGACGGGGGTCTCGGATGCGCCAAAACCTGACCGCAACCATGCCGAAGATGAAAGCGAACGCACCGAGTATGAATCCGTCCACGCAGATCGCGACTATGGAATGTGCTGATGGCACGAGGCCACGCTCCCATCTCGGGCGTCCAGGCGGATTGCAATGACATGGACGATTCGTGTAACGAGCGCGCGGAAATATTGCCGACCGTTTGTTGATGCCCTAAAGTGCCTTCTTGCTATCGACGCCAGTATACGAGCACCAGTCAATTGCGACGCAAACGCTCATATCGTTGAAAGATGCCAATGAGCAGAATGGGGCTGTGCTGCTCCGCATGCCTGTGGTAAAATGTAGGCTGACGGAACGTGCCAGACTGCTCGGCGCCTGCTGCCTGTTCGTACAAGCGGCGGCTCATGCGGTAGTGGGGCGTTTCAGAGGATTATTCCGGCGTGGCCAAGCGGTAAGGCAGCGGACTTTGGATCCGCCATCCCAGGTTCGAATCCTGGCGCCGGAGCCGGCTCGCAGGTTCTTCCCGTCCGTGCGCATGCAGCGTGCGGCGCCAGTGGAAGACGGAGGTGCGCTCGTCTGAGACACCCCCGCGCGAGCCGCACCGCAGAGGGAGCTATCTCTATTCGTACGGGATCCATCGGGATCGTCGTTCTTGCCGCCGGCAAGGGTACCCGCATGCGCTCGCGCATGCCGAAAGTGGCGCATCGCGTCGCCGGCCGCGCGATGGTGGAACACGTCCTCCGGACGGCCGCTGATGCCGTCTCACCCTCACCTGACCCCCTCCCGTCCGCTGAACCCGGCAGCCCGGACCCCGCTGAGCCGCACTCACCAGGGGCGCACTATGTGCTCGTGCTCGGCCACGAAGCCGAGCAGGTGCGACAGGCGCTCGGGTGGACGCCTTCGAGCGGCGACGCCTTCGAAATCGTCGTGCAGGAGCGGCAGCTTGGCACCGGCGACGCGGTGCGCGTGACGCGCGAAGCGCTGACGGGGAAGGATTCGCGTCCCGAGACGATTCTCGTGCTCTACGGCGATACGCCGCTGCTGCGTCCAGACACGCTGGCCGCGCTGATCGCCGAGCACCGCGAGAGCGACGCCACGCTGACGTTTCTGACCGGCATCGCGGAGGACCCAGCGGAGTATGGGCGCGTGCTGCGCGATGAGGCGGGCCGCGTGCTGGGCATCGTCGAGCAACGCCACGCCTCGCCAGAGCAGCTTGCGATCCGCGAGGTCAACTCAGGCATCTACTGCTTCGCGGCGGACTGGCTCTGGCCGCGCCTCGACCGTCTGGAGCCGCACACCAACGGCGAATATTACCTCACCGATCTGGTCGAGATGGCCGCGCGCGAGGGCCGGGCAACCCGCACGGCAACGGCAGCGCTCGCGGAGACCGCCGGCGTGAACGACCGCGTGCAGCTTGCCGAAGCCGAGGCGATTCTGCGGCAGCGCATCCTCACCGACCTGATGTACGCTGGCGTCACGATCGAGGACCCTGCCTCGACGTATGTGGACGCGGGCGTGCGCGTCGGGCAGGATACGCTGATCCGCCCTGGGACGGCGCTGCGTGGCGCGACGGTCATCGGCGCGGGCTGCGAGATTGGGCCGAACAGCATGATTCGCGACAGCCGCATCGGCGATAATTGCCAGGTGCTCGCCTCCTGGGTGGAGGAGTCGGTGATGGACTCCGGCTCGCGCATCGGCCCGATGAGCCACATGCGCGTGGGTGGGCACCTCTCGACCGGCGCGAATATGGGCAATTTTGCCGAAATCAAGAACACGACGCTCGGTCCCGACGTGCAGATGCACCACTTCAGCTATGCGGGCGACGCGACGATCGGCGCTGGCACGAATGTCGCGGCGGGCGTCATCACCATGAACTACGACGGCCAGCGCAAGCACCACACCGAGGTCGGCGAGCATGTCTTCCTCGGCTGTGACACGTTGCTGCGCGCGCCCGTGACGATAGGTGACGGCGCGACGACAGGGGCGGGCGCGGTCGTCACGAAAGACGTGCCGCCGTGGTCGGTCGCGGTCGGGATGCCCGCGCGCGTGATCAAGCGCAAGCCGGTTCCCGAGGCTACCGGCACGGTTCATGACAAAGAGATATCACCAACATCGACTGAAGCAACAGCATCCGGCCCGGCTCCGGCGACGCAGCCTGGAGCATCCGCGACGACGCGAGGAGCGTCGGGCAGCGGGATGGGCACGGAGTCCTCTGAGGCGCGGCAAGGCGGTTCACAATCCGCCGCAGGCCCCTTGGAGAGGGAGTGAGTCAATTACGTGGAGAGCGACAGTATAAGCCGGCTCCATTTCTCGCATTTCGCTCTTGCCGCGGCACCACTGAGCAACTGGCACGGGCATGACTGGATTCTGCTTCTCGCGCTGCTCGTGACCCTGTTCGTCGCGGCGGTCGCGGCGGCGGCAGAGACGGCGCTGACCTCGGTGAGCCGCATCAAGATCCGCAACCTCGCCGAAGAGAACGATCCCGCGGCGCAGCGCATCGAACGCCTGCTACAGAAGCCGCAGACCTTTCTCACGACGATTCTGGTGGTGAGCAATATCGCGGTCATCACGGCCTCGACGCTCGCCACCATCATCGCGGTGGACCTGAACTTCACCGGCGCGGAGGTTGTCTCGACCGTCTTGCTCTCGCTGATCGTGCTGATCTTTTGTGAGATCACGCCGAAGAGTGCGGCCGTCCAGTCGCCGGAGCGCTGGGCGCGCTGGCTCGTCGGGCCGGTCGAGTTCGCCTCGCGGGTCCTGCAGCCGCTGGTGCGCGCCCTCACCTGGATTACCTCGCATATCGTGCGGCTGTTCGGCGGACAGAACGTGCGCCACGGCCCGTTCGTGACGGAGGACGAGCTTCGGCTGCTGGTGGAGGTGAGCGAAGAAGAGGGCGTGCTCGAAGAAGAAGAGCGCGAGATGATTGACAACGTCTTCGAGCTCTCTGACACGGCGGCGCGTGAGGTGATGGTGCCGCGCATCGACATGGTGACCATCGAGATGGATGATACCTTCGACGATGCCACGCAGATCGTGCTTCAGGGCGGTCAGTCGCGCATTCCGGTCTTCGAGAACTCGATCGACAACATCGTGGGCGTGCTCTACGCCAAAGACTTACTGCGGGTGCTCGCTAGCGGACGCAAGCCCGCGACGGTGCGACAGGTGCCGCTGCGTCCGGCGTACTTCGTCCCTGAATCGAAGCGGCTCGACGACCTGTTGCGTGAGCTGCAGGCGCAACGAGTCCACATGGCGATCGTGGTGGACGAATACGGCGGCGTCGCCGGACTGGTGACGATCGAGGACGTCGTCGAGGAAATCATCGGCGACATCAAGGATGAGTATGACGTCGAGGAACAGCTCTTTGAGCGGATGGACGAGAACGAGTTTATCATCGACGCCAAAGTGACGCTCGATGAATTCGCGGAGATCGCCAATCGCGAGCTGCCGCCCGACGGCTACGAGACACTCGGCGGCTTCGTCTATGCGCGCCTCGACAAGATCCCAACCGTCGGCGACGTCGTGCGCTACGGCGATATGGAGTTCACCGTGCTCAGCACGAAGGGGCGGCGCATCACCAAGGTCAAGGTGGTGCGCAGCCTGGAGACTGAGCCAGAGCACTCCGACGACGGTGAGGGCGACGACCGGCGGCAGGCTGCGCGTAGCGGCGATGGCTGGCGCGACCGCACGACAGACGAATAACGTTGCCGCGTATACCCACAAAACCACGCGTTTTGCGGTGGCACGCCGCTGAAGATGATGTGACATAATAAGGCAACTTCGCAGGGCGGGCGCTCGTCCTGTGGAACAGAACCAGGCAGGCACGCGGCGTGCCTCGTCCCGAAGGCGCTGGCGAGCGTCCTGCCGTTCCACCGGCAAGCGGGTGCGGTCGTCTTCGCCGTGGGCGGCGCTCGATGGCATCGCCGCACTGGAAGCGCAAGACCTCTTTTGAGCGCGGCGCCGGTGTTGTGGGGCGTCCGCGAATCCCAGACCCAATGAAATAGTCGCGACTCGCGAAGGTTCCACCGTTTCCAGCCTGAGGCAAGGGTTGGAGATGATGGATGGCATCTGGGCTAGGTCATCTGGTTGTCAGTGATTGACAGTAGCGCATATGAGCGTTACTCTTGCGTCAGTATTATCGTATGAACTAACAAACCGCGTGAAGGTCGCCGAATCTCGGCGAGTCTGGAGGGCGAGTCGGATAGGGTAGGATGCCTGACTTCTGGGAACGAGCTCGCTCTCGTCTGAGATGTCTGGCAGGCGGACTGCTCGTCGCCAGACGCCTTTCGAGCATGGCTCCCCAATTTCGTTCGCGCGCAACCTGGTCCGTATCGCAGACACCGGTGCATCGACGTTCGGGTTTCCCGTACGGCAAGGAGGAACCTATTCATTGCAGGCTGAGTGCGTCCCGAGGCGAGGAATTGCAGATGCGGCTTCGTCGCTTCAATCAGGCATATTCGGCGGTACTGGTTGGCAGACTCTACGTTGTACACAGTACAACCGCCACGTGCAGCAGTCGCGTGAGTGTGGAGGTAGCGCGCTCCACCTTCCGCAAGGGATTCCAGCTTGAATGTAGTGTGTGAGGAACACCGCAATTGGACCCAACGGAGCAGTCGCGACGGTGTCGACTTGTAGGGGTAGGGCACGTGCGGACGGCTCGCCGCATACGGCTGATGTGGCCGGGCAAGACCCGACGATTCCCGCTTCTAAGCGCAGATCGTATGTGGATGTGGTCGTTGCGGCATAGCCGCGTCGCGGTCCCGTAGGAGACGGAGCCGCACAGCAGGGCATCTCATCATCGCCACATGAGGGCACGGAGTGTCGAGTGTCCTGTTGAGGAGGGGGAACGAACATGCTTGTGCTACGTAGGAAGGCCGGAGAGGCCATCGTCCTCAATGGAGTGATCACCATTCATGTGCTCGCGGTCGAGGGCGAGCGAGTCAAGCTGGGCATCAGCGCGCCGCCCGAAGTCGTGATTGTGCGCTCAGAGCTGCTCGAGAATCAGGGGCAGATGACTGGCCCCACGTCGAGCAACCAGGCGCCGACGCCGATCCACCGTGACGCGCCGCGCCCCTTCTCCGAAGACGATGGCTCGCGCAGCCCCAGTGGATATGACGCGCACGACTCCGGCGGTTCCGCCCCGAGCCCGAGTGGCTATTCGCACACCCAGCCCGCTCGATACGCGCCACGCCGCCGCTTCAGCGAGAACTCGGCCCCCGCGCCGGTCAACTCAGGGCCATTGCGCTACCGGTAGCGTATCGCCGCTCACGAGACGCCGCACCATTCGAGGAAGTGGAATCCGGGGATGGTGTGGCTCTCGCATCTGCGTGGCTGGTGTATCACGGTGTTCCCCCTTGTCTCATGGTGTCGCGGAACAAGACCGTCATAGGTGCGTGTGACAATCAGCGGCCCTCCTAAGCCGAAGGGCCGCTGATGCGTTGCAGTTGGGTTGTCACTGTCCGTTTACGTTCGTGACGCGCGCCGCACGGAGTCGAGCGCGGCATCCTCCGCCGCGTAGTCGTCCGCGCTGGGTCCTCTTTCTTTGGGCGGATGGGCGCGCTCCCACGCGACAGTGCGGCGCAGCGCTTCGGGTCTGGGCAGGCCCTCCGCGTAGCCCAGCTCGCGGCGGATGCGCGATGTATCCACCACCAGATCCTGCTCGGCGACCTCCTCTACGCCGACGCGCAACGACTCGGGTAAACGGTCTGGCGGCGTCGCCACAATCTCGCCGTGCCAGCCGGCAGCCTCGCCGATGGCGCGAATCCACTCCGTCTCGGTCAGCGCGTCCGATTCTGCCACGTTATAGACCTTGCCCGCCGCCGTCTCATGCGTGACCGCGAGCGCGATGCCCGCCGCGATATCCTCGACGTACCCGCGTGCCCAGTGCCACTGCGCGACCCGCTCGTCGATGGCGATAGCCGTCCGCCCGTCGTCCATGCGCTTTAGATATGGCCAGAGCCGGTGCTGCTTGTCGCCGGGACCATACACCGCCGGCAGGCGCAGCACCGTGCCCGCGACGGCGCCGTTAGTTAGCGCCAGACGCTCCACGGGAATTTTGTCGTACTCGTCGCGCCAGTGTTGCGGATCGTCATCCGGCAGCGGCGGATCGCTCCGGTAGGGATAGAGCCGCTCGCGCAGCGCCGAGTCTTCGGTGAGAGGCAGCGGGTCGGGCGGGCCAGACTCTGTGCCCAGGAGCCTCCCAAACGCCCGGTAGACATCCTGACTGCTGATGACGACCAGCCGCCGTCCGCCTTGTGCGGCGAGATCGAGCGCGGGCCGCAGATCGCGCTCTGTGTAGGCGATCATGTGCAGCACGACCTCCGGCGCGAAGTCCTGTATCTCGCGCTCGTGCTGGGGCAGCCGCTCCAACCAGCCGCCGCTATCTGTCTCTCCCGCCGCGCTGCCACAGTGGATGTGTCTCACGTTGGCAGGAAGCTCAGCCTCGGTCTCGCCGCGATGGTACACGGCGACATCGTGGCCACCGGCGACGAGCTGGCGCACGACATGTGGCCCGATAAACTGTGTGCCGCCCAGCACGAGCACGCGCATACACATCATCCTTTCCGTCTGGAGACTACAAGCGCCCGGCCGCGCTCGCGGAGACCTCGCCGCCGCGCGCCTTCCAGTCTTCCAGCGGCAGCACCTCGTCGATGATGCCGTACTCTTTGGCGGCTTCGGCGCTCATCCAGAAGTCGCGGTCGGTGTCGCGCTGGATGACCTCCAGCGGCTTGCCAGTGTGCAGCGCCATGATCTCGTTGATGACCGAGCGCGTTTGCAGCATCTCGCGCGCGAAGATCTCGATATCCGTGGCCTGCCCGCCGGGTCCGCCCTGCACCAGCGGCTGATGCATGTGGATGCGAGCGTGCGGTAGCGCGTAGCGGCGGCCAGGGTCGCCCGCCATCAGCAGAATCGTGCCGAAGCTGGCGGCCAGTCCGACGCAGGTCGTCGAGACGGGGCAGCGCAGCGAGCGCAGCGTATCATAGATGGCGAGCCCGGCGGTGATGACGCCCCCTGGCGAGTTGATGTACATGTTGATGGGCTGGCTGCTGTTCTCGCTGGCGAGGAAAAGCAGCTCCGCGACGACGAGATTCGCCATCTGGTCTTCGACGGGACCGTTGACGAGCACGATGCGCTCACGGAGCAGCCGCGAGAAGAGATCGTACGCCCGCTCGCCGCGGCTGCTGTTCTCGATGACGGTCGGAATGACGAGGCTCGCCGGCATTGGCCGGCTGGCGTCTAGCTGCATATGGAACCTTCTTTCGGCGTGAACTCGCAGGAACATCCGTGCGCCTAGGCGGAGCGCACGAAGTAGTAGGTCAGGCGCGCGCTGCTCCCAGCGGGCTGGCTGATGGTGCTGGCGAGAATCCAGCCCTCGCCGCCCAGCTCGTTGAGCTGATCTTCCTGCAGCGGTGGCTCTTCGCGCAGATCGACCGTCACCACGCGGTACGCCCAGCGTGGTGGCTCGGCGCGTTCGTAGACCATCGGCATCGGAAGCGTCGGTCGGGGTGCGAGGTCATGTTCGCTGTTGGTGACGCGAAACCCCATGCGGTATCTCATGGCAGACATCCTCTCACGTGAACTGCTGCTCTGCGTGTTCCGCTCCAGCATGCGTGCCGTGTATCCAGCGCCCGAAGCTGAGGCGTACGCATCGGAGACCCGATACGCGTGCTTCCTACTCCGGGCGGCTCGAATGTGGCATAATCGGTGCAAGAGATGAACGCGATATGCTACGCGACGTTGGGTTGAGGTACCTCTAAGGCGTACCGTACACGACCATCGAGCGGCGCGAGAAGGCAGAACCGATGCTCTCGGCATAGCTGGCTGCGCCGGACATGCTGAGAGCATATGTCTTTCGGGAGGCGGCAAATGGCGGACTTGCAACACACGGTCGGGGCCGTGATTCGAGAGGCCCGGCACGAGCGTGAGATGACGCTCAAAGACCTGGCGGAGCGGTCCGCTATCTCGGTCGTCTATCTCGGCGAGATCGAGCGCGGCAAGAAGTACCCCTCGCCCATCGTGCTGGAGCGGCTGGCCGAGTCGCTCGATCTCACGGTATCTGACCTGCTCGACCGTGTCTCGGATGCGCTGCGGAGCGTGGCGGAGCCGCAGATGGCGGCTTCCGCGATCGGCTTCCGGCTGCCCGAGCGGAGCGCGCAGTCTCGTCCCCAGGTCACCATTACGCGCATCGTCGATCTGCTGGAGCCAGACACGCAGCAGATTGGCGCCCGCACGCTCACACTACTGCGAAAGGTTACCGATGCCGTCGCATAACGACCGCGAAGGCGGAAGACGTCCACCCTCCCGATTTTCACAGCGCGGCCCTTCGGGCCGCAGCAACGATGGCCGTGAGGGATATCCGCGTCCGGGGGGCGCTCGCGGGCGCCCAGGCGACCGGCAGGGCCGGCCTGGTGCCCCTCGCGGCGGCTTTGGTGGCGGAGCCCAGTCCGGCCGCGACGGCGAGCGCCGCTTCCGGTCCGCGGGCGGCCCACCTACCCGTGAGCGATCCGGCGGGAGGGGCGAGGGGCGTGACTTCGACCGGCGCCCTCCCCGGCGCGACGACGCGAGAGGTGGCGGCAGCGACCGACCACGCGGCACGTCCGGCGGACGCTCATTCTCCGACGACCGCCCGGCGTTTGGGTCTGGCCGCCCCTACCGTGGAGGCGCGCGCCCAGCCGCCGGAGGCTTTCGCACCGAGCGTGGCTATCGGCCGGGCGGGCGACCACCTGGCAGGCGTCCAGCGGGGAGCGATTCCCGGCCAGCAGGTGAGCGGCCATATTCCGACGAACGCCGCCCGCCGCGCGATCGAAACGTCTCGGACAGCCGTCCAATGGGAGGCAGGCCCTCCGGCGGCGGATTCCGTCCACAAGCCGGGAGGCCGTACGGAGACGCGCGTCCGCCCCGCCCGCCACGGTCGCGGCCCTATAGTGAAGACTCCCGCCCGCCGCGGTCGCGCTCGTTTGACGACGAATCGCGCCCGCCACGCCCGCGGCAGTATGAGCGGCCATACGGCGGTGACACCCGCTCGCGCGGATTTGATGATGCGTCGCGCCCACCACGCGGGCGTCCCTACGGTGACACTCGACCCCAGGATGGACGGCCCCACGGTGGTGACGCGCGACCGCCGCGTCCGTCGCGCCCGTTCAATCGGTACGGCGACGACGACCGGCGCAGCGACACGCGACCGATGGGGCGCCCGCTGCCCCCACGCGCGCCATATCCTCCACGAGCGCGCGAGCAGCGCCCGTATGGCTCCAGGGATACGGGACCGGCGCGCGGCTCCCGCTTCGGCGGGCCTGACGGCGGACGGTTCGAGCAGGCAGTTGAAGCAGCAGAGGAACGACTGCAGAAGTACCTCGCCCGCTCGGGAGTTACGTCGCGGCGTCACGCCGAAGAGATGATCGAGCAGGGCGATGTGACCGTCAACGGCGAGGTGGTGGATGAGCTTGGCGCGCGAGTGACGCCGGGGCGCGATGAGGTGCGCGTGCGCGGCCGTCTCGTGCGCCCTGCATCGGAGATGACCTACGTGCTGTTGAATAAGCCCGCGGGCGTGGTCACCACGGCGAGCGATCCGGAGGGGCGGCCGACCGTGCTCGACGTGCTGCCGCGCCAGTTCCGCAGGCAGCGCATCTACCCCGTCGGGCGGCTCGACTATGATACCGAGGGATTGCTGCTGCTGACTGACGACGGCGATCTCGCGCAGCGCCTGACGCATCCGAGCTTCGGCCTGGTCAAGGAGTATCACGCGCTGGTCGAGGGACAACCCACGCCCGAGACGCTGCAACGCCTGGAGCGCGGCGTTCTGCTGCCAGGCGAGAGCCGTGCCACCGCACCCGCGCGCGTGTGGATCATCCGCGAGATGCCGGGCGCGGGCGCCTGGGTAGGCGTGGAGATTCACGAAGGACGCAACCGCCAGGTGCGGCGCATGCTCGACGCGGTCGGCCACCATGCCTTGCGGCTACGCCGTGTGCGGGTGGGGCCGCTCAGCCTCGACAAGCTCCGTGAGGGCGACGCGCGCGCGCTCATTCCTGAAGAGGTTGCCGCGCTGCGCTCCGCCGTTGGCCTGACCGATGAGGACTCCGACGACGAGGAGGCTGCTGTCGCCCCGGCGGATGAAGCGCGTGTCGCCGCCGAGTCCACCGTAAGTGAACCCGCCGCAGCAGTCTCCGCCGCTTCGGACGAGGCGGCTTCGGACGAGGCGGCCTCCTCCGACGAGGACACCGCAAGCGCCGCCCCAGACGCGGACGGTGATACGGAGGCCGCTAGCGATACTCAAGATGCGGAGCCGCACGGCGACGTCTAGCACGCCGACCGCCGACGCCGCACATTCTCTGCTGGAAAACGGAACACGCCTTCTCACCTGAGAGGGCGTGTGGCATGTGCCGCGCTGGTGTCGTGCCGGTGCTACGCGGTCAACTGGCTCGTGGAAGATTCCCGTAGTGCGAGCGGATAATCGTCCAGCGTGTCTGGGTCGAGGTCCGCTCCACAGTGCGGGCACTGTGCGATGGGCATCCAGACCGTCTGGGAGCCGCCATCGTAGAGCGCGCGCAGTCGCGTTTGCCCGCTGCGGCGAAACACGACCCAGATGGGCCGACCGCACTGACAATACCGTTTCATCCCTACCTACCTCCTTGCGGCATCCTACCGCAGACATCCCAGTCATTCGGGGCTTCATCCCACCCTGTGTTCGCTCGTGTTCAATTGAAAAATCGCATCGTCCGTGCCAATCGGCAGGCTGGCAATGCGACCATATCCCCCGCCACCGGTGCTCGTGAACAGCCTTCCATTTCCATGTTAGGCCGGTATGAAAGCGCTGTTAAACTCGCACAAACGCCCGATAGGCGCCTGCGAGGAGAGCGCTGTCCGAGTAAACCCGTGTGGTGTTGATTGCTGCGCAACGTCATATGAGAGGGCAAGGTGAGGAGTGGCTTGCCCCTACGCGATTCCTAGCGCCACCCGCGCGGTCCCTGGCGGCCACCGCTGGCACGGCCACCGAACGAGCGAGCCGGTCCACGACGGCTTCCACTGGGGCCGCGCCGACTGGCGTAAGGTGCTCGGAGCGGCGGGCGCTCGTCGTCATATCCCCGATCCCGCCAGCGGTCACGGCCCTGGTCGTCGCGTGTGCTCTCGCCGCGTGCAGCCTGCGCCTGATCCATATCGCCTGGGCGGGCGAAGCTGGCGCGCGGCGCCTGTCCGCGGATGGTCGTGCGGTTCAGGGCCGCGCGCACCGTCTCAGCCGCATCCTCTGGCACCTCGACGAACGAGAAGTTGTCGTAGAGGTCGATGTCTCCGATGTCCTCACCGGCGACACCCGCCTCGTTGGCGATCGCGCCGACAAGATCGGCCGGGCGCACGCCCTGACGCCGCCCCACCCGCAGGAAGAGACGCGCCATCGGCCCGGTTGAGTAGCCCCGGCCAGCGCCACGTTCACTCCTGCGACCCGCGGCTGCTGGCCTGCGCCGGGCCTCATCGTATGCCTCATCAAGGGCGGTCGCGGTGGCCTCACCTGCGGCGGGCGCTTCGAGGAAGCCGCCAGCCCGGCCAGGGCGGCTCGCCTGGCGTGCCTGCGCGGCCATCTTGAACGCCGCCGCCGCGATCTCCTGTGGATCGTGCTCGCCCGCCACGTCTTCGACGAAGGCCAGGTACGTGTCGAGCTGTCCCGCGTCGAGGATCTCCAGCAGCTCTTCGCGGAAGGCGGCACGGCGGCGCGCGGCCACATCCGCCGGAGTGGGCAGCCGCAGCCGCTCCAGCGTGCGGTGAATGGCCTGCTCGATCACGCGAAGCTGCCGCCGCTCTCGTGGCGTCACCAGCGTCAGCGCCTCGCCCGCGCGTCCGGCGCGGCCGGTTCGGCCGATACGGTGGACGTATGACTCGGCGTCCATTGGCAGGTCGTAGTTGATGACGTGGCTCACATCGGGAATATCTAGCCCGCGGGCCGCTACGTCCGTCGCGACGAGCAACTGGGTGTGTCCCTTGCGGAAGCGGTCGAGCGCGCGCTCACGCTGCGACTGATTGATCTCGCCGTGGATGGCTTGCGCGAGATAGCCGAGACCATTCAGCCGCTCGGCCACCTCATCGGCGTCGCGCCGTGTGCGCACGAAGACGATCGCCGAGTCGGGCTCTTCCAGGTCGAGGATACGCGAGAGGGCTTCGGGCTTGGATGGCCCCGGCACTTCGTAGTACACCTGCCGGACACGCGGCGCGACGGCCTCACGCGCGGCGACGCTCACACGCTCGGGATCGCGCAGATACTGCTGGGCGAGCCGGGCGATGCGTGTCGGGATGGTCGCCGAGAAGAGCGCGGTCTGGCGTGTCTCGGGCATCGCGCCAAGAATCGACTCGATGTCCTCGATGAAGCCCATGTCGAGCATCTCGTCGGCTTCGTCCAGCACGACGGTGTGGATGGCGCTCAGGTTGAGGGTGCCGCGATTGATGTGGTCGAGCACGCGACCTGGCGTGCCCACCACGACCTGCACACCGCGCTTGAGCGCGCGCAACTGCCGGTCGTACGGCTGGCCGCCATAGATCGGCAGCGTGACCATCTCGCGGTACTTCCCGAAGGCATGCAGCGCCTCGCCCACCTGGATGGCGAGCTCACGCGTCGGCGTGATGACGACCGCCTGTGGGAACATGTCCTCAGGCTTGAGGCGCTCTACTATCGGTAGACCGTACGCGGCTGTCTTGCCGGTGCCGGTTGGCGCCTGCGCGATGACGTCCCTCCCCGCGAGGAGCTGGGTGATGGTCTGCCGCTGGATCTCGGTTGGCTCGCCGTACCCGAGATCGCGTATTGCCCGCATCGCCTCAGTTCCCAGGCCGAGCGTTGCGAACTCTTTGATGGCCTGCCCCTCGTCGATAGCCTGCCCTTCGTCGCTCGTTGCCTCGGCAGAAGCGTCTGCGGTCTGATCGGTGTCTGGTTGGGTGTTTGGCTGAAGTGATGCTTCGGTTGGAGTATTCATAAGCAATGAAATCTTCTCTGCTCTTCCCAAGAATTCAATGACGACAATCTGAGCATATTCTGCGCCATCGAGGCGTATCGTGGAGCGACGCATATCGTAGCGGGTGAACCTGCGCAACCTAACGAGTATACGACGTCTCCTTCATATGGTCAAGTCGGGAGGATGCCATCGCCCCTCGCCCACCGATTCCTTGTCTATGACGAGGGCGTAGCGCCGGTGGGCGGCTCGGAATGCGGTATAGTGACGCTTGCGAGGGGTGCAACGGGTGCGTCGGCGTGGCGGCAGTCAGGGGGGAGAAGGAAGACTATGCGGTCGGTGCAGACCGGACAGTTCGCGCGCCCGTATCTGGCGTATGAGGAGCGGCCGCTGTTCTTCGCGCATCGCGGTGGCTCGCTGCTCGCGCCCGAGAATACCCTGCCTGCCTTCGAGCGTGGCGCTGCCCTGGGTGCCGACGCGCTCGAGCTCGACATCCAGATGACGCGCGACGGGCGGCTCGTGGTGTCGCACGACGAGACAATTGACCGCACGACCGACGGCACTGGCCCGGTGTCGTCCTACACCTACGACGAGCTGCGGCGGTTCGACGCCGGATATCGCTTCACGCCGGACGGCGGAGCGACCTTCCCCTTTCGCGGCCAGGGTATCACGATTCCGCTCTTTAGCGACGTGCTGGAGCGCTTCCCCACGCTGCGTATCAATGTTGACCTCAAAGAAAGCACAGCGGAGCGTGAGGCGGCGTTCTGGCGCCTGCTGCAGGATTTCGCGGCGGAGGACCGCGTGCTCGCTGGATGTTTCGAGCATGCTCCGCTGGCGCGCTTCAGGCGGCTCTGTGAGGGTCGGGTCGCGACCTCCGCCAGCCGCCCCGAGGTGCGCAACTTCGTGCTGGCGGCGCTCTCGCATACGACCCGGCTGGCGTTGCGTCCGATGTACGACGCGCTGCAGGTGCCCGAGACGGCTGGGGCGCTGCGGATCGTCTCACTCACCACCGTGACGGCGGCGCACCGTATGGGCCTTGCCGTCCATGTGTGGACGGTGGATGAGCGCGAGGGGATGGAACGGCTGCTGGACCTTGGCGTCGACGGGCTGATGTCGGACCGGCCCGACGTGCTGGCCGATGTGCTCGACGACCGGGCGCAACGGGGTACAATGCGCTAGAGAGACCACAACGCGGCGGCCTTTCAGGATGTCTGAGTACACGTAGAGCACTGTGATCCACGCGAGGCACTCCAGCGCGGACCGAAGACGAGGGTGAAACGGGATGGCTGGTAGCACACAGAGAACGGTCAAGTGGGCACGCCGTGCGCGTCGTGTGGCGTTTGGAGCGGGGGTCCTCTCGGGGCTGGCGGCGGCGAGCGGAGCGGGCATTGGCTATGTCGTCGCGGCGACGCTGACGCGGCCAAGCCGTGCCACACCGAACGATCTCTATACGATGACGCCGTTTGAGACGGGCGCGGACTATGAGGAAGTCACCTTTCCGACGGCGAGCGGTCACCATATCGTGCAGGGCTGGTGGTTCCTGCGGCCCGAGACGACTCGGGTGGTCGTTGGGTGTACCGGGTATCGGGGCACGAAGTCCGAACTGATCGGCATCGGCACTGCTCTCTGGCGTGCCGGATTCAACGTGCTGCTCTTCGACTATTTCGGCCACGGAGCCGACCGTGGCGCGCCGATCACGCTGGCCTACCGCGAGCTGCAAGACTTCTATGCCGCGCTCGCATACGTGAAGGCGCGGATGCCCGCTGCGCGTATCGGCGTCATCGGCTTCTCGATGGGCGCGTCGATTGCCATTATGGGGTCGGCCCATCGGCCCGAGGTGCGTGCGGTTGTCGCCGATAGCTCGTTCGCGACACACGCCGAGGTGGTGATGCACAACGTGCAGCGCGTGCTGCATGTCTCGAGCGCGCCTTTCCTTCCCATCGCCGACTACTTCCTCGAACGGCTGGCGGGCTACAGCAGCCGCGATGTGACGCCGATCCGCGATATTGCGGCGATCTCGCCACGGCCGCTGCTGCTCTTCCACGGCGCCGCCGACGAGATTATCCCCGTCGAGCATGGCTACCAGCTCTACGAGGCGGCGGGCGAGCCGAAGGAGCTCGTCATCGCCGAAGGCGCGCCGCACTGCGGAGCCTATTTTTTGAACCGCTCCGGTTATTGTGAGAAGGTCGCCCGCTTCTTCGCGTGCGCCCTCGCCGAGCCGGACGCCGACGCGCAGGAGCCATCCGTCTCCATCGAGCGTGCCGCGCACCGCGACTCGGCGTAGGAAGCAACGTTCTCAGTGGGAAGCTCCCTCTCCCTCAGTGTCACCTGGAGGAGAGGGTGCAGACGCGGGCGACAGCGGGCGACGGTGGTGAAGTTACGCGAGAGGAAGTGCTGGCAGATAGAGCTCGTCAAGCGCCCCGATTCCTACGGCACACGCGTCGTCGTCTACCCCACCGCTGGATTGTCGAGCGCACCATGGGTTGGGTGGCCTGGTTCGCTCGTCGTCACTGGCCGTGCCGCAGCGTGATCCTGTGATGCGACACTGCGCCGCGACGGTGATGGCGCGGAGCGGCAGATGGTATAGTAGCTACAATATCCGGCCCTGATGGATGGTGATGAACAGGAGTGCCCATGCGCCCTGTCTCGCCCGTTGCCACTCCCGACCGCTACCAGACCCACCAGGTTGCGGGCTGCACCTAGCTCTGATCTCCACACAGATACGTGATACTGCCGTATCGTCAGCATACCTGAGACTTGTCGCTGCCAGCCCACTGCTTTGTCCCACCGGGCGTACGGTCTCGAGCGGATGAAACCCTCGCGCCTAGTGATTGGAGGGAAAGCAAATGGAAGTCATCAGTCCCGTGGTGCGTCGCTGGCGTGAGGATGGCGAGCGCGATCCGGTCGCGTTCTGGGCGCGCGCCGCCGAGGAGCTCCCCTGGTTCCGCCACTGGGATGTGGCGTACGAAGCAAGCCCGCCGACCTTTCGCTGGTTCATCGGCGCACAGACCAACCTGAGTTACAATTGCCTCGATCACCACGTCAAACGTGGCTGGGGTGGGCATGCCGCGCTGATCGCCTTGAACGAGCGGGGCGAGCGGGTGGTATACACCTACGCGGAGCTGTTGGAGGAGGTCAAGGCAATTGCGGCCGCGCTGCGCGGGCAGGGAGTGCAGCGTGGCGATCGGGTGGCGGTCTATATGCCCACCTGTGCCGAGGCCATCGCGCTGCTGCTCGCCTGCACACGCATCGGCGCGATTCACATCGTCGTCTTCGCGGGCTTCGGCAGTGGCGCGTTGAGCGAGCGCATCCAGCTAGCGGGAGCGAAGATCGTGTTCACCGCGGACCTCACCTGGCGGAAGGGCAAGGAGGTCCAGCTAAAGGAGATCGCGGACGAGGCGGTGGCCAAGGCGGGCGGGCTGGTGACGCGGGTCGTCGTGCTCGGCCGATCGGCCACCTCAGTTTCCCTGACCGCTGGCCGCGACATCACCTGGGAGGACTTCCTGGCTGGCGGGGCTGGCCAAAGCACAAACTATGCGGTGATGGAGGCCAACGATCCCGCGTACATCCTGGCGACCTCCGGCACGACGGCCAAGCCCAAGCTCGCGGTACATACGCATGGCGCCTATCAGGTCGGCATCTACAGTCAGGGGCAGTGGTGCTTCGGGCTCCGGCCGACTGATGTCTGGTGGTCCACGTCAGACATCGGCTGGGTAGTCGGGCACAGCTACATTGTCTACGCGCCGCTCATCACAGGCTGCACCACGATCGCTTACGAAGGAGCACTGGACTATCCCAGTCCCGAGGCCTTCTATCGGCATCTCGAACAGGAACACGTGACGGGCGTCTTCACCTCCCCGACGGCCGTGCGACTGCTGCTGCGTTACGGTGCGGACGCGGCCGCGGCCAGCGATCTCTCCTCGGTGGAGCGCGTCGTCTGTGCCGGTGAGCCACTGAATCCGCCCGCCTGGGAATGGCTTCAGAAGGAGGTATTCAAGGACCGAGTGCCGGTGATTGATCACATGTGGCAGACCGAGACCGGTGGCCCAGTCTTCGGCAATCCGTATGGCCTGGGATTGCTCCCGATCAAGCCGGGATCGGCGGGCATTCCGATGCCAGGGATCTCGGCAGCGGTGATGACGCCAGATGGCGAACCGTGTGGCGTCGACGAGCAAGGGATCGTCGTGCTGCGGCATCCCTTCCCTGGGTTGACGGCGTCGCTGTGGGGCGAGCCAGAGCGCTATGGCACCGACTACTGGAGTCGCATCCGCGGCGTGTACTTCACGGGCGATGCGGCGAGCGTCGACGCGGACGGGTATTTCTGGTTCAAGGGGCGCGCCGACGAGATCATCAAGATTGCGGGCCACCGGATTGGCACCATCGAGGTCGAGTCGGCGCTGCTCACCCATCCGGCTGTCGCGGAGGCAGGCGTGACGGGGCGTCCAGATGAGCTACGTGGCGAGGTCATCACGGCCTTCGTGGTGCTGCGGCAGGGCTACCAGCCGTCGGAGAACCTCAAACAAGAGCTGCTGGCGACCGCGCGCCATGAGCTCGGACCAGTGGCAGTGATCGGGGAACTGAACATCGTGCAGTCACTTCCCAAGACGCGCAGCGGCAAGATCATGCGGCGTGTCCTCAAGGCGGTAACACTCGACCGTGATCCCGGCGATATCTCCACGATCGAGGACGAGGGCTCGGTCGAGGATGCTCGCGTGGCCTGGCAACAGATGCGTGTAACCGTCCACTGAACCTGGCGAACACGATGGTGGGTCCATAAGAAGGTCGACAGTTCAACCGCGCCGGAATTGGCGCTTCGTGAGGTGACCACGAGCGTTACGACGCGCTCACATTCAAGAGGTACGGTATCGGCATGCGACTGGAGAGCAGCTCTACAGCGGCTTTCCGGTGCTTTCAGAGACCGGGAGCGTTGGTGTACGCTGGTCCCGCTCGCTGGAGAGCGTGTCCGAGCCCGTCAGTATCAGCCGCAAGGCACATAGCTGATATTTGGCGCTCGCGCGTGCCGATGTGCCGGCGCAGACTTTACCCATAACAAGCAACGAGATAGGCATCGCCGTGGGGGCTGGATGTGTCCGCCGCCCTGGCCACTGGCGAGCGCATCCACATGCCCGCATGCTACCGTACGGTCAAGCCTAGGCCGTTTCTCGGGTTCATAGCCGCCGCTGGCCGCGGAGGCACGTATCGACCCCATCCCCCAGTCGAGCCGAGACCTCACCAGCGGGATGGGGAATGTCCTGATCTCCCTACGACTCACCCTAGTGACGGGGCGCATGGACCTCTACGGCGCTATAGTGGCGGATGTCGCATCTCGGCGATACCCAGACGGTGCACACCAAGGACGTGGTGTTCGGTCACAGTGATGCACCGGCAGAGCGCTGTGCCGGTACGACGCAGTTCCAGCACGGAGCAAGGAGATTCCCATGACCCAACCCGGCATGACGCCAGAACCCGGCATGACCCCTCCGCCTGTCGCGCAAGCCACCATACCCCATCCCGATGTCCGCCCCTTCCGCATCGAGGTATTGGACGAAGCGCTCGAAGATCTGCGCCGCCGCGCCGCCGCGACCCGCTGGCCTGACAAGGAGACCGTCACCGACCGCTCTCAGGGCGCACGCCTGGCCGAGCTCCAGGCGCTCGTGCGCTACTGGGGGACGGACTACGACTGGCGCACGGTGGAGGCGCGGCTGAATGCCCTGCCGCAGTTCATGACCGAGATTGATGAGCTCGATATCCACTACATCCATGTGCGCTCGCCGCATGCCAACGCTCTGCCGTTGATCATCACCCACGGCTGGCCCGGCTCGATCATCGAGATGCTGAAGGTGATCGAGCCGCTGACCGACCCGACGGCACATAGCGGGGCGGCCACTGACGCGTTCCACCTCGTCATCCCTTCGCTACCCGGCTACGGCTTCTCGGCGCATCCCCAGACGACCGGCTGGGACCCCGACCGGATTGCTCGCGCCTGGGACACGCTGATGCGGCGGTTGGGCTACGACCACTACGTTGCGCAGGGAGGTGACTGGGGAGCGGTCATTACCGAAGCGATGGGCCGCCAGGCGCCGACAGGACTGGCCGGCATCCACGTCAACTTGCCGGCGGCGGTTCCGCCCGAGGTGGAGGCAGCGCTCGCGGGCACCGGCCCTGTGCCGCAAATGTCCGAGCAGGAACGCACCGTGTACGAGGCGCTCGGCGCCTACCGCAAGAGCGGGTACTCGGGCTACTTCGTGGCGATGACCACGCGGCCGCAGGCCGTCGGCTATGGCCTGACCGATTCCCCGGCCGGCCTCGCAGCCTTCTTCCTCTGGCATCCAGGCTTCGCAGACTGGTCGTACGGCGCCGATCCCGCAGACTCCAAGACGAGAGATGACGTGCTGGACGACTTCACGTTGTACTGGCTGACGAACACGGCGACCTCGTCTTCGCGGCTGTACTGGGAGAACCACGGAACAAGCCCGACCAGTGCGGCCGGGGAGAAGACCTCCCAGATCTCAGTCCCGGTAGGCATCACGGTCTTCCCGGACGACGTCTATCGGGCCCCGGAATCCTGGGCACGGCGCGCGTATCCCAACCTGATCTACTTCCATGAGGTCGACAAAGGCGGGCACTTCGCCGCGTGGGAGCAGCCGGAGCTCTTTTCGGCCGAGCTACGTGCCGCGTTCCGCTCCCTGCGCTAGTCCGCTGTAAGGTGGAGCGAGTCGGGCGGCGGGCACCGGCTCGCTGTGTCCGCCGCCACACGAGAAGCAAGGAGACGCATATGACCCAACCTGGCATGTCTCCCCACCCCGGCGCGACCCCGTCACCAGCCGTCATGACCCAGCCCGACGTGCGCCCCTTCCACGTCAACATCCCGGAGGAGGCGCTCGCCGACCTGCGCCGCCGCATCGCGGCCACCC
>CAYRVF010000076.1:0-27258 GCA_964427535.1 uncultured Ktedonobacterales bacterium
GATGAGGATGGCAACCAGGGCCACCACGCCGAGACCGTAGACACTGCTCGCCACCGCCATCGTGCTTCCCTCCCGACGGACACCATGACCCTGCCTGTAGCTGGCTCGTGATGCAGACGACCTGCCGGTGAGTATAGCACGCGCGGGGCGCCCGTCATCCGTCCGCGCACCTCTTAACGCGCAGAGTTGACAAGACTAGCTTTCAGATATAGCATGCGAGCAACTTTAGCAGGATCACGACTGAACTCGCGAATTAGGACCTGCTCCCACATGGCAGTGTTTGACTTTGTGAGCGGTGAAGACTTCCGCAACTCGCTGGAAAGCGACTATCGCGAGCTAACCACGTCAATCAATAATGGCGCGTGGAAAGCTGCGCAGGTACTGGCAGGAAGCATTATTGAGGCGATCTTGGCAGATTATCTCGTCGCTACGGAGTACAGCAAAAAGAAGCACAAAGATCCGCTAAAGATGGACCTCAGCGAGCTAATAGTTGCGTGCCGCGAAGAAGGGATTCTTACTCAGAGGTCAGCCGATCTGTCTACCGTCGTTCGAGAGTACAGAAACCTCATTCACCCTGGCAGGATTGTGAGGCTTCAGGAGACAGTGGATGAGAATGCGGCAACAGTGGCTCGTTCCTTGGTGGAAATGATTGTTGCGGAAGTAGCCAAACAGAGGCAGCAGAAGTTTGGACTTACTGCCGAGCAATTGCTGAAGAAGATATCGCAGGACTCGTCTGCCGTCGCGATATTTGGACATCTGCTCGCCGACATGCAAGCATCTGAGTTAGAGCTTTTGCTGTTCACGATTCCGCAACGCTATATTGCGTGGCTGAACGATGATAGCGCTACGTTTAGTCGCGGGCTATCAGTTTTGCCTCAATACTTCCGTTTGGCCTTCGACCATGCATCTACAGAACTGAAGACAAAGGTTGCAAAGCACTTTGTGACGATTCTTAAAGAAGAGAGCGAGATGTTCATAAACCACTACGAACAGGAGTTCTTCAGAAATGACGATATCTCGCTGCTATCCCCGAATGATGCCGCTCTAGTAGTGGAGCATCGGGTCTTGCCAATGGAGTCCAGGAACGACATGGGGGTGGATGACTATCTCAAGGAAGTCAAAGGAATAGGACCGTATCTTACAGAAAAGACCGTGAATACCTTCGTGGATGAAGGCGTGCGCACATTAGTTCGAGAATTCAAGGATTCCGGTAATTCCCAGTCGGCGTGCTGGACCTTGAGCGCTGAGTATGACGTGGCCAAGCCGGAAATAAGAAAAGCCATTCGAGAGAGGGTCGATGAATGGATTAAGCTATACCAATCGAAGAATGCGACGGATGCAGGCCGCATTGCTCAAGAATTGCGAGACATGTGTGAACTTCACGACGACGTGCCGTTCTAAATAACGCGAACTCAAACGCATAATGCCCAGTAGGTATTAATCCGACGTTACGCGAGCCACGCGCAAAATGACATGCCCTACAATGCCCCTACCCTCTGCGGTGGGCGCTTTTCTGTTTGCACCAATGGGGGAGACGGTCAAACCGTCGCTATCCCGCGTGCATATCGCGGCTCTCGCTTCTGGAATTCCGGGGTGAAGGGCATTTAGCACGCGCAAACGCGTGCGCACACGATTCGAGCTGGCCCAACTGCCCGCAAATTGAGCGAGCGAGAGTTTTTAGAGCCTCCCGCGAGGATGCTATGGAGGCGCGACGGACCCAACATTTTACGAATCTTTTGAAATCCGGCATTTTGTCGTATGTATCTTAGTCCTATACGTTTGCTTAATAGACGTTAATGCAAAATACTTGCTCACATGTTAGTTGTCTCATCGTTTAGGCATGGGAGGCGCGAGCGAATGTACAACGAGGGAAGTATCGCGAATCAAATCTACCTTGAGCACAGGGAAGAACGTAGGGAGCGTGAGGCTCGTGTAGAGGAATTCGCGCATCTGCTACGGCACGAGATATTGTCTGTTGAAACGGTAGATGCACTCGGTCTTGAGTACGTATGGAGCGATGAAGTAGCGCAACCTATCGGCCATTTCATCGGCAAAATTGCGGCTCGTGAGAACTGGATAATTTATCCCATTGTGGCGGAGCCGGTGCACCTTGTGGGCACATCTGAAGACGGGAAGAAAATCATCCTTCGCGTAGACACGCAAAACCCAGAGCAGAAGCGGTTTGCATTTCGATACACAGATAAGTCTGGCGAGCGACATATCCGCCAATTCACGACAAGACGCGAGTTTCTGTATGCACTCGACGACGCTCTAAAGCAGTGGTAGGCAACCGAGCGATCAGGGCACGTGGCACGGTGTGCACCGCAAGCGCATAGCAGCGACACTGGAAGCCGCATTGTTTGGCTGATTTTGACCAAATTGGTGTCAAATGCCCATTCAACGCGCAAAAAGCGGCGTCAGATAGTGCACTGACGCCGCTTCAATTCTTGGGTGGGCCCGAGAGGACTCGAACCTCCGACGCACGGTTTAGGAAACCGACGCTCTATCCACTGAGCTACGGGCCCGTAGTTCACAGCACCTACACTATACCCGACAGGTCGCCGTGCTCGCAACGTCGGGTACGGCGGCTGAACACTCAGCCGTGCTCAACTGTCGATGCCACCTGTGGTATACTAGCTCTAGTAGTTTGGAACCTCTCTTCATCAATATATATGCTGCTTGTGCTGTCGCAGCAGAAACCGAGCACGTCCGTGAAGTGTCCTTACTGTGGTTATATCGAGTCCCGCGTCACCGATTCGCGCGATCAGGGCGGAACGGTGCATCGCCGCCGCCGGTGCGAGCACTGCCACCAGCGCTTCAGCACGGTGGAGCATGTCGTGCTGCCCGAGCTGATGGTCGTCAAGCGCGACGGGCGGCGTGAGTCGTTCAAGCGCGAGAAGCTTGAGGTCGGTCTGCGCCGCGCCGCGCAGAAGCGGCCCATCCCCGTTGGCGAGCTGGAAACGATCGTCGAGGATATCGAAAACGAGCTGTACAAGCTCGGGCGCGCGGAAATCGAGAGTCGCATCATCGGCGAGATGGTGATGGCCCGGCTGCGCAAACTCGACGACATCGCCTACATCCGCTTCGCCAGCGTCTATCGCTCCTACCCCGACATCGAGGCGATGCGCCAGGAGCTCGACAGCCTCCTCGCGAACGACGCCGATGCTGTCCCGGATGAAGATGGCAAACAGGCGTCCTCCCCCAGCGGCAGTGGCTCGCGTCGCGCCCTCAGCAGAACACGAGAGTAGCGACCGCTGCCTGTTTCCTTGCTGCGGGTACACCTGCCCAAACACAGATTCCCCCTCGACCCAGACACGCACCGCCTGAGAGCGGCACATGCCGGGCGAGGGGGAATATGTATTCGTGAACTCCCTATCGCTTACGCAGCGCGATGATCGCGCCGTGCCCGCCGAACTTCGCCGGAGCGACCTCCTCGCGGTAGACGTCGCCTCCGCCGAGACGCGCATCCGCGTCCGGACCGACCTCCAGCCGGTCGGCGAGCGTTTCGTTGCGGATGTAGTCGCGGAACTGCTCGACGACCGCTGACAGCTCGTCGTCCGTGGCGATGGCGAGGTCGATGGTGTCCTCGATGGCAAGGCCGGCGTGCTTGCGCGCCTCCTGCACCAGATGGGTCAGGTCGCGCACCAGCCCCTCGGCGAGCAGATCGGGCGTGAGCGTCGTTTCGAGCACCGCCACGTACCCCCGGTCTTCCGCCGCGACGAAGCCCTCGCGGGCGCTCGCCTCGACATCCACCTCGTCGGCGCCGACTGTCACGGTCTGGCCGTCAACGTTCAGCGTGAGGTGGCCCACGGTCCGCAGTTGCTCCACCGCTTCCTGCGGATCGAGCGCCCGCAGAGCCGCCAGCACCTTCGGCGCGAGCTTGCCGAGGCGCGGGCCGAGCGCCGCCATCTTCGGCTTGAGCGTGAAGACCAGCATGTCGCTGTGCGGCGGCAACACCTCCAGGTGCTTCACGTTCAGCTCTTCGAGCACCTGATCGGCCAGGCGCGTCACCGCGTCGCGCTCGGCGTCGGTCGGCACGCTCACTAGCAGGCGGCTGACCGGCTGGCGCACGCGAATCTGCGCCTTCTCGCGGGCGGCGCGTCCCAGGCTGACCAGCCGCACCACCAGCGCCGTCTCATCGCGCAGCGTCGGCGAGATGAGCGCGGCATCCGCGACGGGCCAGTCGGTGAGATGCACGCTCTCGACCGCGGTCGGATCGACGGAGCGCACCAGATTCTGGTAGAGCGACTCCGCGACGAACGGCGTGAACGGCGCGAGCAGCTTCGTCGCCGTCACCAGGCACTCATAGAGCGTCAGGTACGCGGCGACCTTATCCGCGTCCTCCTCCGACTTCCAGAAGCGCCTCCGGCTCCGCCGCACATACCAGTTCGACAGTTCATCCAGGAAGCCCGCCAGCGCCTGAGACGCGTGCTCGGCGTCGTAGTCCGCGAGCTTCGCCGTGACCTGAGCAACGGTCTCCTGCAGCTCCGAGAGCGCCCAGCGGTCGAGGTCGCTGCGCTCGCTCGCGGGCAGCTCGCGCGTCACCGGGTTGAAGCCGTCGATGTTCGCGTACGTGACGAAGAACGAGTAGACGTTCCATAGCTTATCCAGCGGCTCGCGCACCTGCATCCAGTGCTGCGAGAGACGCGGAGGCTGGCCCGCCGCGCGCAGCTCCTCCACCTCACCCTCGCTGGGGATGCTGTAGAAGCGCAGGTTCTGCTCAGGTGCGTGCGTCACGTAGAGCCAGCGCATCGTATCCGCTCCGACGATACCGGCGGCCTCGTCGAAGGGGATACTGTTGCCTTTGCTCTTGTGCATGTCCTCGCCATGCTCGTCTTTGAGCGTCGCGAAGCCGAGCACCGTCTGATACGGCGGCTCGTTGACGAGGCCCGCCGCCATCACCAGCATCGAGAAGAACCAGTTGCGGAACTGCCCAGGGAAGCTCTCGGTGATGAAGTCCGCCGGATACCACTCCCGCCAGTACTCCGGGTTGGTACGATAGTGCAGCGTCGAGAACGGCACGATGCCCGCGTCCAGCCACGGATTGCCGACGTCCGGGATGCGGCTCGCCAACCCGCCACACTGTGAGCAGCGGATCTTCACGGCATCGACCCACGGCCGGTGCGGCGTGTGCCCCGCGAACTTGTCCCAGCCCTCGATAGCGCGCTCGAACAACTCCTCCTTGCCGCCGATGACCTCGAAATGGTCGCACTCGGAGCAGACGAAGATCGGCAGCGCGAGACCCCAGTAGCGCTTCTTGGAGATCATCCAGTCTTCCATGTTGCGCAGCCAATCGAGCTCGCGGTCCAGGCCGAAGCTGGGGATCCAGCGGATCTTCTGCACCATCTCGATCATGCGCGGGCGCAGCTCGGCCATCGAGATGAACCACTCATTCACCAGGCGAAAGATCAGCTCGGTGCCGCAGCGCCAGCAGTGCGGATACACGTGCTCGATGGACTCCGTCTGGTAGAAGTACCCCTTGCCCCGCAAATCCTCGAAGATCGGCCGCGCGACCTCGCTGACCTTCATGCCAGTCAGCCAGTCGTAGCCGTCGACGTAGACGCCGAACTCGTCGACCGGGGCGAGCGCGGGCAAGCCGTTCTCTTTGCCCAGACCGAAGTCCTCACGGCCAGCGCCCGGCGCGATGTGGACGATGCCAGTGCCCTCTTCGGACGTCACGTCGTTCCACGCGATCACGCGATGCAGGTTGCGCGTCTCTTCCTGGGCAGGCAGCTCGTCGAATGGGCCGGTGTAGCGCCAGCCGAGCAGCTCGTTCCCCTTGAGCGTGCCGGTCACTTTCGCGGCTCCGTGCTCGTGGCCCTGCAGCTTCTTGAGCTTCGGCACCACATCGTTCGAGAGGTAGTAGACGTCGCCGTCCTGCTCGACGCGGGCATACGTCAACTCGGGATTCACCGCTGCCGCCACGTTCGCAGGCAGCGTCCACGGCGTCGTCGTCCAGACGAGCAGGTACTCGCGCGGACGATCGACCAGCGGCAGACGCACGTAGACGCTGGTGTGCTGCACCTTGCGGCGGCCTTCGTTGATCTCCATGTCGGAGATGCCCGTCGCGCAGCGCGGACACCACGGCATCACGTCGCGGCCGCGATAGACCCAGCCCTCTTCCCAGCACTTCTTGAGGAAACCCCAGATGGTGTAGTTGTTCTCGTCCGACATCGTGTAGTACGAATCGGCCCAGTCCATCCACTCGCCGAGCCGGATCGACTGCTCGGTCTGCACGGCGGAGTAGCGGTAGACGCGCTCCTTGCACTTTTCGACGAAGTTCGCCACACCGTACTTCTCGATGTCGCGCTTGGACTTGAAGCCAAGCTCTTTCTCCACCTCGACCTCGACCCACAGCCCCTGACAGTCGAAGCCATTCTGGTAGCGCTCTTTGTAGCCGCGCATGGTATTGAAACGCTGCCACAGATCCTTATAGGTGCGCCCCCAGGCGTGATGGACGCCCATGGGGTTGTTCGCGGTGATAGGCCCGTCAATGAACGACCACGTGCGCGGCGAGTCGTCGTTCTTATGCAGATACTTGCGGAGGATGTCGTGCTCGTTCCACCACTGCTGCACGCTATCTTCCAGGCGCGGATAATCGACGCGGGTCGGGTTGGGCACCGGCGCGAAGAGCTGCTGCTGTCTGCCGTTCAGCTCGCCGCTCTCGCGCTTGGCCTCGGGCGTCCGCGATGTCTTACTCGTATTTGCCATGCTAGTTGTCTCCATCCACCAGTGCGATCTCCATGCGTTTATTCTGCTTGCCCTTATTCTCGGTCTTGAGCACCGCGATGCCGCCGACTTCGCGCGTGCTATGGACGTGTGTCCCACCATCCGCCTGCAAGTCCACGCCCACAATCTCGACGATGCGAATCTCCTGAATATCAGGCGGCAGCAAATTAATCTTGGTGCGTATGAGGTCCGGAATCTCCATCGCCTCCGCGCGCGGTACCGAATAGACCTTGATGGGGTGGTCCTCACGAATCGTCTCGTTCACGATGCGCTCGATATCACGCACGATTTCAGGACTGAACACCTGAATCGAGAAGTCCATGCGCGCCCGGTCGGGATACATCTGTCCGCCGGTCACCTGCGCGCCGAAATCGCGAAAGATGACGCCGCAGAGCACGTGCAGCGCGGTGTGCGTGCGCATCATGCGGTAGCGAAACGCCCAGTCCAGCTCGCCGCGCACGGTGTCGCCCACGGCTGGCAGCGCGCCCTCATCACCGGCGACCTCATGCCAGACGACGTCGCCCTCCTTACGTAGCCCGGCGAGAGCGAACATCTGCCCGTTCCAGTGGAGCGTGCCAGAGTCCGCCATCTGGCCTCCGCCACCGGGAAAGAACGCGGTCTGGTCAAGCGCGAGCGCGCGCCCATTCACTGCCTGTACGTTGGCGTCAAATGTGCTAACGTAGCTGTCCTGGTGATAGAGCAGCCTGGTCGGCGAAAGCGTCTCCATTGCCATTCTCCTCGAGCTGAGGGGCGACGAGCGCATAAAAAAACTCCCGCCCCGCGATGCGAAGGGGCGAGAGAATATCCCGTGGTACCACCCTGATTGACCGCCGCCACTGGTTGCTCGTTCTTATCAGCGAGCAGTCCCGCCAGCGTGTGCTGGCCGGAGGCCACGGCGATCCACTTATGAGGACACGTGTGCATGCCCTCCCACGATAACGGATGGGGAACCGGCCACGCCTACAGGTGGGTGCCCAAAGGGGCGCTCTCCGCTGGTTGGGTGGCAGCTCGGGACTGATTTTCGGCGACGGCGCGCGATCCGTTCGCACCAAGTTCGGATTCTCTGCGCGCGCGCAACGTGCCTACTGGGTCCGTCAACGCTGTGTTGTGCGTCGAGGGCAATCGCCCTGAGAAGGAGGAAGTCGTGAAGCGCACACGTCCCCTTCTTACCGCACTATCGCATAGAAGCGGTCTGAGCGTCAAGAGCCAGGCAGCTCAGCAGTACCGCGTGATTGTACAGATGTTCGAAATCGTGGTATGCTTGGGCGCGGATGGGCAGGCGGGCAGCGGCATCACGTCGTGGTCCGTCTAAAGGCACGTCAGCGAGGGGAATGTATGGGAAAGCAACGGTCGCGACACTCGCGCACAGAGGGCAAGGGGCGCGCCGCACTGACTCGGCGACAGCAGAAGCGCGCCGTCCAGCGCGTGCGTGGCATCTCCGTCGACTCCACGACGGCTGCTGAGAACCTTGTCCACTCGCCCGCGACAGAGACTGCACCCGCGGCGCCATCTCTCCCCTCGGACCAGGACCCGCGCACCCGGAATGTCGTGACCGCTGAGAATCCCGACCCGACTGAGAGCGCAGCAATCGAGAGCCAGCCCAGCAGGCCCAGGCGCGCGCGCACTCGCCGTGCCGCGGTATCGGCGTCGTCTATTACAGACAAAGCGGCGGCCGCCGTGAAGGAGAAAGCTGCTGAGAGCGAGCAAGCGCTCTCACCATCCGCCAGCTTCGTGCGCAAGCACCCCACGCTGGCCGTCATGGCGGCCATCTCCAGCCGGACGGCTCCCGGCGCGTCCGAACCGAGCGCGGCACCTAGTTCGCCGGCGGAGACAGCAGCACAGACTGCCACCGAGGGCGTTTCCGTAACGCCGCCAGAGCCGGCCGATTCAGATGTCATCGTGACGGGACAGTCGCCGGTCGTGGATAGCCCTGACGCGTCGCTCGTGCTGCCTTCCAGGGAGGACGCATTCCGTCAGGAGACGCCGCACATACGGCCACGAATGCCACACACACGGCCGATCCCAGCGATTCGCCTGCCCCTGCGAGAGGCATCTGCTGGCGGAGATGGGAGCCTCGTGGCAGCACAGGCCGTTCGGCGGTTGCGCCTGAGCACCCTGCCCGAGGTCGATCTGCATGAGGTCGTCGCGGGCGTGTATGCCGCATGCACGGCCGGCACGGCATTCATCGGCGCGGCGTTGCTGATCAACGGATCACACGCGGCCGCGTGGCCGTTCTCTTTCGCAGCGATCGGCGGCATCGGTGGCCTGGGCGGCTATGGGCTGTTGCAGCGGGGCGCGCGTGAGGCGGCGGGCGAGGTGCTTGTCGCGGCGCAGCTCCTCGCGCTCGGTTGGGCGTTCCTGCTCCTCGGCCCGCAGATGGGGCTCCTGCTCCTGACTCCCGCGCTGCTCGTGCTCGCTCTGCGTCTGAGTGGGCCGCGCGCCGCTACGTGCGAGGCTATCGCCGCGCTCGTGCTCTTCACCCTCGCGACGATCCTCACCCAGACTGGCATCTACGTCCCGGCAATCCAGCCGGTTGGCGCAGGGGTTGTCGTGCTCAACGTCTGTTGCGCTGTTGCGGGCATCACGCTGGCCTATCTGACCTTCTTTGCCATGTACGATGCGGAGCAAGTCGCGCGAGCGACCGCGCGGAGCCGCACATATGATGCCCACCTGCTCCGCGAGCGATATTCGGCTCTTCGCGATGGCATCCAGCGCGACGCGGAGGCGATCCAGACCACCCTGGGCAACGCCCTTCGTGGCTCCGATCAAGCGGACCTCATCCTCGACGGCCCGCTCTCATCCTCCGCCGATCTGGTGCGCGATATCGCGGACCGCCTGGCGACGCTACAGCGCGACCGAGAGGAACGTGTGCGGCTGGAGGGCGCGCTCCACACGGCGATCCAGGCGGTGGAGCGCTCGTGGCTGGGCCTGCCGTGGAGCTGGCCCGAACCGTCTGGCACCGCGCTCGACGATCTGTTGGCGCTGCTGCGCGCTCCTCGCCCGGCGCGCGACGCGTCTACCTCGAACTGGCTGGACGAGCAACCAACGCTCGTGCCCCTCCCAACGCTCTATTCGCCGACGAGCCAGCCGCCACGCTCCCCCATCTCGGGAGCAGGGTGGTCTAGCCGCCCACGCCATCGCGCCGCAACGGCATCCGCGCGTGAGGCACGGCCCGTGCTCCGCGGCCCCTCCATCCCCGAGTGGAGCGAGTGGGACACCTGGCCCAACTGGCGCGACGCCGACGAGTGGTAGCGGGTGGGCTGGACCTCATCTCCCAGCGCGTGGCAGAACCTAACCCCCTACCCCCTTCCCTTGAGGGAAGGGGTCGCTATGCGGCATGGGTGGCAGAGGGCAAACGCTTCGCAGATGCAAAAAGCCCTTCTCCCGCCGCAGCGGGGGAGGGGTTGGGGTGGGGGACAGACCTCGCAGCAGGCGTCATGCTGCCAGACAGGCGCGAGCGAGGCGCACCCCGTGCTTATAGAATGGCCGAACGGCACGGCAGCATAAACACCCCATGCCCGAAGGCATCAATGCCCGCCTCACGACCCCTCCCCGCGAGGGGAGGGGGTTGGGGGAGAGGTTCTGCCTACACTCCATACACAAAGTGCAGGCCCGGCGAGACGTGGACGTAGCGGTAGTCGATGCGGCCGAAGCCACCGCCGCGCCAGGCGAAGTTCATCTCGCTGATGAGAATCCAGTAGTGGTCGGGCGCGACGGCCACCACCTGCGCCCAGTGGCCCTCACTCAGCGCACCCTGCTCGTTGCCGTCGAAGAACACTGCCTCACCCGCCGCTGGCACGCCGCCGCGCGGATACGACGTGTTCTCGGTGATGTCCGGCGTCGCGGGGTGGGTGACCCGCACCCACCAGTTGCAGTAGCCGAAACCGGGACGCTGCACGTAGTTGGCGGGATTCGGCTGATAGATCATTCCGTAGCAGCCGGGCGGGACGGTCCACTGTGAGATGTTGGCCACGAACATCGAGCTATCCTTGCACGGTTCCAGTGCGCTCGCTCCACCGAGCGCACTCCCGCCTGAGGTGGGCGCTGACGCCCGTGTCTGGCCAACGGGTGTGGGTGGAATAGGAGTCGGCGTCGGTGGCGGGGGAGGTGCGACGACCAGCTCGGCGGCCGTCGTCCAGGGACCGCGGCCAGAGGGCGGCGGCACACTCGCCTTCGTCGGCGTCGCCGGACGCGTCGTCAGTGCGAGCACCGCGATCACCGATGCCGCCACGGTCACGAACGCCAGCACCGTCGGCAGCACGCGCTTCTTGCGGGCCTGGGGCACGCGCCGTATGGTCGTGGGCAGGGCGCGACGCGAGTCCGCCGGGACGATCAGCAGCGAGTCATTCGCCGGGCGAGATGTGTTCGCGGGAACGAGCGCGCGGCTGGGCCGCCGCATGACTGGGGCGAGCTGCGTAGGCTGCGCCGTTACGTCCGGCTCGCCAGAGGCCGCGGGCAGGATGCGCGTCTCCCATGGTCGTTCCATCTCGCCACCTCCCCACTCATCTCCACATGTTCGCGGAAGCACACAGGCCGCGTGACCGCTCCATCAACCAGTGATAAACACGACTGGACGCCACCATCCCCGCTACACGTCCCCGTCTCACTTCGCACCGTACCATGGCGAGCGCGCACAACCGGCGTCGCCATGACCGATTACCTATTCCACTCCCACAGGAATCGCAGCATGCATGGTGGCGTGAAGCGGCGCCAGATGACGGACGGCCCTGGCACACGCTATGCTTTCCCCAAGAGTATCAGCCTGCGAGCAGATGTCGAGCGCTTTCGCGGCACGCGCCGAATAATGCGTCGCGCGCATCCCCTAACGGCACGGCGCCACCGATCCTCCGTAGCACCGGCGCGCTGCACCGCGACAGACGCAATGAAAGGACATGTTCCGTGACGTCAGGCGTTTCGGTGCCATCTTCCCACCGCGATGAGCTCTCGGCACTCGCCCAGGGGCGCCAGATCCTCATCGCGACGAATCGGGGGCCAGTGGAGTTCCATAAAGATTCACATGGTCACCTGAAGACGCGACGTGGCCCTGGAGGCGTCGTGACGGCTTTCGCCGCGCTCGCCAACGATCTGCCGCTAACGTGGGTCGCGGCGACCTTGACGCCCGACGACCGAGAAGCATTCCCTACAGCGGAAACGTCAGCGCGAAGGGTACGGCTCGGCCGCCAGTCGCTCGACGTGCGCTACGTGCCTGTCTCCGAGGAGGTACACAGGTGGCACTACGACGAGGTCAGCAATAATATCCTCTGGTTCCTCCAGCACTACCTGTGGGATGTCGCCAATTCGCCGAACTTCACCGAGGCCCAGTATCGCTATTGGGATGAAGGCTACCGGACGCTGAATGAGGCGATCGCGCAGGCGGTCGCTGAGGAAGCTTCAGCGGGCATGCATGGCCGCAGGCGGACCACCCCGAAAGACGGCTCCAATGCCATCGTGCTGCTGCAGGACTACCACCTGTATGTCGCGCCTCAGATGGTGCGTACGCGGTTGCCGCGCTCGACGGTACAGCAATTCATCCATATTCCCTGGCCGGCGTTCCGCTATTGGGAGTTTCTGCCCGAGCGGCTGGTGCTGGAAATCTTCGAGGGTCTCACGTCCAACGATGTTCTCGGATTCCAGACCCCCCTGGACGTCCGCAACTTTCTCTTCGGCGCGCATCAGTTTCTCTCGGGCAGCCGTGTGGACTTCGAGCGCGGCACGGTCCACTGGCGGCGCCACAGGCTGCAGGCGCGGGCGTACCCTATCCCAGTCGATGCCGGGGAGGTGCGCCATGAGCTGCTGAGCGCTGCCGGACGCCGGGGCGCCGAGGAGCTGGCACCGCTGCTGGGAGACGACATGAAGATTCTCGTGCGCGTCGACCGCCTCGACCCGACGAAGAACGTCGTGCGCGGCTTCCGTGCGTATGAGACGCTGCTCGACCGCTATCCGGAGCTGCACGGTCATGTACGCTTCCTCGCGTTTCTGGTGCCCTCGCGGCAAGACCTCCCCGTCTACAAGCGCTACGACCGCGAGGTGCGCGGCATTATCCGACGCATCAACGCGCGCTTCGGCAACGACACCTGGCAACCGATCACGGCGTACTTCGAGAACAACCGCCCGCGCGCCCTGGCTGCCATGCGCCGCGCCGACGTGCTGGTCGTCAACCCCGTCATCGACGGCATGAACCTGGTCGCCAAGGAAGGCGCGGCCGTCAACGAGCGCGACGGCGTCATTGTGCTCTCGCGCACGGCCGGGGCGTATATTCAGATGGCGGACTGTGTCTTGCCCGTCACCCCCACGGACATCGAGGAAACCTGCGACCAGATGTACGAGGCGCTGCGGATGTCGGAGCGCGAGCGGCATGAGCGAGCCGAGCGCGCGCGAGAGATCGCCGAAAGCGAGACCCCGGCGGATTGGGTTGCCGCACAGCTTGCCGACCTGGCGCGGGTCCGTCCGCTGGGTCGGGGTGCCACGCGCCCGGAGGCGTGGTCGCGAGCAGGGTAGGGCACCAAGGGCAGATGGTGATTGGCGTTGTGCGTGCACTGTCCCAACGCATAGCAGCCCGCAGGCGTACCTGAGGCATGAAAGGAGCTCAGCACCGAACCTCTCCACATACTTCACCTCTGACCCACAGACGCGCGGGGGAAACATAGCAGGTTTTCCTCAGGAGGAATCGGAAGATGCATGACAGCTCTGCGCCCGCCGCGTCGAGCTCGCCCAACACGGTAGACGCACGGACGCACATACAACCACAACCCGTTATCACAGGGCACTCGCGCCTCAGCGGTTCGGCGCGAGTGGCGGCGCTCCTCGGGCTGGCGATGCTGCTGGCAGGCTGCTCGATCGGCGGGTCGACGTCATCATCGGGGAGCAAGACAGCGCTCGGCGCACAGTCGACGCCGAACATCCAGCACTCAACGCAAAACGCCAGTGATCTGCAAACCAACGTCGAGCAAGTGATACGCACCGCGCAGCCGTCTGTCGTACAAATCACGAGCACCGGCGGCCAGGGCGGAGCCATCGGCTCGGGCGAGATTCTCACCCAGGACGGCTACGTCGTCACCAACGACCATGTGGTGCGCGGATTCAGCTCGTTCAGCGTTGCTCTCGCGAGTGGCACGACCTATAACAACGCGCGCCTCGTCGGCGAGAGCCCGCAGGACGATCTCGCCGTGCTCAAGGTCAACGCGACGGGTCTCAAGCCCATTGCCATCGGTGACTCCAGCAAGGTGCAGGTGGGACAGTTCGCCGTCGCCATCGGCAGCCCACTCGGGCTGAGCCAGTCGGCGACCTTCGGCATCATCAGCGCCCTCAACCGACCGGCGAGTGAGGGCCAGAATGGCCCGGCGCAGGAGCTGACTGGCCTGATCCAGACGAGCGCGCCCATCAACCCGGGCAACAGCGGCGGCGCCCTCGTCGATCTGCAGGCCCAGCTCATCGGCATACCCACGCTCGCCGCCGTCGATCCGAACTCCGGCGCAGCAGCCAACGGGATCGGCTTCGCGATTCCCTCGAACCGCATGCAGTTCATCGCGCAGCAGCTCATCCAGAACGGGCACGTCTCCAATACCGGGCAGGGCTTCCTCGGCGTGGAAGGCACGACCGTAACTCCCGAGCTGGCCCAGGCCAATGGCCTGCCCGTCCAGTCCGGCTACATCATCACCGCGTTCGCCAATGACGCGTCGGGGAAGAGTCCCGCGAAACAGGCGGGCATGCAAACCGGCGACATCATCACGGCAGTGGACGGACAGCAGATCGCCACGGCTGGCGACCTGCAAGCCGCACTCATCAGCAAGAGTCCGGGCACGAAGGTGAGCGTGCAGGTCCAACGCGGCAGCAGCAAGAAGACCTTCACGGTGACGCTCGGCACACGTCCCGCGAACGCCAACGGCTAGTCCGCACATGCTCATCGCGTCGCACCCTTCCCACACGAGCGGGTAGGGTGCGATCACTTTGCTTCCGGCCGCTGGTAGACGCTGATATGCTGTTCTCTACCAGAGTCAGCACGGACTCTCCCATGTGCACACACATACACCCATCGCGGCACGAGTAGCGACGATTTCATACTCAGGCTATAGGAAGGACTATTCGACTCATGGCAAGCGAATCAGTGGTCACGGCGCGACATACCGGCGGTGTACGCTTCGAGATCGACGGCGAGATGGGCCAGCATCTCGCCGTCGATACCGCTGGCAACGACGCGCACGACTACACACCGATGGAGTTGCTGCTTGGCGCGCTGGCCGGGTGCCTGGGCATTAGCGTCGTGCCCGTGCTCCGCAAGATGCGGCTGGACGTGACGGGCTACGAGATCCGTGTGCGCGGCACGAAGTCCGAGGAGCACCCGCGTGTCTTCACCGATATCGCCGTCGAGCACACTGTGCGGGGGCCGGGCCTCAACCGCGAGCAAGTCGAGCGCGCCGTCACGCTGGCCGAGGAGCGCTACTGCGGCGTCAGCGCGATGCTCGGTCGTTCAGCCCACGTCACGCACACCATCCGCGTGGAGGAGGACGCCTAAAGCTCCCGCGCACGTGTAGCAATGCACGGATAGACGAGCATGGCGCGATTCTTGCCAGTTCGTACCGGCCATATCGGCAACATGACAGTCTTACAAGCAAGGAAGCATATCGCTCTCAATGGCAACTGACATCGTTCCCAACCGGGGGCTGCTCCGGAGGAAGCCGATTGGCCTGATTCTGCGTCAATCGGAGGATACACGTGGCCTAAGACGCGCGCTCGGCACGCTAAGCCTCACCGCGATCGGCATTGGCGACATCATCGGCGCGGGCATCTTCGTGACGACGGGCGTGGCGGCCGCCAAGTATGCCGGACCGGGTATCGTGCTCTCCTATGTCGTGGCCGGCATCGTCAGCGGGCTCGCGGCGCTGTGTTATGCGGAGTTCGCCAGCAGTGTCCCCATTGCGGGCAGCGCCTACACCTACTCTTATGCGACGCTCGGTGAGCTCATCGCGTGGATCATCGGATGGGATCTGATTCTGGAATACTGCGTCGGCGCGGCGACGGTCGCCATTGGCTGGTCAGGCTATTTCGTCGATCTACTGCATGGCGCGTTCGGCATCACGCTGCCTGAGGCGCTCACCGCCTCGCCATTTGCCGGAGGAATCCTCAACATCCCCGCATTGGTCATCGTCTTACTTATCACGTTCGTGCTGATTACCGGAACGAGCCAGAGCAGCACCGTGAACACCATCATCGTGGCGATCAAGCTGCTCGTCATCGGATTCTTCATCGCGGTCGGCGTCTTCCACGTCAACAGCGCGAACTGGCATCCGTTCCTGCCCTACGGCATCGGCGGCATCCTGCATGGCGCGAGCATCATCTTCTTCGCCTACGTCGGCTTCGACATCGTCTCGACGGCAGCCGAGGAAGCGCGCAATCCCGCGAAGACACTCCCACGCGCGATTCTGATCAGCCTCGGGGTCTGCACGCTGCTGTACATGCTGGTCGCAGCAATACTGACGGGTATCGTGCCCTTCCCGCGGCTCAACGTCGCCTCGCCGGTCTCGCACGCGCTGCTGCTCATCGGGCTCGGGTGGGCCAGCGTCATCATCTCGATCGGCGCGCTAGCGGGCCTAACGACCGTGCTGCTGATCGACCTCTACGCGCAAAGCCGGGTCTTCTTCGCGATGGCGCGCGACGGCCTGCTGCCCAGCTTCTTCGGCCGACTGCACCCGCGCCTGCGTACGCCCTACCTCACCAGCCTGCTCGTCGGCGTTGTGGTGGCGGCGGTGGCCGCGCTCACGCCCATCGACGTCGTCGTGGAGCTGGTCAATATCGGCACGCTCGCGGCGTTCATCCTCGTCTCGATCGGCGTGCTGGTGCTCCGGCGGACGGCACCTGACCTACGTCGCGGTTTCCGGGTGCCGCTCGTGCCGCTTGTGCCGGTGCTCTCGGTTCTTGCCTCGTTCGTGCTCATCGTGGGGCTGCCGGGCATCACCATTATTCGATTCCTGGTCTGGCTGGCGATCGGTCTGGCGATCTACTTCCTCTACAGCCGCCACCACAGCCGCCTCGCCCGTGGCCAGCCCGAGGCATCCGAAGATATCGCTCCGCCTGAGGAAACACTGGTGCCGTAAGCACGCCGCACGTGACCTACGGCCCACCTTCAAGGCTGTAGGTCACGTAGCAGTCGGGGCCATCCGCCACAATGAAGGGCTCGGTGAGGCCGCGCGGACCGGGCGTCGTCCAGATCGTGTGGGGTGCGCCGAACAGCGTGCCCATCGAGCTAACAGGCACCAGCGGCCACACGCGAAACATGCGCTGGATGTCGGCCTGTGTGTAGCAACGCGGGATGCCAAACAGCGCCCGGTCGCGCGCGCACCAGTCCGCGCCCGCGCAGACCTGCTCGGAGTGGTAGCGTCTGCCGTTGGCGTAGATGTAGGTCGGCAGGCCGTCGTTCCCGCGCAGCGCATAGCCGAAGTGATTGGCCGTCCACGACTGCGAGGCCACCACTAGCACGAGCACGACGAACGCCGCGCCCCCGCACAGCACCGCCAGCCAGATGCGCCGGGCACGCATGACTGCCTCGCCTTCCCACCCGCATCGGAACGGGCAGCCGTCCGCTTCAGTGCGAGCAAGTGTAGCATACGGCCAGCATTGCTCCTATGCAGCGGTTCACACATGGCCCTCTCCTTTAGTGCAGGTGCAGCGCGAACAGGAGCAGCCAGAGCGTCGCCATGCCGAGCACGATGGTGAGCAGGGCGTTCCGCGTGCGCCAGGCAACGACAATCGCGACGATCCCAGCCAGCAAGCGGGCATTGCTGGGCGAGACATCAAGCGTGCCATGCGGCAGCAGCAACTCCGGCGCGATAATCGCGGTCAGCGCGGCCACCGGCACAAACTGGAGCGCGCGCTGTAGCCGCTCGGGCATCTGGACGGCGCCGGAGAGCGCGATGAACGAGAAGCGTATGCCGAACGTCAGAATGCCGATCACGACGATGGTGAGCCAGAGACCCATGTCACCGTCCTCCCTGCTGGCGCGTCGCCATCTCGTCAACGGGCGGCGTCTGCTCGCCGGACGCCGTCTCCTCGGGAGGGGTAGCCGTCCGACTGGCGTCCGCAGCCAGCGGGCGGGCGAGATCGAACGCCAGTCCTGCCGCGATACCCAGCATCGTCGCGACGATCAGCCCAGTCTTGAAGGGGAAGCCGAACGCCACGACCGCCGTCAACGCCGCGACCACCGCCGTCCCGACACTCGCCCGGTCGCGAATCGCGACGACGACCAGCGCGATGAAGGTGAGCGGAAGCGTGAAGTCGAGCTGCCAGCTCGCGGGCACCTGTGCGCCGAGGAAGACGCCAGCGGCTGTCGCGGTCTGCCAGGTGCTCCACAACGCCAGCCCCGCACCGAGGTAGTACCAGTGGCGATAGCGGCTGTCGCTCGTCGTGCGGAAGTGGATGATGGTGACGGCATACGCCTCGTCGGTGAGCAGATAGGCCAGCGGCGCCTTCCAGCGCAGGGGAAGGCGGTCGAGATAGGGCGCCAGCGAGGCGCTGTAGAGCAGGTGGCGCAGATTGATGATGACCGCCGTGAGCACGACGATGACGGCGGGTGCGCTCGCCCCGATGAGCTGCGCGGACACGAATTGCGCTGAGCCCGCGAAGACAATGCTCGACATCGCCTGCGCGATGCCCGCTGGCACGCCCAGACTCACCGCCGTGACGCCATAGATCAGCCCAAACGGGATGGTTCCGACCAGAATCGGGAGCTCGTCGCGCACGCCCGCCCAGAACGCTTGCTGCCGTGATTGCTCGTTCATGCTGTCAGTATGCTCGTGAAAGTGTCCGCGCGTCTTGAACGTTCTTGCTGTTCTCCGAGAGCATCAGGCCCGCATCCCTTGCGCGTAACGCCCTGGAGGCACACCCACAATACGCTTGAAGTGGCGCGTGAGATGGCTCTGATCGGCGAAACCGGTCCAGCGGGCGACATCGGCGATAGAGGCTCCCCGCGTCAGCAGCGCCTTCGCGTGCCGCACACGGAGCTGGGTCAGATACGCATGGGGAGGTAACCCGACTGCGTCACGGAACATCCGTAAGAGATGGAAGGGACTCATGCTCGCGAAACGCGCGAGATCATCCAGCGTGACCTGCTCGGCGAAGTGCTCATCGAGATAGCGCTCGACCATCCGCATGCGTCCGTGCTCGACTGGCGTGACACGAACAGCCGGACGCGCATCGGCATGTCGTGTGATGAGCTGGGCGAGCGTCCAGAGAAAGCGCGAGTCGCGCTCCAGCGCCGATGCCTGCTCGGCGAGCGCGATGTGCAGGGCGACGAGCGACTGCGCGAGCGCGGGGTCCTGGATCACGGGCCGCGGAAAGAATGGAATATCGCGCGGCCCCTCGACGAGCGCGTACGCCGCGTCCTGAAGCAGGCGCGCGTCCGGATAGAGCATGCGGTAGCGCCACCCTCCGCGATACGCCGCCGAGCCGGTGTGGACCTCGCCCGGGTTGATGACCACCAGCAAGCCCGCCTCCGCCGTGTGGCTCCCGTGGCGGTAATCGAAGCGCTCCGCGCCCTCGAGGATGACACCGATGGCAAAGCCCTCATGCGTGTGGGGCGCAAAGGCATGCGTCACATACGTGGCGTGCAAGAGCTCCAGATCACGGAGCGCAGGCTCACGCGAGAAGATCGCCTGCTCCCTCGGGAGGTCCGCCGCCGTGGCCGTCGCTCTGGGCATTCTCGCGCTCCCATGTCGCGTGTAGTGTGGGACTCTGGCATGCCTCTCCGCTGAGGTACGCTCTCAAGCGACGCCATGCCGCAAGATAATTATGCCACGAAGGTGATCTCCACGGCGGCTCGCTCGAGGGCGCGTCACCTGATCTGACAAGGCCCGTGGCCGCCCCGTCCAGCGTAGAGACGGCCCGCACCTCACCTCCTGGCCTTGACGGTGCACCCACGCTGAGGTATGCTGACACGTGCGGACGGGCACCGTTCGCCCTAGGTGGGTAGCTCAATTAGGCAGAGCAGCGGTCTCCAAAACCGCAGGTTGCAGGTTCGATTCCTGTCCCACCTGCCCCTCCAAAGCCGCATGACACCTGGCCTCGCGCCAACGGTCATGCGGCTTTTGTGTGCCCTCAAAGCACCTCTACCCCAACGTCTACCCCAACCTGCGCCGCACTGTCGTTCTCGGATCCGCTGGCGTCCCGCCGGAGCGCCGTCGCGACTCACTCGGCCTCGGCGGTACTGTCCTCCCACTCGCCCAGTAACCGATCAAGCAGATCAGCGGCGTCACGCTGCAGGCTTGGCATGACGTGCGAGTAGACATCAAGTGTCACGGCGGTGCGCGAATGCCCGAGCCGCTCGCTCACCACTTTGGGGTGGACGCCTGCAGCCAGCAGGAGCGAGGCCTGCAAATGCCGCAGATCATGGAGGCGAATTCGCGGAAGCTCCGCTTTCGTGAGGAAACGGTGAAATGCCTTGAGGGTGTTCACACCGTCCAGTAGCGTGCCCACTGTACTGGTGGAGACCTGATCGCTCTCATGCCATGCTGGACCAAGCGCCAAACGCTCTTCAGCTTGCTGCCTGCGTTGTCGCCGGAGTGCCAGCGCTGCCATGCGAGACAACTCCACCCGACGCCGACCTGCGCGTGTCTTGGGCGGAGCAAGCCGGCCATCACGTGCGAGCGCCACGCGCACTTGGAGCACCTGCGCGTCCAGATCTACGTCCTGCCACCGGAGGCCAAGGAGCTCACCGCTCCGCAGTCCTGTCAACGCGGCGAGCAGATACAGCGGACCAAGTCGGTCCTGTGCCGTCGCGTGGAGGAATGTGCGGACCTGTTCCAGAGTCCAGAGCTGCGGCTCGAAGTCCTGGTTCTTTGGCGGACGGGCAATGTCGGCGACGTTGCGCGCGACAAGCCCTTCGAGGACGGCATCCTTGAGGGCCTTATGCATCACGGTATGCACCCGGCGGACGGTCGAAGGGCTCAGCCCCTCACCGCCTCCGTCGATCGGCGCCTGCAGCCGGGCATAGACCCTATCGAGTTGGGCTGGGGTCAGCTTCGCGAGGGCGACCGTGCCAATGTCAGGCCGTGTGTGCGCGAGCAGCTCACGGTACCGGCGGTGGGTGCTCGCTCGAATCGTGGGCTGCGTGCGGACCAGCCAGTCGTCAAAGTAGGTGGCCAGCGGCGTGCGCTCGTGCAAGGTAACAGGAAGACCCTTGTTGCTGTCCCGGAGCGCCTCAGCAAGCTTGTCCGCAACGATCTTGCGTGTCTTCCCATAGAGCGAGACGCGTTTTCCCCCATTGAGGCTGATGCGCGCTTCCCATGTACCGTCCGCACGCTTGCGGATGCTGCCCTCGTTATTGCCACGCTTCGTCCCCATGTGCCTCCACCTCAGTGCCTTGGTTGGGATCGCCTCACTCCACTAGTGACAACAACGTTCTATGCGGCAGAGCATCACAGTTGGACAGACGCAGGCGACCCAGGTGTTGGAGGCTGGACGAATTAGTCGATATCATAACCGGAGCCTGGAAGCAGATGCGCAGGGAAGTTCCTGGGTGAGATGTCTACCGTATGCGCATCTGCAGCGCCCCTGAAAACGTCCGGCTGAGTACGATGTTCTCCCCCAGGTGGACTTCGTCACGATGTCAGTTCCTCGCGCGAGCATGGCCACAACCGTGATTCGGCGAGATCCGCCAGATGCACCAGCCAGGCCTCGACTGTTGCGGGCTCAACGGGCGCGCCCCACTCCTTTCGTCCATGGTGTGTCAGCAGCGCATGAGTGAGCCGCTCCAGGCGCGCCTCGGGCAGCGGTATCTCGTGCCGTGCAGCAGCTGCGCGCACGAGCAGAACGCCCCGCGTGATGTGGTCAGCATAGCTCGCCGTCTCTGGGATCGCCGTCCCGGCAATCTCCGGGAGGGTCTCCACCTTCCCCACGTCGTGCAGCAGGCACGCGGCGGTGACGAGATCCCGGTCTTAGGGAAGGCTCTCTGCCCCGTAGGCCTGCGCCAGGGCATGGGCGAGCTGGGTGACGCGCAGTGAATGCGCCAGCAGCCCATGTCGTACAGCGCCGTGCCGAGATTGTGCTGCAGGCCAGCGGCAATATCGCTCGAGCACATCGCCCGAGAGCACCGCTCGCACCAGCGCTCGCAGTGCTGGGTCGAGCGCTTCAATGTGCGTCTCGAGCTCGCTGTGCAGTTCCTCGACGGGACGGCGTGTCGTGCGCGTGAATAGAGCGGCGTCGACCTCAGGGGCGCGCCGCATCGCGGCCACCCTTAACTGGACTGCGCCACCGAAGCTATCCCGCATACCTGTAAAGGAACAGATCTGACCAGCAACAGGCCGGCGCTCTGCCGGATAAGGGTAGCGCCACCAGCGTGCCGCGAACTGAACACCGTCCGCACCTTGGAGCGTCAGCGCCAGATAAGGTCGCCCCGTTCGGTCAGAGGACAGCTCGCAGTGGGCGACCAATGCGCATCCGGTGACAGTCGCTCCTGCGGCGGCCGACTGCAGGAAGCTCAGGGAGAGGAGCTGGTTTGGTTCCGCGGTTGTAGTTGCGACGGGCGCGTTGCCGGCATGACTTCCTGCGTGGTGAAGGTGTCGAGCATCGAACCGCAATGGCTCCTGATGCATTGTCGCATCTGGAGCCACTGCATCAGAGCTCTCGGTCATGTGGGACTCCTCAGATCTAGGTGTTTCGCGCGCGTGAGCACGTCCTGATCTCACGCACGCCCGCTTGGCGGCTGCTACGGATGGCTTCCCATCTGCTCACGTGGCAGCCCGTTCAAAACTCCACTCGGGTCAGGAGAGGAGTCGAGTACGGCGTGGGATGGTATGGGAATCGACGTCACCGAACGCGAGGCGCAAAGGCACGCCTACCAGCTTCTTCGCCGCATCTGGGCGATGGCGCTTCTTTAGGAGGTCGATGCCGTTTTCACCGCCATCGTGGCGGCAAACGTTGGCCATGAGGTCCGCTGCGCTGTGGGGACACTCGTTTTCGCCTCGCGGATGCGCTGGTCAAGCCAGAGCGCTTTGCGCGCGATGTTCACGCCTGCCTGCACGTCCGCGTGATCTCTGTGGCCGCAGCGTACGCAGGCGAAGCGCTGCCGATCCCGGGAGTCTCGATTGGCCGCGTCAATGTGCCCACACGCATTGCAGGTGATGGACGTGGCATGCGGGGCCACCAGCCGGACGGGGGGCAGGCCGACGAGCGGGAGCGCCGCGTTCACCACATGGAGCAGCTTCTGATACTGTCGGCGGGAGAGCATCGCGCGGAAGTTGGCGCGCTTGCGCGGCTCGACCGGCGCAGCACGCCGCTTCCAGGGCCGGGCGAGACTCGACAGATCCTCCATGACGATCTGGGCCGCATGAGCACATGCCAGTTCGATGATCTGGTTGGCGCACACGTGCACCACCACGTCTCCCATCGCCCGCCGTCGGCGTCTCGCTCGGACGGTCTGACCGCGCTGCTGCCGCGATGCGGTCTCCTGCTCCACGCGCCGCAACTGGTCGTTGAGCGCCGACCCATCCAGACGCACTCGCGCCAGGACCGCGTGCCCATCCCGAGCGAGCACTGCGCCCGCCGCCAGACAGGCGATCCCCCGATCGATGCCGAAGATGGTGCGGGTCGGCTTCCGGGGCGGCACTGGGATGCGAAAGGCAACGTGCAGGAGATACCGGTCGTCACGCTTGATGAGCAGGGCCGCGACGGGCTCGGCTGCCACGGGCTGCGTGGCCGAGTGCAGCCTCTGCTCCATCTCGTCTCTGTCGTGCCAGGGCAGGAGGGCGACCTCGGTAAAGCGGAGCGGCTGCTCGTGAACGCGTCCCAGTTCGAGGGGGAGCAGCAGCGAGGTCGTGCCCGCACCGAAACTGTGCAGCTCTGGGTGGTCACGTGCCTCTGCGGAGCGGGCGTAGACGTGCCCGGTCTTGAGATCCTGGTAGTGCCCGGCGACAGTGAGAGGATGCGCGAAACGGGAGCGCGGTGAGACGACGAAGAGGCGGACGTAATAGGAGCGCGTGTCCAGATTGTAGAACAGCCCGCAGGTACGTTCAGCATCGATGCGGCAGAAGGGAAGCGGCACGAGGGACGGCTGTGCGGTGCACTGGAGCTGGCTTATGAGCGTCTGTTCCTGATCAAGGTCGTCGGCGAGCACCGCCAGCGCGGCATGTGCCGCCCGCCGGCGCGGCTCGATGTCCTCCGGCCGCAGCCGCTTCGGATGGGTTCCCGACCAGAGAGCAGCGGGAGACGACACTGCGGCAGCGTCCTCCGTGTCACGTCCCGCACCGTCGTTATCATCTATGGTGACAAAGGTAACCTCCCGTGTTACGAGCACCGCCCAACTGAGCAGCGTTCGGGCGACCTCTGCTCGCAGCGACTCGCGGAGCCCGCCCTCGAGTGGGTCCAACGCGGCCAGGAGGGCGCGAGACGGGGAGCTGAAGAGGGCCGACTGGAGCTTCCGGACGGCGCGGAGAGGGTGGCCATCGCGGTCGATGCCATAGGTCGCCATCTCGAGGATCTGGGCAGGTGCGAGCATGCGGAAGGCGTAGAGCGCGGCCGTGTAGGCCCGCGTATAGGCCGCGAAGGCCTGGTCGAGTGCCGCGCGGGCGTGCTGTGTGGGACAATGCAGGGCGAGGACCGCGGTGCGGTGAACGCTGCGGCTGCTCGCGCGTGGAGTCACGAGCGTAGATGCGGGTGCGGACATCGAGGTAGGCTCCGAGCACAGAGGGCAGCGGACGTCGATTGGGATCGGGCACACGTGCGCGTCGCCGCCACGTCGCTCTGCCCGGCTACGGCGACGAACGAGACTACCCGGTGTTGCACCTCATGCGCGGTGGACGGTCGTACAGGCGAGCTGGTGATTCCGTCGCTACGCATGCCCGCCGCTAAGCGAGTACCCGTGGGCTGGTCGTGACCGGCCGGAGGTTTTGCGGGCGCTTCGCGCTGCGTCCACCCTACGTCCTCGCCTCCCTGGGCGCATCGAACGCCAGAGAGACACCGGCACATGCGGGAGTGGCGCAGCGCGCGGACCAGCAACGAGAGGGTGAAGCACCACTCCGATCCGCAACGGCTTGTGGATAACCACCAACCGATGAGTGGAGTATAGCCAATCGATGTCTACATGTCAACCACATATATGTAGACATTATGGTGCAAAGCAGTTCGAGGGAGTGCTCGCGTGGGCCTGAAGGTATCGGCATTGCTTGCCGCGCGTCTCGCCAACCGGAGTCAGCGCACCATCACGCGCTGGATTGAGACGGGGCAACTGGCTGCGACGCCTGTTGGCGCGCGGACTCCCAAGGAGCACACAGGCCCTAGTCGGTGGGAGATCGACGTGGATGACCTTGCGCAGATGCCGAACGTGACGATAGATCAGTCGCTCCTTGCGGAGGTCGAGGCACAGCAGGCGGTGCTCCGTCAGGGAACGAGTGTGCTGGAGCGGCTGGAGCAGTTGGAACGGGCCATGGAAGCGTTACAAACGGAGGTCCGTGAACTGCGCGAAGGCCGCGGAAGTTCGTCATGATACAGCATGCGGCATATCGCCTCGACGAACTGCTGCGTGTGCAATATGCGTTCACCGTGAAGACACACGGTGGCATCCAGAGAACGGATATTGCACAGATCGAAGACGATTACGACCTGATGAGAGGGGCATTTAGGCGTCCGCAACTTGCCAGCATACTCAATGGTTGGCAGATAGGCAGGGAGTCAATAAGGAACGCCGACATCGACAAGTTGCTATTATCGCATTCTTTATGCAGCCAGATTGTACTACTGATCGACACCATGCCTGCCGTTGCTTGAGCATCATATCGCGTCATGTTACACTGAGCGCACCTCGTGTGCAGACCCCGTCCGTTGGTCGTCCGCGTTCCCTGGCTCCTGCCTCAGAAAGCTGCTTCACTCAGCATGAATAACTTCTCCGACAAGGCTAATTTCCTGTGGGGCGTCGCAGACCTCATTCGTGACACCTTCAAGCGCGGCAAGTATCAGGACGTGATTCTGCCGTTCACTGTGCTCCGGCGTATCGACTGCGTGCTGCAGCCGACCAAAGCGGCGGTGCTCGAGCGGTTCGCGGCACTCGATGGCAGGCTGCAAAACCTCGCGCCGCAGCTCCAGCGGGCCTCGGGCTACGCGTTCTACAACACCTCGCGGTATGACTTCGAGCGGCTGCTCAAAGACGCGCCCAACCTTGGCGCGAACCTACGCGAGTATATCGCCGGGTTCAGCGAGAACATGCGGCAGGTGTTGGGGAAATTTGATTTCGAGAACACAATTACCAAGCTGGAGGAGGCCAACCTCCTCTTCCTCGTGATGGAGCGTTTCGGCCAGATTGACCTGCACCCCGATGCCGTCTCGAACCTGGAGATGGGCTACATCTTCGAGGAGCTGATTCGCAAGTTCAACGAGGCGCTGAACGAGAACCCCGGCGAGCACTTCACGCCGCGCGAGGTCATCCGCCTGATGGTGAATCTCTCGCTCGCCGAAGACCTCGACGCGCTGCGGCACCCGGCCGCCATTCGCACGATTTACGATCCCTGCTGCGGCTCGGGCGGCATGCTCACGACCGCCAAGGACCGCATCGGCGAGCTGAACGCGAGCGCCGACGTGCATCTCTTCGGACAGGAGGTCAACCCCGAGACGTTCGCCATCTGCAAATCAGACCTCTATATGAAGAGCGCCGATGGCCGTGACGCGGAGAACATCTATTTCGGCAGCACCCTCGCCGCCGACGCGCTGGCCGGGCGGCACTTCGACTACATCCTCGCCAATCCGCCGTATGGCAAAGACTGGAAGATGGACCAGAAAGCCGTCGAAGATGAGCACCGGCGCGGCGAGCATGGGCGCTTTCCGGCGGGCTTGCCGCGCATCAGCGACGGACAGTTGCTCTTTCTGCAGCACATGCTGACGAAGATGAAGCCGCTCGGCGACGACGGCAAGGGCGGCAGCCGGGTAGCCATCGTGATGAACGGCTCGCCGCTCTTCACCGGCGACGCTGGCAGCGGCGAGAGCGAGATCCGCCGCTGGATTCTGGAGAACGACTGGCTGGAGGCCATCGTCGCGTTGCCAGAGCAACTCTTCTATAACACCGGCATCGCGACCTACATCTGGGTGCTCTCCAATCGCAAGAGCGCGGAGCGCCGGGGCAGAGTGCAGCTGATCGACGCCACGAGCCAGTGGGCGCCGATGCGCAAGAGCCTGGGCGACAAGCGCCGCGAGATCACCGATGCGCAGATCGAGGAGATCACGAGGCTGTTTCTGGAGCCTGCCCCCTCCCCGGCCCTCCCTCGGCTGATGCCGGGAGAGGGAGATGTGGTGCGCTGGTTCGCCACGACCGATTTCGGCTACCGCAAGATCACCGTGGAGCGGCCGCTACGCCTGAACTTCGCCGCCACACCCGAGCGTATCGCACGCTTACGTGAGCAGAAGGCGTTTGCCGACCTGGCGGCGAGCAAGAAAAAGAACGAGCAGGAGCGCGCCGCCGAGGAGCAGGGCGGGCGCACGCTGCAAGACGCGCTCATCGCCGCGCTCGCTACCCTGCCCGCGACGCTCTACACCGACCGCGTGGCCTTCGCGCAGGAT
>CAYRVF010000077.1:0-27172 GCA_964427535.1 uncultured Ktedonobacterales bacterium
GGATGTCGAAATAGGCCGGATCGCCCGGCCGCAGGGCGCGGTCGCTGAAGACGTGCGGGTGCGGGCTGCAGCGCTCGCCCGAGATCGCGTTGACGCCCTCGACGTGCTCGGAGCCCATATCGTAGAGCAGCTTACTCACCAGGCCGACGCACTCGTTCTCGCGCACGCCGGGGCGCATGAAGCGGTACAGCTCGTCATACGCCGCGTCAACCATCATGCAGGCGGTGTTGAGCAGCGTGATCTCGTCCTGACTCTTGATGATGCGCGCCCGCTGCATCAACTGCTGTCCGTCGACGACCTTGATGCCCTCGCGCTGCAGCGCGAAAAGCACCGGCAGCTCGATCACATCCACGCCCAGCGGCTCGTTCATCAGGCCGCGCTCCTCCAGCTCGATGCGAATCTTGCGGGCGACGTCTTCCGCCCGGCCCGACTCCGGCGACATCGCGCCGCGCTGAGTCGAGATGCCCGCGCGCGAGCGCTCGCCCAGCCACGGCGCATAGAGTTGGTGGTGCCGCGCGGCGGAGCCGAAGTCCCACAGAATCGGCTCATCGTCCTGCGGTAGCAGCGAGAACCGGGCAATCTTGTCCATCGCCCACGTGCCAATATGGGTCGCCGTGATGTAGCGGATGTTGTTCATGTCGAAGCACAGCAAGGCGCCCATCTCTGACTCGGCGAGCAGGCGCTTGATGCGGCTCAGACGATCGTTGCGCAGCCGCTCAAAATCGACACGCTCTTCCCAGTCGACGCCCATCGTGCCGTACGTCTTCGGACCCATCGTGAGACTCCTTCGCTTGCGGGCACAGCCGTTGTGCGAGCGGCGCCGCGCGCGCTATTGCAGATGCGCGGCACCCGTGAGGGACAGCGCGGACGCTTCGACGTGCGCCCGCGCGAAAAACCAGCCCTAGACGCGACCGCAGAGTGTCTTGGCGAGCGCCGTCACCGTATCAGGCGTCGGCACGGTCAGGTCTTCGAGCACCGGCGAGAACGGCACCGGCACGTCCATCGCGCCCATGCGCTTCACCGGCGCGTCGAGGTAGTAGAACGCACCATCGGCGATCACCGCGGCCATCTCAGCCGTCACGCCGTAGCGCTCGTAGCCCTCGTCGATGACGATCGCGCGGCTCGTCTTCTTCGCTGAGGCGATGAGCGCCTCTTTGTCGAGCGGGTACGTCGTGCGCGGGTCGATGACCTCCGCGCTGATGCCGAGCGTCTGAAGCTGCTCGGCGGCCGCAAGCGCGACCTGCACCATGCTACTCGTCGCCACCAGCGTGATGTCGGTGCCCACGCGTTTCACGTCGGCCACGCCGAAGGGAATCGTATACTCCTCCTCGGGCACGGGACCCTTGAGGGTGTACATCATCTTGTCCTCGAAGAAGACCACCGGATTCTGATCGCGAATGGCCGTCTTGAGCAGCCCCTTGGCGTCGTACGGGGTGGAGGGCAGGGCGACCTTCAGGCCGGGGATGTGGCTCACCCAGGCATGCAGGCTCTGGCTGTGCTGGGCCGCACTACGCCGGGTCGCGCCGAGAGTCGTGCGAAAGACCATCGGCACGCTCAGCTTGCCGCCGGACATGTAATGAACCTTCGCCGCCTGGTTCGCGACCTGGTCCATGACGATGCCGAGGAAGTCGCCAAACATGATGTCGATGACGGGACGCATGCCCGTCATCGCCGCGCCGACACCCATGCCGCTGATGCCCGCCTCCGAGATGGGCGAGTCGATGATGCGCGACCGACCAAACTCCTCGACCAGCCCGCTGAGCACCTTGAACGGCGTCCCAGCCTCCGCGACGTCCTCACCGAGTATGAAGACCGTCGGGTCGCGCCGCAGCTCCTCGGCCAGGGCCTCGCGGACGGCCTGCGCCAAAGTAATTTCGCGGGTCGTGGCGGCGTTCGCCGCGCTCGACGTAAGCACGCTAGGCGTAGACATCTTGATCGACCTCCGAAGGATCGGGATAGGGAGCCTCGAGCGCGAAGCTCACACCGGCGGTGACCTCCGCCTCGACATCCGTGCGGATCGCATCCAGCTCGGCCCGCGTCGCGACGCCCTCAGCGTCCATCCAGGCGGCCATGATCAGCAGGGGATCGCGCTCGCGCCGCCAGAGCTCTTCTTCCTCGCGCGAGCGGTAATACGTCCGCTGGATGTCGCCGACGTGGTGGCCGTAGTAGCGGTAGGTATTGCACAGCAGGAAGGTCGGCCCCTCACCAGCGCGAGCACGAGCAACGGCACGCTCCGCCGCGGCGTGGACGGCGCGAATGTCCTGCCCATCCACCTCCTCGACGGGGATGCCGAAGGCGGCGGCACGGCCACTGATCGTCCCAGCATGTGTCTCGGAGTAGTGGGTGTACTCACCGTACATGTTGTTTTCGCAGACGTAGATCACGGGCAGCTTCCACAACGCGGCCATGTTCATGACTTCGTAGACGAGGCCCTGCCCGAGCGCGCCGTCGCCGAAGAAACAGACCGCTACACGGTCCAGCCCCTGTGCCTTGCTGGAGAACGCCGCGCCGGTCGCGATGCCCGCGCTGCCGCCGACGATGGCGTTGGCGCCGAGGTTGCCGGTATCCTGGTCGGCGATGTGCATGCTGCCGCCCTTGCCCCGGCAGTAACCCGCCTCTTTCCCCAGTAGCTCGGCATACATGCGGTCGATCGACGCGCCCTTGGCCAGACAGTGTCCGTGGCCGCGATGTGTGCTGGTGATGTAGTCATCCCGCCGCAACGCAGCGCACACGCCGACCGCGACCGCCTCCTCGCCGCTGTATAGATGCGCCAGCCCCGGCATGCGCGCGGACATATACAACTCGTTCACCTGCTCCTCAAAGAGCCGGATCGAGACCATCTGCCGGTACATGCTAAGCCAGCGCTCGCGCGTCGTCGCGGACCCGCCGCCCTCGTGAGTGACCACCCGCGAGACATCCGCCTGTGTCATCGCACTGCTCCTCTCCCTTGAAGATGCTCCCATTGCCTTATCACGTCGTTGCGTCGTCTACGTGCCGGGTTGCCCAGCCGAGCCGCCCTCACCCGATGGCCCGCGCGGCGCGGGCGCTTCCGCCTCCACGGCGATGTCACTATCGGCCCGCACCTGATCGAGATGGGCGCGCATCGCGGCCCGTGCAGCCTCAGGATCACGCCGCTCGATGGCCTCGACCAGCGCTTTGTGATAGACCTGCCCACGCTGTGGTCCGCCCCGCACTGAAAAGATGAGTTTGCGTTGCTCGGCCAGCAAACCCACGATCGAGTCCACCAGCGCGACGATCAGTGGATTGCGTGCGGCGACCGCGAGCGTGCGGTGAAAGGTGTTGTCGGCGCGGATATAGTCGTCAGAGTAGGCGAGTGAGCGGTCCATCGTCGCCACCGCCGCGCGTAGGGCTGCTACGTGCGCCGCCTCGGCCCGCTCCGCCGCGAGCGCCGCGATCTCTGGCTCGATGATCTCGCGCAGCTCCACCAGATAGTGCGGACTGCCGAGGTTGCCGACACGCATCATCAGGCCGAGCGAGCTGCGCATCGCCTCGGACGTGTTGTCGGTTACGATGGTGCCGCGACCAGGCCGCATGTCTACCAGCCCCATCTGGGCGAGCGTCTTCAGCGCCTCACGCACAGCAGTCCGGCTGGCGCCAAACGACGCGGCAAGCTCGCGTTCGGGCAGCAGCTTGTCGCCTGCCTTCAGCTCGCCCCGCAGAATGCGCCCCTGGATCTGATCGACGATCTGCTCGTAGAGCTTGCTGCGCTCGATGGGGGTGTACATCACCTTGACTCTGCCCCTCGCGGTCGCCCACGGCTCATGTTCGCTGGCGCTAGACGTGGGTGCTCGTGTGCCGCTGTCCGCTTGTTTGGTAATACCTGTATGATGGTCATACCAAGTTATGATTCTCAGTATACCTGATGGTCCCGACATGTCAAGGCCAACCGCGTCTCCCCGCTACGCACGCATCGCCAGTGCTGCCCGTATGCGCTCGGGCGTGAACGGCACCTGGCGGATGCGCGCGCCTGTCGCGGCGAAGACCGCGTTGGCGACCGCAGGCGCGACGACGACCGTGGCTGGCTCGCCCGCGCCGACGGACGGCTGATCGGGCCGATCGAGCAGCACCACCTCGATCTCAGGCACCTCCGAGAACGTCAGAATCGGGTAGGTCTCCCAATCGACTGACGTGATGGCGGAGGTGTCGAAGTGGACCTCCTCTTTGAGCGCGCGGCTGAGCCCCTGAATCACGCTGCCCTCGACCTGATTGCGCACGCCATCAGGATTGACGATCAGCCCGCAGTCGTGGGCTGCTACCACGCGCGTCACGCGCACTACGCCGGTTGCCTCCTCTACCCGCACCTCGGCAACCATCGCGACGTAGGCCTCGATGTTCTCGTAGCGGGCGAAGGCGAGGCCACGTCCGTATCCATCGGGTAGAGCCCTTCCCCAGTCCGCGCGCTCGGCGGCGGCCGACAGCACGTCGCAGGCGCGCGGATCGTCCAGGTGCCGCAGCCGGAACTCCAGTGGGTCGCAGTCTGCGGCGTGCGCCAGCTCGTCCATGAACGATTCGTTGGCGAACGTGTTGGCGGTCGCGCCAAGACTGCGGAACGACGAAACACGCAGCGGCGCGTCTGCCAGCCAGTGCATCGTCACGCGGCTATTCGGCAACGCGTAGTTCGTCGGCGCGTTGCGGTCGCCGCCCAGGAACATTCCGCTCTGCGGCGCCCGCACCCGCCGCGTGAGCTGTCCCGCGATCAGTTGCGCCGCCTGACGCGGACGATTCCCGTGGGACGGCGTCCACGCCTCGTACTCCCATCCGGCGACGTGCCCGTCGGCGGTCATGCCCGCCCGCACGCGCAGCACCATCGCGGGACTCTTCGGCTCCCAGACGAACTCATCCGCACGCGACCACTGCACCCGCACCGGCTTCCCAACCGCTTGCGCCAGCACAGCGGCATCGGCGGCCACGTCGTCAGCGCCGTTGTGTCCGTAGCAGCCCGCGCCCTCCACATGCACGACACGTACACGCTCGGGCGGTATCTCCAGCAGATCGGCGAGCGCGCCCCGCAGCGGATAGACGCCCTGTGAACTACACCAGACCGTCATCTGGTCCCCGTCGATCGAAGCCACCGCGCAGGACGGGCCAATCGAGCCGTGCGCGTGGAAGGGCTGCCGGTACTCCGCCGCAATCACCGTCTCCGCGCCAGACAGTGCCTCCGCGACGTTCCCGTGCTCTTCGACCACCCGATCGGTCGCGGGCATCTGCCGCAACGTCTCGTACAGCCCGTCCTGATCGGGCAGGTGCGCCGTCTCGCGCCATACCGCCGCCTCGTGTGCCTGCCGCGCCGCGCGGATCGCGTCTTCCTCGCGCTCGGCCACCACGCCCACGAAATCGCCGATGCGCACGACGCGCGCATTGGGGATGGCGCGCTCATCCAACTCCACCAACTCCGCTGCGGGGCTCGGTGGTCGCACTACGCGCCCGTGCAGCATGCCAGGAAGACGGATATCCTGCACGAACGCCGGGCTCCCGGTGAACTTGGCGAGCAGATCGAGGCGTGGTGCGGACGTGCCGACGAGCGCGTAGTCCTCGGGACGCTTGAGTGGCACGGAGCGCGTCACCGTGCGCTCGAAACGTCTATCGCCTTGCAGCGCCCCAATCGAGACACGCCGGGCGGGCTGCTCGGGATGGAAGATCGTGCCGTCCGCAATCACGAGTTCGTCGAGCGGAGCCTCAAGCTCATCCGCCGCACGCTCCAGCAGCGCCTGTCGCGCCTCGGCGGCGGCGTAGCGCAGCAGCGACCCGGCCAACTGGACGGTCTTGCTGCCAGCCGTGTAGCCCTCGTTCGGCGTGCGACTCGTCTCGCCCATCACCATGCGGATGCTCGCCAGCGGCACATCCAGCTCTTCGGCCACGATCTGCGCCAGCGCGGTGCGCACGCCCGTCCCCAACTCCACCTTGCCGCTGAAGACCGTGACCGTCCCGTCGGGGGCGATGGAGAGCCAGTCGTCGAGTTGCGCGGATGGCGCGCCCCAGGTCGCGCGCGGCCCTCCGGCGGTTTCCGCGTTCATGAATGACGGCTGTGCGCGTTCGGGTCTCTGATCGGAGGTCATTCGTCTGCCTCCCACATCAGGTGCTCCGCCCGCCGCACGGCGCGCAGGATGCGCGTATGGGACCCGCACCGACAGAGGTTGCCGTCGAGCGCCGTGCGTATCTGCTCGTCGGTGGGGTGTGGCGTGCGCCAGAGCAGCGCGGCGATGGTCATGATCATGCCGTTGCTGCAGTAGCCGCACTGCGCGGCCTGCTCGTCGAGAAACGCCTGCTGCACAGGATGCAGCACGCCGTCTTCGGCCAGCCCTTCGAGGGTCGTGATCTGCGCGCCGGTCACCTCGCTTACCGGCAGGGAGCACGACACCACGGCCTCCGCGCCGCGTAGCACCTTGCATGCGCCGCACTGCTCCAATCCACAGCCGAAGAGCGGCGCGCTCAGACCGAGCTCATTGCGCAGCACGTAGAGCAGCGGCGTATCAGGCGCGGCCCGCACCTCGTGCCGCTCTCCGTTCACCGTGAGCACCACAGTGTCTGCCATGTCGTCTCCGTCCACTCTGGCATGTGTCCACGTTCTCGGCGCGTCGTAGAGGCCGCGCCGTCGCGGGACACCCTCACTTTAGCGCAAGTGTACACGGTGGACAATCGTTTGTCCATACTCCCGAACGGAGCATGGTCAGAATCCAGCGCGAAGAGTCGCAGCTGGTTGGGGGAGTGGCCGAAGCGGAGCGCGGCACCAGTCCTATACGGAGGAACGGCTCTGCGCACGTCCGCGGAAGACGACCAGCCGCAACAGCAGGAAACTGACGGTGGAGGAGAGCGCCATCGCGCCGAGCTTGGCCAGGTTGTTCGCCAGGATGGCACGCTGGCCGACGGGTAGGGGCAGCACGTGCGCGGCCAGCAGCAGCGCGGCGTTGTTCAGGGTGATGTTGACGATCGCCTGGGCCGCGAACATCAGTCGTTCGCTGTTACTGCCGGTCGCCGAGCGGCGGAAGGTCCAGCGCACGTTCCAGATGTAGCTATTCACGATGGCCAGCGTGACGGCGATGGTGTTATCGAGGACCAGCACAACCGAGGAGGTCGTCGGGTGGATATAGAGCAAAAGATTAAGAACGAAGAGGTCGACCACCGCATTGCCAAGACCGATGAGGACGAAGCTGGTGTATTGAGAGAGCATCTGCAGCAGAGGAGTAACCTGATCTCGCCATCCAGCGCCGGGCTTCTTGAAGGGTATCGCCACCTCGCCTCGACCGGACTTTGTCAGGTGAGCCTTTACGCTCACGATTCCCCTGCCTCTCTCATCGTCCGCCCTCCATATCGGGGCATGTCGCGCATCGCCGCCGCACCACGTATCTAGCACTACGCCGGTGGGCAACGCCATCTGTCAGCATTCTAGCGGCAAGTACCGCCGAGCGCAACGACTATACCATTAGTATAGGCGGCGCGGCTGAACATTCCCTGAAGATCGGATTGGAAATCTCTTACACGGAGAGGTCTGCTTCGTATACATCGTGTGACACCTGGCACGCTATGCCAGACACGAGCGCTGCGCCTGATCGGTGAAAGCGTCCAGCACGCCTGAGGAGGTGTCTGATGCGCGCACGACTCCAGCGAACCTACTGGCCGCTTCTCCTGTTGCCCATCATCTTCCTGGTGGCGGTCTGGGTAAGCGCCACACCCCTCACCACCGCGACAGCCTTGGCTGCGCCACGAACCGACTGCGCGGGACCAATTGCCGGGCGGCGTGTCTACGACTGCAGCGGTTTGCTGACATCCGCGGAGACGGCAAACCTGGAAACACAAGCGAGGCTGGTCGAGCAGGCCGGAGCCCCCACAATCGTCTATCTGCAGGCTCGTGATGCGACGGCACAACAGACCCTGCAGGACGCCATCGATCTGATGAATCGATGGAATGTGGAGTCCAGCCCCGGCGCGCACGATGGCTTCGTGATGTTCTTCAACCTGCAGCCCGGCAATCTGCGCCATGGTCAGGTGGCCCTCTACGCAGGCGAGCGGCACTACGCGCACGGCAATCTCCCACAAGCGGAGCTCGACCGCATTCGTGTCGACGTGATGACACCGTTGCTCCAGTCAGGGCAGACCGCCGACGGGATTGCCGCCGGGTTGCAGATGGTGGCGCATGATTTGCGCTATGGCCCGCCGCCCCCGCCAGCCTATCAGACCGCGGCCGCCAATATCGGGCGCCTCCCCTTCAGCTTGCTGAGCCTGCTGTTCGCGGGCGTCGTCACATTGCTGAGTGTGCGCCTGAGCCGGCGACCGCCAGTGAGCAGCGCGGGCGATGAGGTCGGGGGGCTTGCTACGCCGGCTTCTCCAGGGGACCTCCCGCCTGCCATGGCCGGAGCGCTGGTCAATGGGCGTGTGGCCGACGCCCAGATCGAGGCGACGATCCTGGATTTCGCCCGGCGCGGTCTGCTCGTCTTGGAACCCGCACCCATCGGCAAAGACAAGCCGCAGGTGCGTCTCCTCGGCCTTCGCGGCGCGGACAAAGAGCTGACGAACTACGAGCGGGAGACGTGGAACTGCCTGGTTGACCTTGCGGGCGGTGACGAGGGGACGATTTCCAGCGATGACCTGTCGCAACTGCGGCAAACCTGGGGGAAGGCGAAACCGCTCTTGCGGCGTGAGCTTATCGAGCGGGGGTGGTACGATCCCGAGGCAGCCTCGACGCGCCGCCGGCCCCTCTACATCCTGGGTGCGCTCGGGATGCTCGGCGCCGTACTCGCACTGGTGCTCATCATTGCCTCGCAAGAGGGCTGGGCGGCGATCGGCCTTGCTATCTTCCTCGCTGCTGGTGTGGCCGCGTTCATTCGGGGCTATAAGGTGCTCGACTCGACCGTCGAGGGGCAGATCGCGGCGGCGCCGTGGCGCGCCTATCGGGACAGCGTCACCGCCCACGACTACCAGCCGAACCTCGATAACGACCTGCCCTACATTGTGGCGCTGGGGATCATCGGCAAGCTGACGCCGCGTCTCAAAGCCGCCAGCGAGGCGGGGTACTCCCCGTCCTGGTTCCGGACTCCTGGCGGCCAGCCAGGCCAGCAGCGCGACGGCTGGAGGTATCCGGTCATCGGCTTCTATCCGTACTGGTACGCCTTCCATGCGAGCGCGGCGCCGGTCTCCAGTGGAAGCGCCAGCGGCGGCTACATGGGCGGCGGAGCGGCTGGCGGCGGCGGCGGCTCGGCGGGCGGCTTCTAGTCGGCGGGGCGGCCGTTCACCTCTACCTGAGGGGCCGTCCGTACGTGCGGGCGGCCTGCTTCTTCTCACTCAGCGGACGAGCACCGTCACGTGTTCGAGCGCTAGCGGGCAAAGAACCGCTGCGTAAACGTGGCAATGACCGTGACCTCGATGAGCAAGCCGAGTATCGCCTCAATAGCGGCCAGGCGCGCCAGGGTGTCGCCGAGCTGGATACTCGAGGTGAAGAAGCCCCGCCCATGAAAGCTGTTCACGCTGAGGACAAGCGCCTCATCCCAGCGAAGGTGTGGGATCGCGAATCGGCCGTTGAAGTAATACATGGCCGCGAACAGCGCGATGACCAGGACGTACGTCACGACACTGCGCAGGGGCCGGTAGCCGTACCCCGATACGAGATCTAGAAGCCAGGAGCCAATGGCACGAGAGTGGTCGCCCTGCAAGTGGAGCACCTGGCGGTGACACACTTGGGCACGGTATGCGAAGCGATCGGCCTCGTCGTTCATTCCCTGATCGCGCAGCGCTTTCGTTATCTGCCGGTTGGCGCGGACCGCGGAGCGGAAGAGGTCCAAGCGCTCATGCGCTGGCTCGGTCTCGTCCAGACCAGGCTTTCTCGCGGCTTCGCTCCCGACCGACATCGGAGCGGGAACTTCCCAGCTCAGGTGTGATGGCTCGTCACCAATCGCCGGGGCGTCTTGCGCCGACATCGACTCCGGCAGCCTCCAGGCCCTCGCCACGCGCTCGTCGCCCAGGCGCATAGCAGCTGGCCATAGTCCAACGACGGCCAGGTTCACACCGCCCCAGCGTACGTCTGCCACACGCACATAGCCGGCTTCTTCGCCGATACCGGCCTTGCCGAGGATCAGATTGGTGCAGTTGGTCGCATGATCGAAGTAGGAATCGCGCAGGTCGGTGGGCTCCTGCACAGTGGAGAAGTCAGGCACACGCTCTCTGATGCGATGAAAGTCCACCTCCTCAGCGTCGTACAGGCGACCCTCAAGGTGCGCACCAATCAGAGTCGCTCCTTCCAGATGGGCCGCACGAAGACTCGTTCCTTCGAGACGTGCGCCACTCAGGTTGGCATTCTCAAGATGGGCCGCGCCAAGGTCAGCGCCCTCCAAATGCGCTTCCGACAGGTCGGCTCCGGTCAAGCGAGCGCTGCTGAGAAGTGCGCCCTCAAGGTGCGCCCGACGCAGGAGTGCGCCTTCGAGATAGGTGTTGTTGCAGATGGCACCCTCCAAACGTGCCGAGCACAGGTCGCTGTCTTCGAGATGGGCAGCTCGGAGAAACGCCGCTTGGAGATACGCTCCCTCGAGAATAGCGCCGCGGAGATGGCCGCCGCCAAGATCGACCTTCTCAAGGTGCGCACCGCGGAATATGGCCTCCTCCAGATGCGAACCGATGAGGACGGCGTCGGCGAGATGAGCGGCCCGGAGATTTGCGCTCTGCACGTACGCATCGCTCAACGATGCTCTCTCCAGGTGGGCCGCTCCGAGGTCAGCATGCTCCAGGTGACTATCGCGCAGGTTGGCGCCTTCAAGATGCGCTTCGATCAGAATGGCTCCCCCCAGGTGCGCGCCAGCGAGACTCGCGCCTTCCAGGCACGCCCCCGCTAGGGTCGCGCCCTCCAAATGGGCGCCAGCCATATCGGCGCCCCGCAGATTCAGCTTCTCCATCGAAAGCGTCAGACCCAGGTTTGGCCGGAGTTTCGCCCTCTGCAACCGCTCCACCTTTCCCGCGATGATCCCGTCATCATCACCCCCTGCCAGGCTCCGCGCCGCCAACCAGAACACGTCGGCGCCGGTCAGCTTGACTCGCTCGTATGCGCCCCTCGCATCGCCATGGTCAGCCTGGAGCTCCCACGCTCGCAACAGGTCCTCCAGCGTGGTTTTCCGCTCGTCGGTGATGTCGTCACCCCAGGCATCGTTGAACTGCGCTCGGCTGTCGATCACAACGCGACCTCGCTTTGCTGTCCATTCCCTCAATGCCGGAATGCTCCACGGGCCAAGCTGGGGAGCGGGGAGAAGCGGGGAGCCCCAAGTTCGTTCACATGCGGTCTCCGCTCGCATACGTAGCGGAACGGAGACCACAGGCCAATATGCGTCGCCGTCGTGCGACAGGGCGGACAGTCAGATATCCCACCGTTGAAACAGTGGCAAATGTGCGCCGCTGCGGTTCGGTCGCTACACCGATCTCTCGGTGTGCCAGCGCTCACTACTAAGTTCAGAGTCGGCGGCGCCACTGAGATGTACGTGTACGTCAATCACTGAATGGTATGTTCGCGTGCGAACAGTTGTGCTACGCGTCTGTACCGTACACTTTGTTATGCCGAGCACTCCCCTGAGCTACACCGCCGAGCCGCTCACGCCGATATGCCTTCGACACGTTGGCGAGCGTAGGCGGAGCGGAGACTTCAGAACGATCAGGGATAGTGGCGGCCGGGCAGGAAGACGCCGTACATACGATTCGACAAGGAGCACACGGAGGACGTAATGAGCGAGTCAACCGTCGATCGCAACACCGCGGTATCTTTCGCAGGGGTCCCCTTGGAGCAGTTTCGCCATGTCTGTGTGCTGTTTCGCAACGATGCCGAAGAATGGCAGCTCCTGAGCTCCTTCGTCAAGGACGGCATTAACCACAATCAGAAGGCTATCCATATCATCGATCCAGCTGGGCGATTCGACTACGTACGTCACCTCCAGGCTACCGGCGTTGACGTAGAGGACGCCGAGACGAGCGGGCAACTCGAGCTCCGCACGTGGGACACCGCATATATTCGCGGTGGCGAATTTGATCAGGACGCCATGCTCACGCTCGTCGACGAAACCATCAGCAGCGCACGAAACGAGGGCTTCCCGCTCGCTCGTATCGTTGGGTCCGCGGCATGGTCGCTGGAGGACCTGCCAGGAGTTGGCGACCTCGTGGAGTATGAGTCTCGACTGAATCACCTCCTCTCACGTGGAAAAGATGCGGTCCTGTGTATGTATGAATCGTCCAAGTTCGATGGCGAACTCGTGATGGATGTATTACGCACCCATCCGATGGCCGTGATTGGCGGCGTGCTGCACATGAACCCGTTCTACGTCGAGCCTGACCAGTTTATCCGCGATCTGCGCACACGCACCGCCCAACGCTCGCGAAGATGACGTTCGAGAGCTGGCCTCCTTGCCAACGCATCATCGGAGCGCCTGGAGGCGTCGGGGCATGTTGTTCCGACGCCATCCTCTCGCGCAGCCGCATGTCGAGCTGCCTCCTAGACGCTGCGCTCAGCGAGTACGACCAGACGGATGCAGGGCTGCCGCATAGGGGCACGCGGCGGATGCTTATAGGACGGGCAGCACGGCAGGGCGAGGTCCAACCGGGAATGCTTCGTCTATCTCACGGATCTCGGCGTCGCTGAGCCGCAGGTCACCAGCGGCGGCGTTCTCAGCCGCATGCTCGGGCGTGGTGGCGCGTGGGATGGTAAAGAGTGGAGGTCGGCGCACGAGAAAGCTGAGCGCAACCTGATGGGGCGTCGCATGGTGCGCGGCGGCGATACGCTGCAGCACGCGCCCTCCAGCGCTGTCGGGGCCGGGGAAGCGTCCGCGGCCGAACGGGCTGTATCCGACAACGGCGACGGCGTGTCGCTCGCACCAGGGTAACACCGCATGCTCGATCGTCCGCTCTTGCACATTATAGAGCACCTGATTACAGACGAGATGCCCCTCTGGAGCTATCACCCAGATGTCTTCGAGGTCGGGCACGTCAAAGTTGCTGACGCCCCATGAGAGAATGTCTCCCGTGTCCTGAAGCTGCTCGAAAGCGGCGACCGTCTCGTCGAGTGGATACTCGCCGCGCCAGTGCAAGAGATATGCGTCCAGGTGGTCGGTTTTGAGCCGATCGAGCGATGCGTGACAGGCGGCAAGTGTCCCGGCGAGCGACGCATGATACGGGAGCACTTTGGAGACCAGAAAGACCTCACTGCGTCTGCCCGCGATGGCCTCTCCTACCCATTCCTCGACGCGGCCTGCTCCGTACATCTCCGCGGTGTCGATGTGGGTCATGCCCAGATCGAGTCCACGGCGCAACGCAGCGATCGCGGTGTCACGCTGATCATCGTCGTCGTACCATGTGCCCTGTCCGATCATGGGGACCTGGCGATTGGTCGGACCAAATTGGCGCAGCTCCATCACGTGCCTCCGTCTCCGCGGTGATGCGCGTGCGTACCGCATACTGTCGAGCAGGTATTGCGGCCGCGCACCGTCTCGTATCCATACGGGGATATCGTACGCGGAGAACCGGCTTCAGTTTGTTCGCACGCAAACACATACGCCGGGGGAGAGGCAATACGAAGCACGCCAAAGAGCACCGCAACTCAGCAGTCAGAGCTGCCACGTGGGCAGCAGAGCAACGTTGATGCTCATCGCAAGCAGCTTGTCTACTCGCTCTGCGAGCATGTCGGCACTCGATATATCCAGCGCGCTACTCGTCAGCACCCGCTCGGCGTGGAACTGCGCCCGATTCCGTCACACCGTCGATCACCCCCGGACGTGCCATCCCAGGGCCGAGAGCTCGCCGCATTCGGCCCTCGATGCGCTTTCTACGTCCCGTCTCTTCAGGGCTCGACAATGTTGAACAGCAACCATGGAGAAGGGCGCAAGACTTTGAGGGGTGGGTGGTGTATCTGCTGATTGATGGCTCTGCTCCCCTGGGCCCCACCGCTGGCAAGCGTGACGACTGGCAGAACCCCGCCAATGGAGTCACCGCACCCTCCCTCGCTGAGCTCATGTCACATCGTCCAACACTGCCTGACCGGTGGCGCTTGCAGAATGAAGCGGAACCAGCTTTGGGAACCAGCGGTGGGATTCGAGCCCACGGCCTGCGTACGAAATATCACAGGGCTGTCCTCAGTAGCCCGTCTGTATCCTCGCATGCAGGAAATTTTCGACACGCATTCTCTCCGTGTTCTCTATCGAGATACATCATTCGCTTGGGTTGGGGTACAACTCTGCTCGATGCCAGCTAAGATTCCGGGCATACTCGTCTCCTGATGCCCGTTCACCAGCATACTACCAGGCACTGTCAGATGCTGTGGTTGCGGGAGATGGCACGACGCCGGACCGGGCGCAGATGCTATCATGATCACACTGGACATGACATGACAGCATATCTGGCGTTCGGGTTGGTACGGAGCCGCTCCCAGCTGGAGTACCACGTACATCTCCCTCATCATGATGTAGCCGGGAGCCCATAGAGCCAAGGGGGACCATCACCAGTCTTCCCACGGCTGGTCATCCGCACCCCGTACCCGTAGTGCGTCAACGTACCTGTGCCTGTGCTTCGCACTCCCTGGGAGCCTGAGGCATAGCATGTCCACATGGTGCCCTACACAGTCTCAAGTGAGCTGCGTTTCTACGTGTACCTGCACGCTGAGAGCCTGGGCAAGAGAGCCATGAGGGGGCATCATATGGGCCGAACGGAGGCAGCCTCGGTGTCACGAGGCAGGGCCACATGCTCCGAGCAGGAGGGGCACGTCCACCGCCTGCAGGGTGCCCCACTCGCACTCGCGCGCGCTGTCTGGCTCGCTGTCGTAGTGCCAGCGTATGCCCTCTTGGTCACCAATCTGCCCGCCTACGTCTCCTCGCTCTCGCACGTCCAGTCGCCAGTGAATCCAGTAGCAAGCGGCGGCGCCTTGTCGGTGCAGCCCACTCCTGCCAACATCCAGCTGCTGCGGACGCTCGGCATCTCCCTCGGCTCGTACGTTGTGTGCATGCTCGCCGTCACGCTCGTCTTCGAGCTCAGCTATGCATCTGTGGGGCTGCTGCTCTTCTGGCGGCGTGCGGATGATCGGGCTGCGTTGCTGTGCTCGTTTGCCTTGCTGCTGCTTCCGCTCGCCTTCGCCATCGTCACCGTGCCTGCGTCGCCGTTCGGCTGGCGCTGGGTGCTTCCCACACTGGGCGCGGTTGGCAATGCCAGCCTCCTGCTATGTGCGCTCGTCTTCCCTGACGGACGCGTCGTGCCTGCCCGGGCAGGCTGGCTGGTGCCACCGGTGCTCGCCTTCTGGGCACTCGTCGCCATCTTCCCGACGTGGGCATTGGACCGCTCTGGACTCAGTCTGGCCCTCTTCCTCGGCATGGCACTGGGGGCGCTGCTGCTGCAGCTCTATCGCTACCGCGCCGTCTCCACGCCCCACCAGCGCCAGCAGACCCAGTGGGCGCTCTATGGCATCAGCATCGCCGTCCTTGGCAACATCGCCCCGCGCCTGCTCTACACGCTTATCCTGGCTCACCGTTGGGGGGCCAGTGGGCTGGCATACGCGGTCGAGATCGGGCTCGTGATGGGGGCCCTGGTGGCCATCCCCCTCACCGTGGGTGGAGCGATGCTCGCCACACGGCTCTGGGACATCGAGCTGCTGCTGAACCGCACGCTGGTCTACGGCACGCTCACCGCCTCGCTACTGGTGGTGTACAGTGTCTGTGTGATCGGCTTCCAGGCGGCAGTGACTGCGCTGACAGGCGCGCGGTCACTGCCGGACGTGGTCGTGGTGGCCTCTACGCTCGTGATTGCCGCGCTCTTCAACCCACTGCGGCGCCGGCTCCAGGCGAACATCGACCACCGCTTCTTTCGTCGGAAATACGACGCGGCCCAGGCGCTGGCCAACTTCGCGGGCAGTCTGCGACGGGAGGTCGACTTGAGTGAGCTGGGCGCCCGACTCGTGGGAGTCGTAAAGGAGACGATGGAACCCACAGCGGTCTCGCTCTGGCTCCGCTCGTCATCGGCGGCGATCGAGTCCACCGACGAGCAATCACGAGCCCCCACTCACGGTCAGACGGGGTTCACACGCCACACTCTCCATCAGCCGAGCGCGGACCCTCAGTCTGGTGATGATCCGCCGCGAAGACCGGCAAGCGTTTCGTCGACACCGTCGGGCAATGGGTGGGAGCGCTGATTGCACGTGGTGCAGACGGTCGGGCGTATCCTGGCGTTCGTCGTAGTTGGATGCGGTGCGGATGAGGCTTCCTGTTTGACAGGCCGAGGCTGTGATCTAGGCGCTGCCCCCCCGTTGTGAAGGTCCCGGAACTGGACGTGCTGGCTGATCAGAGGAATCTCGCGCGGCATCTGATGCGGCTGTTGTAGACTGTCGGCGTGGCCATCCGCAACCATCTCCACCGCTATCTGCGCTGTTTGTGCGACGAGCGCTCCTCCCGACGTGGCTATGCGCAGTCATTGCTAGTCGACCAGACGTGGCAAATCTGACAAGGCAGCATTGGCTGCGAGTCGAGGTGCCTCGTGAACATCCACCAGGCTTACATGCTGCTGCTGCTTACGGCTGGCGCGTTCGCCATGCCAATCCTCAGTGAGCGCATCGGCTGGTTCGCCGCTCCGTGCGAAGTGCTCTACGGCGCTGTGGTCGCCAACTTCATCCCCGGCGCAGGACAGCCCGATGCCTTCGTGGCCGCACTCAGCAACTTCGGCCTGCTCCTGCTCCTCTTCCTCGCGGGGCTCGAAATTGACTTCACCCTTCTGGCGCTCCAGGGCACGCCGTCGCTCCTGCGTGCGGCCCTCGCCGCGGGTGGCGCTCAGCTCATCAGCCTCGCCATCGGGCTGGTGCTCGGGTGGCCGCTCGTTCAGGTGCTGCTCATTGGTGCCTTCTCGGTCAGTCTCCTGCTCGTCGTGTTGAAACAGGCGGGCTTGAGCCAGAGCGAGTTTGGCCAGACGTTGCTCATCGTCGGCATTGCCGGTGAGTTCCTCTCCATCCTGCTGCTTACCGGCTACGACCTGGTGCTGCGCCATGGCTTTGGCTGGCAGCTTGGCGGCGCGGCGCTCAATCTGCTTGCCGTGCTCGCTCTCGGCTTCCTCGCGCTCCACGTGCTCAACCGTGCGGTCACCAGCAGTCCGCGCTCGTTCGGGCGCCTCTTTGCCCGCTCTGACCCCTCCGAGGTCGGCGTGCGCGCCGCGCTCGCCCTCATGATGGCCTTCGCCGCGCTCGCCGTCCTCCTTGGCGTCGAGCCAATCCTGGCGACATTCGTCGCCGGTCTCGTCTGCAGCTTCACGTTTCGTGGCGGCAGCCACCGCTTCGAGAAGATTTCGACCATAGGCCAGGGCTTCTTCGTTCCCATATTCTTCATCACCGCTGGCCTGGGTCTGCATCTGCCCACGCTGCTTTCAGGCCCCTCGCTCACGTATCTCCTCTCGATACTGGCCGGCACGGTCGCAGTGCGCGTGCTCGCGATCCCACTCCTGCGCTTCGCTGGCCTGAGACGCAGTGAAGTCGCAAGCGGTGCCCTCTTCCTGTCGGCACCCCTCACGCTGCAGGTCACCATCGCCCAAGTCGCCATTGACACCGGCCAGATGTCCAGCCACGTGCACGATGCCGTCCTTGGGGCGGCGATCGTCGGCGCGGTAGTCTTCCCCTTGCTTGGCCGCTCCTTCTTGCCGAGCCTGAGTACAACCTCGGAAAGCGGCGTGCGGCGGCTGAGGCCGATACGCAGAGCTCCCGCTCGCCTGCGTCCCCGCACCTGAGCGCAGCAGCTCAGCGACCCGGTAGCGCGCACGACAGGCGTACAGTCCGCATTCCTCCGAGTCGTGGACTTCCGGGATGCGCTTGGCCGGGTGGAGTCGGCTCCGGCATCTCGGATAGAGAGGGGTCGTGCAGTAGCGACCGAGGCAAATGCCGTGCTACAGCGTCACAGACGGCTATCGCAGATTGCAGGCTGCGGCACATTGCACCTACAGGAATCGCGGGCTATAGTGACCCTTGTAGCCGCTCACGTCCGCATACCGGCCATACGTAGTTTGTTTGCATTCTAAGCTCCTCCCTGGGGCCGGACTGGTTGCCGTCTGCGCCGGCACGCCCCTCGCCACCGGCTCCGCCTATGCACGACATCGGAGACTTGTGCTGCATCCATTGTGAGGAGGCAGACCCAGCAAGTGTAGCTTCATCCGATCCTGTCCACTCCGGTGCGCATGCAGCGAATAGCTGGCGCGCAGCCATGATCCACCTGAATCTGCCGCCCGCGGACACGTCGTTGAGGCAGTGCACATGCGCGCGGCAGCACCAGCATCCCCTCAGGGGAGGTCACGAGGAGGGCACGAGTCCCTATGGATGCCACACGTGCGGATGCTGCACTGGCCGCGCCGACCGATGCTGATTTCGTGGCATTGGGCCTGGGCGGCACGAATATGATGGCAATGCTGTGGACCATCGCAATGGGCCGTCGGGCGGTCGGGGTCGAGATGCGCGGTGATCCCTTTCTTGGCGTCCATTGGAACATCCGTGAAGACTTCTATCACCAGCTCGGCTTGATTGATCAGATGATGCTGGAACGCTACGGTGAGGCACGGCTGCCTCGTCGGGGAGACGGGCAGGTATTTCGCCTCGCGGAGTGTTTCTACAGCCCCCACACGGTCTCCGGAGATATCGTCGCCGACGAGATCATTGACGGCTACGATACCGACCAGCATATCGTGGGGACGATCCAGCACATCGAATTCATTGACGACCGGTGGCGGGACGGCTTGCCGAACCGCGTCATTACGCTGGTGGACCCGCCCACACCGCCGCAGCGGCCTGATCCACACAAGATCCGCACCTCCATGGTGGATGTCCTCGATGGCCCATCCATGTTCCAGGCGGAGGCCGCCTCTATTCAGAAATTGCTGCGTCGATACCTGGAGCGCCTCGAGCAAGTGGACCTGGACCACGGCCACACACCGCGGGTCCGGCTGTTCACCCACCACCGCGCGGTTCCTACTGAGGGCGACGGCCTTATCCCCGGTCGCGACGGCCGTGTGCGGATTCGCATCGAGGCGCTGCGGGAATTCGACCTCCGGGGGCAGTTCGTTCGTGTACGGGAACCGGGCAGCGAGGTGATTGACCTCGGCGTGCCTGAGCTGTTCATGATCGCCGAAGGGTTCAGCAGCCAGGACGCGCAACGCCTGGGATTTGAACAACATGATGTCACCGTTGACCACGGGGACGGACGCGGACCGGTGATAGCGCAGGCGGACTTCCTGGCTGGCCTGCTCGACGTGCTGGTGGATGGTCGCTTGCGCCGACGCATCTCGTCTGAATTCGACCAGGACGGCAAGGAATACTGGGTGCGGCAGATCGCCGTGGGCCATGAGAATGATCCCGAGGTGGGGTGGGTGCTGGTGCAGGTGCCGGACTATAAGGCCTTCGATCCCATTGAGGTAGGCCTCGTGCCGGCTGGGACCGACCCGAGTTCGCCCGAATTCTTCGCCGCCTACAAGCATCTAGTCTACGAGTACTATATTGAGCAGTGCTCCGATATCCTCGAGGTGCCCAAGCGCGAGCTCATCCAGGTCCAGATGATCTATGGACCGACGTTGTTCAGCCTTGTCGAGCGAGTCGGGGCAGACCCATTGATCGCCGCGAACGGCTTGGTGGCCGGCGATTCCTTCGGCAACGGTCACTTCCTGACCAGTGGCGGGGCGATGACTGGGATGGTCGGGCACAGCGCCCGTGTTCTCGAGTATTGGCGCTCCCGGGATGCGGGCGTCTCACCCGGGGATGCGCTTCGGCGGCTCGCCGACAGCATCAAGGAGGACACGCATGCCTGGCTGCAGGTGAGCGCCAAGGAATACAGCCAGGCGATACCCATCAACTTCGGCGCGGAACGCATCGAACTGATCAGCAAGGCGAGTGGCATTGATGTGAATGCGCGTGCTAATGCCATCGACGCGGCGCGGCGCCACCGTCACGCGCTCATTCCCCTCGACCCGTCCAACTGGAGACGTCTATTCGTGCACAACGGCAGAGTGCTCTCGGCGCTCCCGGAACTTGCCGCTGTGCACCCACAGCAGCGGGCGACGCATGGAGCACCAAACCGCGCCACCACCACGTCTCTGCCCCCCACGCCCGGACTGGCGAGCTCACAACGCACGCCCGATCAGGACCTGAAAGAGGGTGACCGCACGCTACTGAAGCCCAGGCGCGTCCTCGCACAGCAATCGAGCGAGCTCGACCAGACCTTGGTCAGTGCCAGCCGATCACGGGCACACCGTGCCCCGGATGCGGACCTTGGAGAGCCCGACCGCACCGTGCTCATGCCCTGGCCGCCAAGCCCGCAGGATATCGTGGGCACTGAATTGAGCGACAGTGACCGCACCTCGCAGTTGCCTTTGACTGCGCAATCACCCGGGCAATCACTCAGTGTCGCGGCGCTGGCCGCTGAAAACGCAAGAGCGTACCTGTGCCTGGACATCCGGCAGGGACAACAGCCTGTACAACGCATCGTGATCACGGAGAACTCTGTAGTCGTCGGGCGAGCTGATTCCGGGCGCGGCATCATGCCAACGGTTGACCTTGCGCCGTTCGACCCTTTAAGAAGTGTCTCTCGCCGGCACGCCCATATATGGCGCGAGAGTGGCGTCTTTTATATCGAGGATCTTGAGAGCCGCAATACGACGCATGTGGGAACACTACCACTGACTCCGCACAAGCCGGAACCGCTCAGGGACGGCGATACGGTGAGCTTCGGCGCGGTCACCGCTACGGCTCGCCTGCTCGGCACGACCGACTTGCCTGCGGCGTGGTCGCAGGCGTAACGAGCACACATGGGCAGCAGCAATCGCGCACTGGCGAATGAATTGGCGACGTCATCAGCGAGACATTGGTAACCGGTAGGAAGAAAGGCGCCACTGATGGCATTGACACAGCAAGCGCTGGAGAAAGGTTCGCGGCGGCAGATATGTTCTGGGGCAGAGGCGTATGGGAGTCGAACCCACCCTCGACTACACGGGTAGCCGACCAACGGTCTTGAAGTTCGCCTCGGCAATTCCTCAGGTGTTCTACCACGTCCACGATGTCTGAATATTCCTGGCCTCTCTTCTCCCTCGATCTCCTTCCGCCCTCAGCAGTCCTCCCCGCTGGCTGTCAACCTGGCTGTCAAATCTCTTAGTCCGCATGAGAATGATGCGGTGGTAGCTCGGGGCCGGCGAGGAGCAGCGTGGTGCCAGGGAAAGTGGCACACATCCGGGGAAAAAGGGGAGTCAGTGGTGGGAATTGAACCTCCTGCCTCCAATCCGTGGGATTGGTGGGACGACACACCGATTCGGCGCACAGCACTCGGCACCAGTGGAGTCCTGGTATTTTACAGGTGCCAGGTCTGCGTGTGGTTACAGCCAGCTCTCCAAGTTCAGCTTATGGACTCCTGCATATGGAGTGATGCACCTTGAAACCTCGTCGGTTTTAGGTTGGACGCCTTGAGACTTTTCAGCGACCATTGCCCTCTCCACCCACGTCCACCCGCGGCCGGTACAGCAGCGCCGACGCCAGATGCGGCGCTGCGATCGTCTCCACCCCCGCCATATCAGCGATGGTCCGCGCAAGCTTGAGCACGTGGCGGAAAATGCCTGGTATCTGACTGCACGCAAGGGCACCCGTGCGAGTAACAATCGTAGGTACGGCGCAAGCGCTTGCGTTTTGCAGAGGGCGTATACCGTGTGAATGCCCATAGCGCCGCGCCATAGGCTATGGGCAGGGCAGGCGAACAGTTGCTAACTGGATTGGCATAAGTTGTGGAGCGGCAAGGAGTGAAGGGAAAGAGAGCGCGCCGTTAGCGAGAAGGGCCCGTTTTACGCTTGAGCAGCAGATGGTCCATACAACCGGACGTTTGCGGCGTATTGTGGTCTAGCGCATCCCCCGCACGATGCACATCCCGCGCTCGCGCCAATCCACCGGTGTGTCCTGCTCTACCCGTGTCTTGGCCGCCGATTGCTCCTCCATCACATGACCCTCCGCCCCCTACCATCAAGAGTCCCCTGCAGCCCCAGCCGCATGCACGGCCTCCTACCAGTTGCGGGGTGCCAGCACGACCCGTACGATTCGCCTCCCTGCAGGTTCTTCGAAAGCGCCCTTGACAACAACTTTGCCTGTCATTATTCTATTGATCAGTTGAATACTATGCTTTGCTCGACGCTCAAGACGGTGGCTGTCAGATCGGCCCGCACACGACAGCCCAATCAATCCATATTCCACCTCACGAAGAAGCCGGGAGAGAGAGGAAGGAGACTGCCCATATGGCGCAGCCTGGCCGGATGGACGGCGCGCTCGACATGGACGCATTGCGCCAGGCGATCCGCGATGAGTATGCGAATGTTGCTCACGCCCCACAGCAGGGCTTCCACTTTCACACGGGGCGTTCCCTCGCCCGCCTGCTCGGCTATGACGATGCCTGGTTGGACAACGTGCCCGAGAGCGCGCTCGCGTCCTTTGCCGGCACAGGGAACCCCTTTCGCCTCGGCGCGCTCCTGCCAGATGAGCGCGTTGTGGATGTCGGCTGCGGGGCCGGTTTCGACAGCCTGATCGCCGCGCGTATGGTTGGCGCGGAGGGCAGCGTCATCGGCGTGGACATGACGCCCGCGATGCTCGACAAGGCGCGGGAGGGCGCCGCCACGGCTGGCGCGGCCAACGTCACCTTCCGCGAGGGCTACGCCGAGGCGCTCCCCGTCCCCGATAGCTGGGCGGATGTCGTCATCTCCAATGGGGCGCTCAACCTGATCCCCGATAAAGCGGCTGCCCTCGGCGAGATGGCGCGCGTGCTCAAGCCTGGTGGACGTTTGCAGGTCGCGGACATCCTGGTGCAGCGACCCGTGCCGCGGAGCGCGAAGCGCAAGATCGATTTGTGGACGGGCTGAATTGCCGGCGCTCTGCTCGATGCGGAGCTTGAGGCCACGGTCGTGGCCGCCGGCTTCATCGCCTTCGCGATCACCTGGCGCGCGGATGTCTTCAGTGGCGCGCCGCAGGCGAGCAGCGCCGCTGACTTCGGCACGTTGGGCATCACCTTCCGTGCACGCAAGCCGCGCGACGAGCAAGACAAGCAGGAGTGGCCCGCCGCCATGCCCGCTGCACCGTACTGCGAGATGCCACCACCAGAGCGCGAAGTCTGAGGATACCTAACGAGATCTGCCTGAGACGGTCGCTCGAAACGGCTGAACGTACGCCGTGTACGGCCGAGTGTGAGGTTCCATGGCCCATCGCGAGTTCAAAGACAACCTTTATGCGCAGTTCGCCCGAGTCGGGAAAGCGCTGGCCAGCCCGCAGCGGCTGGAGTTGCTTGACCTGCTTGCCCAGGGCGAGCGGACTGTCGAAGACCTGGCGCGTGAGGCGACCCTCTCCATCGCCAACGCCTCGCAACACCTGCGCCTGCTCCGTCAAGCGCGCCTGGTGAACAGTCGCAAAGACGGCCTCCACGTCTATTACCGGCTGGCCGATCCGACCGTCTTTGCGCTCTGGCGCGCACTCCGCACAGTAGGCGAGACCCAGCTCGCCGAGATCGACCGGCTGGTGGATACCTACATGCGTCGCCCGGAACGCCTGGAGCCGATGTCGCGGGATGCCCTGTATCACCGGCTGGTCGAGGGCGATGTCGTGTTGCTCGACGTCCGACCAGCGCTTGAGTACCGCCAGGGCCACATTGCCGGGGCGCGCTCCATTCCGCTCGAGGAGCTAGAGCAGCGCCTGCAGGACCTGGATCCCCACCGCGAGATCATTGCGTATTGCCGTGGCCCGTACTGCCTCTTCGCCGGCGAGGCGGTGGCGCTCTTGCGCGCCAATGGCTTCACTGCCCAGCGCTACGCCGAGGGCTTTCCTGACTGGGCCGCTGCGGGCCTCCCTGTGGCGGCAGGACTAGCCACGGCTCCCCACAGCAGCCAGTGAGCTCGCCGAATCTCACATAGCCGGTTCGCTTAGTGGTGGCGCTGCGTCGCTTACGGTCCGCCAGGCGCGTATTTCAGCAACATCAAGTAGCAGAAGAGCAGAGAGAGGCACAAGCAGCATGATCTTCCGCCAGATATTGCACCCGGCGACGGGCTGCGCGTCGTATATCTTTGGCTGCACGGGCAAGAAAGCGCTGGCCGTGGTGGACCCCCATGTCGAGCATCTCGACGACTACCTCGCGGTGGCCAAGGCGGCTGCCTCGCCGATCATGGCGATCGTCGAGACGCATGTGCAAGCGGACCATCCTTCCGGAGCGACTGCGCTCGCGGTCCGTACCGGCGCTCCCATCTATCTGCACGAGGCGGCCGATGTCGCCTTCCCACACCGCAGCCTGCGCGACGGCGATGAGATCACCCTCGGCAACGACTACCTGCGCGTGCTGCACACGCCTGGTCACAGCCCAGACAGCATCTGCCTGCTGGTAGGCGACCGCACGCGCGGCCCCGACCCCTGGTTCCTCTTTACCGGCGACACGCTCTTCGTCGGCGACGCCGGCCGTCCGGATCTGACCGCTGGCGATGAGCGTGACCCCGCGGGCGAAGCGGGCGAGACCGGCGACAGCCGGGGAGCGATGGATGCGATGGCGGCGCAGCGCGCGGCGCGCACCCTGTACGACAGCCTGCAGCGGATACTCGCGCTGCCTGACGACCTCGAGGTCTATCCCGCGCACTTCGCGGGCTCCGCGTGTGGGCGCGCGATGAGTGGCAAGCCCAGCTCAACCCTGGGATTCGAGCGCCGCTTCAATCCGGCGTTCCGGCAACACAGCCCCGATGCGTTCGTCGCGTTCATGCTGACTGATCTGCCTGCGCCGCCCGCTGGACACCGCCAGATCCGGGCAGCGAACCGATTAGGAACGGTTGGCGTGGTAGCAGGCTAACGTAGATCATCGGCGTGAGCGGACAAGACGGGACAGTAAAGGACATAGAGAGGCAATCATGGGAGCGCCACAGCCAGCACAGCAGTCATCGCCTGCGCCAGGGTCGGAGAACGCGCGCGCCCAGGCTGCGGACGATGGCGCTGCTCCCGCGCAGGCGCTTGCTTCCCCTGCCCCCGTGCTTGGGCTGCGCGCCAACCTGGTCCAGTTCCTCCTGCTCGTGCTCATCAACGCCTTCGTCGGCGCGATGGTTGGGCTGGAGCGCGACGTCGTGCCGCTGCTGGGCGCGCGTGAGTTCGGTCTCGCCTCGGCGACCGCTGGGCTCTCGTTCATCCTCACCTTCGGCGTCGTCAAGGCGCTCGCCAATCTCGGCGCGGGGCGCCTCTCCGACCGTCTGGGGCGCAAGGGTGTGCTCGTCGCCGGGTGGCTGGCCGCGCTCCCGGTCCCGTTCCTGATCATCCTCGCGCCGACGTGGGGCTGGATCGTCGCCGCGAACGTGCTGTTGGGGATCAACCAAGGCCTGTGCTGGTCGACCACCGTCATCATGAAGATCGATCTAGTGGGACCTACGCGGCGCGGGCTGGCGATGGGCCTCAACGAGGCGGCGGGGTATGGAGCGGTCGCGCTCGCCGCTGCCGGCTCAGGCTTTCTCGCGTCGGTGTACGGGCTGAGGCCGTGGCCTTTCGTGCCCGGCATCGCGTTCGCCGTCGCCGGATTACTCCTCTCAGCGCTGTTCGTGCGCGAATCGCATCATTTTGCACGGCATGAGGCCCGACTGCTCGGTGCCACTCCCCCCACTCCTCCCGGTCAGGCCGCTCAAGCCAGCTCTGGCAGAACCGTACCCGAGCGTGCGCCGGAGCAAGTCAGCACAGCCAAAACCGCACAAGATACCTCCACCTCATTCTCCTTCACCGACGTGGTGCTGCGGACCAGTTGGCTCGATCGCTCCCTCTCGGCCGTCAGTCAGGCGGGGCTCGTGAACAATCTGAATGACGGACTGGCCTGGGGCCTCTTCCCAATCTTCTTCGCCGCCGGTGGGTTGAGCGTGGCGCAGATTGGGCTCCTGGCTGGCCTCTATCCTGGCGTGTGGGGGGTCGGGCAACTGGCGACCGGCGCGCTCTCCGATCGCGTTGGACGCAAGCCGCTCATCGTCACTGGTATGTGGCTGCAGGCGGCGGCGCTGGCGCTGCTCCCGCTGACGCATGGATTCGCGCCGTGGGCAGGGGCGATGGTCCTGCTGGGGCTGGGCACAGCCCTGGTGTACCCGACATTTCTGGCGGCCGTCTCGGATGTGGCCCACCCGTCCTGGCGCGCCTCAGCGGTCGGGGTCTATCGCCTCTGGCGGGACCTTGGCTATGCGGTCGGCGCGCTGCTCGCAGGGCTGCTCGCGGACCTATTCGGCGTCCCGTGGGCCATCATCGGTGTCGCCATCCTCACCTTCGCCTCTGGCGTGATCGTCCTTATCTGCATGCGCGAAACCCTGCGGCGCATGCGGACGACCAGTATTCCACTCGCATCGCATCGCCGCGATCGGTAGGCATACATGTTCAACACATCTAGCTCGTAACGCACGTTTCTCGTCAGGCGGCAATAGCGCCCAAGCGCTCGATTACTCGAACCCCAAATGCTTTCTAAGAATGTGGAGCATGCAACAGCAGCTAGTCGATAGAGTTGTAGTAGCTGGTAGGGCACCCGTGCGGGTCACAATACCAGGTATTCACTGACAAGCGTGCTGCACAGGTTGTATGCCCTTTGATATGGACTGCCCCACTCCGGCGAGAAAGGCGGCGGCCACTGTGCCCAGAGGAGGGAGCTGCAAAGGCGCTGCTCGACCGCACCAGTGTGGTAGTGGTCAGGAGCCTGGGGTCGTGGTAGCCGGTGGGGTGCCCGTTCAGCGGCTGGCAAGAAGCCGCTGGGTCGGACCGTACTCTCCCAGAAATGGGAGCATGACAACTCCCCTCTCAGTCGGGGAATGGCACCCCCAGTGCAGAATCACGCCTCCCGCGCGCGCTTCGCGGGAGCGGCGCGCGCCCCGGCGGCTGGGTTGGGCGAGGACCAGGCTCGATGTCGGGGATGGGCCGGGTGACGGGCTGATCCGCGGTCAGGGGGACCTCTTCCCCATGGTGGCGCACTGTGAGCGGGTCGCCCGCGAGCAGTTGGTATGTCGCTTCCGTCGCCGTCACCTCGACGCATAGCCTGCGCCCGCGGAACACGAGGTGGAAGGCAAGCCGATCAATGTCGGCGGGGAGCCGCGGCGCGAAATAGAGGGTGGCTTGTCGCAGGCGCAAGCCGCCGAATCCGGCGACCAGCGCCCACCATGCACCCGCGAGCGAGGCCATATGGACGCCGTCCTT
>CAYRVF010000078.1:0-5205 GCA_964427535.1 uncultured Ktedonobacterales bacterium
CCGGCGTCTGATGCGCAAGGCCGAGGCGGCGGGCAAGCCGTTCGTGCTGCCGGTGGACGTGGCCGTCGGCGAGAAGTTCAGCGCCGATGCCGAGCGTGTCATCACCACGCCCGACGCCGTGCCCGAGGGCTGGCGCATTCTGGACGTCGGCCCGCAGACGCTGATCGCGTTCGGCGAGGTGCTCGCGGACGCGCAGACGATCATCTGGAACGGCACGCTGGGTGTCGCCGAGTTCCCGGCCTTCGCCCAGGGCACACGCGCGCTGCTCGACCTGTTGATCGAGCGGACGGCTGAGGGCGCCACGACCATCGTCGGCGGCGGCGACTCGGCGGCGGCTGTCGAGGCGGCAGGGGCCAGCGAGAAGCTTACCCACGTCTCCACCGGCGGCGGCGCCTCACTGGAGTTCCTGGAGGGACGCGAGCTGCCAGGCGTGGCGGCCCTGCGGGATCGGACCTAACCCCCTACCCCCTTCCCTCGAAGGGAAGGGGTCGTAGATGAACGGTTTCAGCCTACGGTGTTTCATCCAGTCACCGCTAGCGTATCTAAAACCTGCCCCAAATTGAGTAGACGTCCGCCTCGCGACCCCTCCCCTCAAGGGGAGGGGGTAGGGGGAGAGGTTCTTCCGAGGGCGTAGGTCCCAAGAAGAGAGAGAACACTATGGCGAGCGCGACACCGCGGGTGCCCATTGTGGCGGGCAACTGGAAGATGCACTACGGCCCAACCGACGCGCACGACTTCGCCGCGAACCTGCTCGATGGGCTGGTGGCGATTCCGTCCGTCGAGCGCGTGCTGTGCCCGCCGTTCATCTCGATTCCGGCGGTGCATGCGATCGTCTCGGGCAGCGGCGTGGAGCTCGGCGCGCAGAACATGTACTTCGAGGACAAAGGCGCCTTCACCGGCGAGATCGCACCCGGCATGCTGCATGGGCTGGCGACGTACGTCATCCTCGGGCACTCCGAGCGCCGCGGCTACTTCGGCGAGACCGACGAGTTCGTCAATCGCAAAGCGCAGGCGGCCTTCGCGCATGGGTTGCGGCCCATCGTCTGCGTCGGCGAACGGCTGGAAGAGCGCGACGCGAACCTCACCGAGCGCGTCGTCACGACGCAGGTGCGCGCCTCGCTCGCCGATTTGCCCGCCGAGCGACTGGACGAGCTGGTCGTCGCGTACGAGCCGATCTGGGCCATCGGCACCGGACGCGCCGCGACCCCCCAGGACGCCGAGGACGTGGCGGCGCTGATCCGCGCGCTGCTCGGCACAATGTACGGCAACGAGAAGGCGGCGCGCGTGCGCATCCAGTATGGCGGCAGCGTGACGCCCGCCAACGCCGGGGTCATCGCGTCTCAGCCCAACGTCGACGGCGCGCTCGTCGGCGGCGCCAGCCTCAAGTTGGACTTCATCGAGATCGTGCGCCAGACCGCCCGAGCCAAGGGGCTGCAGTAAGGCCACGCGGACGCGGTGGTGTAGCCGGTCGTGTAGACGTGTGGTAGACGTGTGTAAGAGATGCGCCGCACCTCCCGCTGACGTGTACAATAGAAGGAAGATTGGCAAGGATTTCGGCAGGGAGAGAGCGCGGCTCGCGTAGGTCGCTCGCGCTTTCGGCCACGGGCCAGAAAGGTCGCACGATGTTTGGTCATCTGCCCGAATTGCTCGTCGTGCTCTTGCTCGGGCTGCTCGTCTTCGGTCCCAAGCGGATGGTGGAGATGGGGTCGGCGCTCGGCAAGGCGTGGAGCGAATTTCGGGACGCCACGAAAGATATGAGCTGGTCAAATCTGCTCACGTCCTCGAATGACCACGAGGAGTCGCCCTCGGCGAAGGCTCGCCTGAGCCAGCTCTCGCAGAACATCCTCGCCGAGCGCGAGCAGAGCGCCACGGCGGACCAGCCTGCCGCTGGCGGCACACCCTCCTCGGTCGTCGAGAGCAGCATCGAGAGCACCCAGAGCGCCGAGCCGACGCACGTCGAGCCGAGGCAGTCCCAGCCGACGCACGTCGAGCCGTAGGTACGCGTCGGACGTGGCAGGAGCGGGGGTCCTAGATAACCGCTCCTGCCACGAACGTCGACCGTCCGCGCTACAACGACAGCGCCTGCTCCAGCTCGCGCTCGTCCTTGTTGGGGCCGATGACCGCCAGCCGCAGCGCGTCGCTCCGGAAGAGGTCGCGCGCCACGCGCTGCACGTCCTCCGCCGTCACGGCGTCGATGCGTGCCATCACGTCGTCGAGCTCGTAGACGCGACCGAGCAGCAGTTCCTGGCCGCCGATCCACGAAGCGACGCTGTGTGTGTCCTCCAGGCGCAGCGCCATCCGTCCCTTCGAGTATTCCTTCGCGCGGCGCAGTTCTTCCGCGTCGACCGGCTCGCGTGTGATGCGGCCCAGCTCCACCAGAATCGCCCTCAGCGCCGCAACGGTCTGGCGTGGTTCCACGCCCGCGTAGACGGCGAACGCGCCGGTGTCGTGGAAGTGCGCCTGCGACGTCGCCACATCGTACGCCAGCCCCTGCCGTTCGCGCACCTCCAGAAAGAGCCGTGAGGCCATGCCGTCGCCGAGAAGCGCGTTGAGCAGCACCACCGTGTAGTAGTCCGGCGATGTGTGCGGCACGCCCGGCAGCAGCAGCGTCAGATTGGTCTGTTCGATGGGGCGGCGCTCCAGCCGCACACGCGGTCCTCCTGCGGGCGGTGGCGACGGCAGCCAGCCCTGCGCCTCCCGTGGCGCCCAGTCGCCGAGCAGGCGCGTTACGTCATCCACCACGCGCTCGTGGGTCAGGTCACCCGCCACACTCACCACCAGATTGCCAGGCACATAGTGCGCGCGTCGATAGGCGTCGAGCGCGTCGGCGGGCATGCCCTCCACCGTCTCACGTGTGCCCGCGACCTCGCGGCCAAGCGGCAGATCGGGCCACATCAGCTCGTCGGCGAGCACACCCACCCACTCCTGCGGGCTGTCGCGGTACATGTTCAGCTCTTCGACGATGACCCGGCGTTCCTTCGCCAGCTCGGCCGCCTCCATGCGTGGGTGGCGCACCATATCGGCGATCAGGTCCATCGCCAGCGGATAGTGCGCGCTGGCGACCTTGGCCGAGTAGACCGTCACCTCTTTGTCGGTGGCGGCGTCGAGCACGCCGCCCACGCCCTCGATGGTCTCTGAGATAACCTGGGCCGTCGGATAGCGGGCGCTGCCCTTGAAGAGCATATGCTCGATGAGGTGCGAGGCGCCGCTCAACTCGAGCGTCTCATAGCGTGAGCCGACGCCGAAATAGAAGGTGATGCTGGCAGAGCGAACATGCGGCATCGGTGTGCTCAGCACGCGAATGCCATTAGGGAGTGTCGAGCGGACGTGCATGAAGTCGATACCTGTTTTCCGCGGTCTATAGCAGCGTGCCCCTCCGCGATAGCCGCGCGGGCACGGCAAGTCAATCGTCAAGCCTATCGCATGTAGTATACGCCGCCAGACGCGTCGACCGCTCTGCCGTGTCCGGTCCGCATTCCCCTCCGCCACGGACCACCGCTCGGGTATCTGGCTGCTCGCCATCGGGCGGGATGCCCGTTTGCTCCTCGTGCCCACTATGCAGTTGCGTCCCGCACCATAGCCAGCTACGCGCTGGCTGCACAAAGGTAGAGCGCATTGGAGGGCCGACAGCAGTCATCCATGACCACCGCACTGCCGATGCGCTACGAACTCACATCAACTGATCGGTGTTAGTGCAGCAGATGCGTCTTCCATGTGCTTTGGCGCCAGAATGGCAAGAAGTGGGCCACGGGCACGCAGCTCATCCATTCCGATTGGGGCGAGCACAGACGCGGTACAGCCGAAAATATCGGATATAGTCACCGTTTCAAGCAGACAGGCAAGCATGGTTTAATGATTATTGACATAATCATTAGCCAATATGCCGATGTGGCTAGTACCTTCTTACCCTCTTCGGCCCAAACACTTGGGTAGCGAGCTGCGAGAGGTTGTATAGTCACCCTCGTGCCCGTTGCACCGGTCAACCAAACGGAAATACCATGACCGGTCTAAAGGCGGACACACCATGTCATCCACGTACGTTGGACTGGCGGTCTCGTCGGGCCGCCATACAGCACGAGGGGCGCGCTTGGGGCGCGATCTCTTCGAGGAGGGCTAGCAGTCGCGGTTCCGCAGCCGCGGCAGCTCCACCTTGTCGTGTGGAGCAGATATCTAGGAGGTTCTTGAGTGCACGGTCTCTCATTTGGTTCGCGTCGTGTCTCGCGCGTCGCGCGTGCCGCCCTCGTCTTGGTGGGCGCGTTGGGCGTCTCGGTCGTCGCTTCGCAAATCGCGCCGTCGAATCAGGCGCATGCCGCTTCGTTCCTGCACTATCAGCGCGGCTACTATGTTGACAACGGTTGGATGTGCCTTGGCTGGGCCAACGGCGCCTACCACTGCACCCACCACTGGTATCGCGATTCCGCGGGCCAGCTCGTCTCGACCAACCCGGCCTGGGTGCCGAACGCGGTGAATGTCTCGTCGTCCAGCTCGCAGTCAGTGAGCCACACCAACGCTCCCGCTCCGGCGGCTCCGGCTCCGGTCTATCATGCGGCTCCGGCCGCTCCGGCCCCGGCCGCTCCTGCGTTCAGCGGTGGCTCCGTCCAGGCGGAGATCCAGCAGGTCTTCGGCCCATATGCGGGCGCGGCGCTGAACGTCGCGCGCTGTGAGTCGGGCTTCAACCCGAACGCCAAGAACCCGAACAGCACGGCCTCGGGTGTCTTCCAGTTCCTGACCAGCACCTGGGCCACGACGTCGTATGCTGGCTCCTCGCCCTTCAACGCGAGCGCCAACATCCACGCGGCCTATCAGGTCTTCGCCCGCGACGGCTACAGCTGGCGCGAGTGGCAGTGCCAGCCGTAAAGGGCACACATCCACGCTTCTAAAAGCGCGGACGAAGCGACTTTCTCTCTGTTTCGGTGGCTGGCAACAGCACGCCAGCCACGACCCACTTCGGTCGTGACGCTGGACGTCAGACCACTGGAGCCTGCCCGACTCGACGCGATCGGCGCGGAAGAGTTGCCGGCGAGGCAGGTCGAGGAGAGCGCATCGAGACGCGAAGAGACAGAGAGCTGTCACGGCGTGTACGAGAGATCGGTGAGAGCGGCGCCTCACCGGTCTTTCTCGTTTTAACGGCGATGTCCGTGCCGCCGCTAGAGACCGTTGTTCGCGTGCGTGAACATCGGGATGAGCTGCGGACCAATCAGCGCC
>CAYRVF010000078.1:5305-27032 GCA_964427535.1 uncultured Ktedonobacterales bacterium
TCGGCGGACTGTCCACAGGCATAGGGCATAGGAAGAAGTACGATAGAGCGCATGAGCACTCCTAATTCACGCGCCGCGGCGCCCGCGACGGGAGGGGCGTCCGCGGCGGGCGTCGAGAGCTCCGGCGCGGCGATCGCCGTCGAGCATCTGGTCAAGTCCTATGGCGAGCGGACCGCTGTTCGCGACCTCTCGTTCTCAGTACGTCCTGGCGAGGTCTTCGCCCTCCTCGGTCCGAACGGCGCGGGCAAGACGACGACGGTCGAGATCCTCGAAGGCTACCGGACCCCGGACGGTGGCACGGCCCGCGTGCTCGGGCTCGACCCCATCCGCGACGGAGCCGCCCTCAAGCCGCAGATCGGCGTGATGCTCCAGCAGGACGGTCTCTACCCCGGCCTGCGCGCGGGCGAGGTGCTCGACCTGTTCGCCCGCTTTTTCGCGGACCCTGAAGACCCTACGCGGCTGCTACGGCAGGTCGGGCTGACGGAGGCCGCGAAGACGCGCTGCCGCCAGCTCTCCGGCGGCCAGAAGCGCCGTCTCGCGCTCGCCGTCGCGCTCGTCGGCAAGCCCCGGCTGGTCTTCCTCGACGAGCCGACGACGGGGATGGACCCGCAGGCCCGCCGCGCGACCTGGGACATCGTGCGCGAGTTGAAGGAGCGCGGCGTCACCATACTGCTGACCACGCACTTCATGGATGAGGCCGAGCGCCTCGCCGACCGCATCGCCATCCTCGACAACGGCGTCCTGATCGCCCAGGATACGCCCGCCGGGCTGACACGCGGGCAGTCCACCACCACGACCGAGGTGCGCTTCACCGCCACGCCGGGGCTCGACCTCGCCGCGCTGGCAACGCTGCCGTCCGCGCGCGGCGCCCGTGAGGAGGCCCCCGGCGCCTACACACTGGAGACCGGCGACGCGCCAGCGCTGCTCGTGGAGCTGACGACCTGGCTGCGCGACGCCCACGCCGAGCTGGCCGAGCTGCGCGTGGGCCGTTCCTCGCTGGAAGATATCTTCTTGCGGCTGACAGGAAAGGAGATGCGCGAGGAATGAGCGCACCCATCACATCACCGACTCCTCCATCTCCCGTCCCTGGCGAGATTCGCGCGAGCAATGCGGCGCCGCTCAGGCGAATCATCCTCGCGCAGACGCGCGCCGAGCTGTTCATGGCGCTGCGGCAGGGCGAGCGCGTGCTCGTCACCATCATTTTCCCGACGGTGTTGCTGCTCTTCTTCGTCGGCATCCAATTCGCGCCGATGCCCGGCGTGCGCGCGGTGGACTTCCTGCTGCCGGGGATGCTCGCGGCGGCAGTCATGGCGACGGGGATGGTCAGCCTGGGCATCGGCACCGCGTACGAGCGCTACTACGGCGTGCTCAAGCGGCTGGGCGCATCGCCGCTGCCCCGCGCCGGCCTGATCGCCGCGAAGATCCTCTCGGTGCTCGCGCTGGAGGTTGGCCAGGTGGCGCTGCTTGTGCTGCTGGCGACGATCTTCCTCGGCTGGCACGCGCACGGCTCGTATCTCGCGGCGCTGGGCGTGCTGCTGCTGGGCACGCTGACCTTCGCCGGGTTAGGCATGCTGATGGCGGGCGCGCTGCGGGCCGAGGCGACACTGGCGGGGGCGAACGCGCTCTTCATCATCTTCCTCTTCATCGGCGGCATGGTCGTCCCGGTCGATCATCTGGGCTTCCTCTCAGGGCTGGCGAGCATCCTGCCGGGCGCGGCGTTCTCCGATGCGCTGCGCGGAGCGCTCAACGGTCCGGGCGTACCCGCGGGCAGCGTGCTGCTGCTGGCAGTCTGGGGCGGAGTCATCCTCGCCGCCGCCGCGCTCACCTTCAAGTGGGAGTAGGGCAGGACCTCCAGGACCTCACCCCCAACCCCCTTCCTTCAAAGGAAGGGGCCGTGCGGCGAGTGATGTGGTCTGGCGAGTGCCCATATGCCGCGTCAGCCGTGTTGGTGGGGCAAGCCATGCCTCGCCCACACTTCCCCGTGCCACGGACGGTGGCTATCAGACCGGCATCGGCCTAGTGGGTGGGGCGTCCGTAGCCAGCGCGGCATCCAGCCGGAGCAGCGGCAGCGCCGCGTAGACCGCCAGCGCGGGAATCGCGACGAAATAGCCGCCGGTGCTGTGCCAGGCAACGAACAGCGGCAGCAGGCCGAGCAGCAGCCCGAGCGCGGGGAGCCTCGCCGCATGGGTGCGCGCGAACCAGAGCAGCAGCGCGCAGAGCGTTATGGCTTCGAGCGCGGCATAGACGGTGGACGGCCAGAGCGGCAGGATGCCCGCGCGGGCCAGCTCGACAAGGCCCACCCCAGAGGGGAAGATGGGCAGCGCCATCGGCAGCAGCAGGCTGCGCGCCCACGCGCCCGGCGACGCCAGCAGAAACGGCAGGTTCGGCACCAGAAACGCGCCCGCGAGCACCGCCAGCCGCCCCAGCGCCGCCCGCGCACCGTCCCGCCGCCAGATGCTGACGAGGTAGAACGGGACAAGCGGCCATGCGATCTGCTTCACCGCGCACGCCAGCCCCAGCAGCGCCGCCGAGCGCTTCGGGTGGTCGAGCGTGCGCCAGGCGAGGAGCGCGGGCAGCAGCGCCACCACGTCGAACGACCCGCGCAGCGTGAAGAAGACGAGTCCCGCGTTCGCGAGCAGCAGCAGTGCGACCAGCGACCGCTCGCGCCGGGGCGCGCCCCAGCCCGCCGCCAGCACGAACGCTCCGACGAAGACCAGCGACGTCAGCATCGTCGTGGGCAGGCCCGCCCAGACGCTCGGCACGTAGACCAGAAACGCCAGCGCGGGATAGCTGTGCAGCGAGGCGGGCGCGAACTCCGGACCCCGCATCGCGGGCGTGCGCGCCTCGGCCTTCGCGTCGTTCACCACCTGCTCGGCGAGCGACGGCCCAAAGGGACCCGCGTCCGCGTAGCGGCCCAGCCGCAGCGGCGTCGCGCCGACCGTGGGGTAGGTACGGAGCGCGTCCCAGAACTGTCCGTCGGCGGTGTAGGGATTCTGGCCGCGCAGCACGAGTCCAGCGTTGTAGGCGTTGAAGGCGGCGGCATCGGAGATGTAGATGCGCGGCGATCCGCCCTCTCCCACTTCCGCGACAGTCACCCCCACCGTGACGGCGACCGCGAGCGCCAGGCCGAGCGCTACCACACCCGAGAGCACCGCGCGCACACGCCGATGCCCGACCCCGCGCGACTGGACGGTCCGCGCGGGCAAGAGCAGCGCGCCGATCAGGCAGGCGAAGGCGACGAGAAAGAGTGCCATCGCGAGCAGTTCTCCCGCGAGCGAACCGAAGGCCAGCGTATCCGCCGTGGTTGCGGATGCATGGGCGAGCACGCCGGTGGCGAGCAGTAGCAGGCGCGGCGAGAGCGGCCAGCGACGCGTCTGGGTGCCCATCTCTGGCCCGCTCGTCTCGTGGGCGGTGGATGGTGTCAGCATCCGCCGCCTCCCGTCGTCGTGGTTGCCAGAGGTGGCGTCTCGGCGGGCGCGACGGTCTGATTCGCGGGCGCGGATGGCCGGTGCGCGGCCCGTGCGGCTGTTGCGGCAGCATAGAGGGCGAAGAGCGGCGCGAACGAAAAATAGTCCGGCAGCGAGCGCCACGCGAACCAGAGCGGGACAAGCGCGAGCAGCAGCGCCGCCTCACGCAGGGTGCCATGCCAGCGCACATACGCCCACAGGCAGGCGAGCAGCGCCCCCACTTCGAGCGCCGTGAAGACGGCTGGCGGCGCGAACGGCAGCACGTGCCCCACAGCGAGCGCGACACCGCCCACACCTGACGGGAACAGTGGCTCGCTCACAGGGAGGAAGAGGCTCATCCACCAGGCATGCGGGCTGGCCCACAGATACGGCAGATTGGGCACGAGGAACGCCCCTCCCGCGATCGCCGCGCGCCGCAGCGCCTCACGCCAGCCGGAGGTGCGCCAGGCATCCACCACGAAGAAGGGCACGAAGAACCAGCAGTATTGCTTGTAGGCGCAGCCCAGCCCCAGCAGCACCGCCGAGGCCCAGCGCCGGTCGCGCCAGTGCCACGCCGCGAGCATGAACAACACGCAGACGATCTCCGTCTCACGATACAGCGAGTAGAGCGGGATGACCGCGATGCTTAGCGCCGCCAGCGCGACTCGCACGCGCAGCCGGCCGGGCGCGAGCCAGAGGATTGCCGCGAGCAGCAGCACGTACAGCGCCAGATGCAGCACCAGCAGGTTGGGCACACCCGCCCACACCAACGGCACATACAGCAGAAACGAGAGCGCCGGATAGCTATGCGCCGTCAGCGGATCGAATCCGCCCCGCGCCGAACTGGGCGAGACGAGATATTGCTGCTCTGTCGCCGTGACCACCGACGTGCGCGGCATGATGTAGCCGCCGCCGAAGACGCCCCGCCTCAGCGGTGTCGCATTGGACACCGGATAGCGCCGGAGTGCGTCGGCGAATGCAGTGGTCGCGGTGTAGGGATTCTGGCCCGCCAGCACCAGCTCGGCGTCGATCTGCGCATAGGCGATGGTATCGGTGATATACGCCTGCGCGGGCGGTTCGGCGAGCGCCTGCTCAGTCGCTCCGAGCAGTATCTCCAGGCCGAAGAGCGCCGCCAGCGCGATGGCGAGTGGCGGCACGATCCGCGCTCCTCTCCCGCCTCGTCTGCCAGCCCTCCGTGATGGAGGCCACGTGACTCCCGCGACCAAGAGCAGCAGCGCCAGCAGGCTGCCCCCCGCGGTCACCAGCGCCGGGACCACCTCGACGCTCGTGGTGCTGCTGAGCACCCGGTAGGTCAGGACGCTGGAGGCGAGCAGCAGCAGGCTGGCGAACGCCACAACCGCGCATCGGCCCCAGGTGAGTTCACGACGGTGGGCCGTCGTGGCTGCGACTTTCCGGATAGCGCGCGATTCCTCGTGCGTCATAGTGCGCCCTCACTGACGAGTGCCGTTGAGCTGCTTGCCGTTGATGGTGGAGCGTCCGCGCCGTCACCGGTGCTCGTCCGCTCGGTGGACTGCAGCCTGCGCGCATAGATGCGGTTGGCCGCAGAGAGTGCGAACCAGGGCGCGATGGCGAAGTAGTTGGCAGGCGAGCGGAACGCGAAGAAGAACGGTATTAGGGCCAGCAGCAGCGCCGCCTCGCCCAGCACCGAATGCCAGCGCGCGAAGGCCCACAGGCAGCCAGCCAGCGCCAGCGCCTCCAGACCGGTGTAGACGACGGGCGCGGCGAACGGCAGCAGACCACCAATCGCCGGCGCCACGATGCCAATGCCCATCGGGAACAATGGCTCGCTCATAGGGAGGAAGAGGCTCGTCCACCAGGCACGCGGGCTGGCCAGCAGATACGGCAGGTTGGGCAGCAAAAAGGCCAGCGCCGCGATCACCACGCGCCGCAGCGCCTCGCGCCAGCCACATGTGCGCCAGGCATCCACGACGAAGTAGGGCGCGAAGAGCCAGCAATATTGCTTGAACGCGCACCCGAGTCCCCAGAGGAGCGCCGACACCCAGCGCCGGTCGCGCCAGTGCCAGGCAAGGAGGAGGAAGCCCGCACAGACAATCTCGGTGTCCATCGGCAGCGACTGCCCGACGAGCGACACGGCGGCGCCGAGCACGAGCGCGGTGAACCGGCGCACACCGCGTGGCGCGGTCCGCACCAGCCAGAGGAAGAGGCCGGCATAGACCAGGACATGCAGAATCAGGATATCCGGTACACCCGCCCATACCAGCGGCACGTAGAGCAGAAACGAGAGCGCCGGATAGCTGTGCAGCGTGCGCGGGTCGAAGCTCCCATCCGGGGCGCCGGGTCGCGCCAGATAGCGCGCCTCCGCCGCAAGGAGCGCGGCGGGTTGAGGATAGTCATATCCCGTGCCGAAGACGCCCCGGCGCAGCGGAGTCGCGCCCGCGCCCGGAAAGCGCGTCAACGACGCCGCGAATCCGCTGTCGGTCGTGTAGGGGTTCTGCCCGTCGAGCACGAGATCGGCATTCACGTGTGTGAACGCGATGACGTCGTTGTAGTAGGCGACCGAGGCAGGCCTCAGGAGCACGAGCACCAGCAGAGCGGCGAGCACGAGCAGCGTGTCGATCGTCATGACGACAGCGCCGGCTACAACGACCAGGCGCGCTTTCCAGTGGATTTGCGGCAGCCAGCGTGGCGGAGCCAGATCGAGCGCCCCTGTGAGCAGGAGTGCCAGCCCGAGCGCTCCCGTGCTACATTCGGTGACTCCGCGAACTGCCATCCACGACCGGTCCCACGGCAGGGTCGCCACATCGGTCGCGATGCGCAACGCGACGCTGCCGAGCACGATCAGCAGGTAACGTAGCGGGAACTGCCCCCCAACGAGTCGTGAGCGTCGCGCTGCGTCCTCGCTGTGTCTCGCTGTGGGGCGAGTGGGTGTGGACCGCAAGAGGAGGCTCATATGGAGGCCTCTGCGCCGAAACCGACACCCGTGGGTGCCACAACTGATCGTGCGCTGTCGTCGTCAGTGTCGCTGTCTGTTCCACGGCGCGCACAATGCACGCGGCTGGCGGCGTAGAGGGCGAACCACGGCGCGAAGGCGAAATAACTGGGCAGCGAGTGTGTCGCGAACAGCAGCGGCACATAGCCGAGCAGCACGACGGCATCCCCCTGGACGGTGTGCCAGCGCCATTGCGCCCAGAGCGCGCCGAGGAGCGTGCCAAGCTCAAGCGCGGCGTAGAGGAACGACGGACCGTAGGGCAAGAGATGCGTGATCGAGAGCGCGACGATGCCAGTCCCCCACGGAAACTGGGGGCCGCTCACCGGCAGCAAGAGGCTGACCCACCAGGCGTGCGCGTTCATGAGCAGGAAAGGCAGGTTGGGCAGCAGAAAGGCGAGGCTGGCGATGCCTGCTCGGCGCAGCGCCTCGCGCCAGCCATAGCGCAGCAGCGCGTCGAGCAGCAACACGGGCACGAAGAACCAGCAGAGCTGCTTGAACGCGCACCCCAGGCCGAGGAGGACGGCGGAGACCCATCGCCGCTCGCGGAGGTGCCAGGCCAGCAGCACAAATGCCGCGCACACCACCTCGGTCTCGCTGTAGAGTGACCCGGCAACTGCCAACAGACCCGCCGAGGTCGCCAGCGCGCCCCATCCGCGCAGCCAGATAGGCGCCTGACAGACCAGCCAGACGAGCAGCCCGCAAAACAGCACGAGATGCAGGAGCAGAATATTCGGCAGGCCAGCCCACAGGAGCGGAACATACAGTAAGAACGAGAGCGCCGGATAGCTGTGTAGCGTGCGCGGATCGAACTCACCCGCGGCCGTCTGCGGCGACGTCAAGTATGCGTGCTGCTGCGCCTTAATGCGCGGGATCGACGGAAGGTCATCCTCGCTGCCAAACGCACCCTGTCGCAGCGGGGCCGCCCCGATGATGGGGTAGTCGATCAGCGCGCGACGGAAGGCGGTGTCCGAAGTATAGGGGTTGTTTCCAGCGAGGACGAGCCGAGCGTTCACCGCGCTGAACGCGATCACATCCGTGCGGTACGACAGGCTGGGCGGACGGGAGAAGGTCGCGACCGTCAGCAGGCCGAAGAGGATGAGGAAATCGGCCGCGAGCATCGCCATGACTGCCAGCATCACCTGATGCAGCCGGCGGCGCTCGCGCGCACGCAGGCCAGCGTAGAAGCGCCGCCAGACCGCTGGAGACTCGCGCCGAAGGCCCGCAAGCAGCAGCAACGCCATGCCCACGAATGCCCCCGCCACCGTGAGCACGCCCAGAGGCGCGGAGCGATTGGCGCCGACCTGGATCAGCGCGGACCCCTCGCTCGCCAGCGCCAGCAGCATGCCACCCAGCGCGACGGCGAGATACCGCAGCGGAACCGCGACCTCGCCATGAAGCGCTCGCCGCAGGAACGTCCACATCGACGTCGACACGGTCATCACAGCCCCTCCGCCTCGACATCCACATCGGGAGGGCGCTCGGGCACGACTGACGTGCGCGCCCGCCGCCAGCAGAGACCCACGAGCAGCGCCGCCAGCAGCCCATTCCGCAGGGCCGCGGCGATGGGGAGCGCCGCGTAGCTGTCCGTGTGCAGCGCGGCGAGGAACAGGCTCTCTGAAGAGGTGAGCGGATAGCACAGCGTCGTCGCGAGACAAATCGCGGCCCAGGCGACAAATGCGCGCACGCGAGCCAGACCATACTCATAGGCCACCAACGGGCTGGCCCACAGCAGAAATTGCGGACTGAAGACTTTGGTCGCGAGCATCGCAACACACAACATGGCAATTGCCGCCTCGACCAGCGACAGCCTGCCACGCCAGTAGAGCCACAGCGTCACCGCGACGCCGAGGATGCCAAGCGCAGTGCCCAGCGCACTGAACACGCTGGCGTGCGCGGTCACCTCGCACATCGAGTTCGTTGCGGGTGAGAAGGCGAACGTGACGCTGCCACCGGGAAGGTGCGCGACGAGATAGCCCAGGGTCGCGGGCAGCGACTCCGCCTGAATGCAGCGTGTCGCGGCAAACGTCAGTGGCGTGAGCCAGCCCGACGGGGCGATCACCGCCGCCAGCGCCCCTACAACACCAACCACGCCGATGAGCGCCAGCGGACCACGCCAGAGGGGAATGGTCTGCCGGCGCCGCCACGTCTCGATCACGAAGATCGGCAGCAGCAGCGCGGGATACAGCTTGAGCAGGATACCCACCGCCAGCAGGGCATACGCCGTCCTCTGGCGGTTCGCACGGAGGGCGACGAGCGCGAGCACCACACAGACCGCGGGGATCACATCGAAACGGGCGGCGGCAGTCGCCATGCTGCCGAGCAGAACGTAGAACAGCCAGGCATGGCCGGCCCCCGGCGCGCCCACCCGCGCCAGCAGCACGGCGAGCGCCAGCACGAGCGCGATCAGCAGGGCGGCGAAAGCCCACGGATATGCCGCGAGGGGTACCAGCAAGGGCAGCGAGAAGACCAGCAGTGCGAGCGGACCATACTCATGCGGCAGGATCGCGAACGGGCGAGCCGGAATCGCGCCGAGGAAACTGGTACAGTGTGCGGCATAGGTCGCCGGAATGCCATGCGCGCCGCCCCAGAACGCCAGCGCGTAGCAGCGATATTCGTTGACATCGGCGATGGCGGCGCCAAAGTTCTTGCTCGCTCCGATGGCGAGCAGGCAGACCGTGAGTACGGCCAGCGCCACGAGTGGTATGTGCGTCGGCGCGGCAGGGACGGGACGCGGTTCCCCTGTATCTAATCGGGGTGCGCGCTCGTGCCCAGTCGCCGGTGCGATCATCTGCCCCATCCCCATCTCCCGTCCCGAATGCCCACTCACCATGCGACCTGAGCACAGGCACCGCGCGTTCCACCGCCACGACAAACAGCCCAATCTCAACCACACGTATGCGCTGTGTGCGACTGGAGGCGAGGACACATTCGTACCGCGTACTGAATACAACGTGTGATGCACCCAGGCTATAACCGCGACAGCGGCACATGACCGCAGGAGCGAGGTCCACACGCGCCGTGCGCCGCGGCGGAGGAAGACTGCTGGCAGTGTGTCAGCGGGCGCACCGGCCAGGTGCGGCAGCGAGCGAGAGGGGGTTATAGAGCGCCATATTCCACGTTCTAGAAGATATGGGTGAGGTGAGTGCGACGAAGAAAGCCAGCACGTCTCGGACGCTGCACCTTATGCGTTGGGGCGCGCTCAAACACTGGCCCAGCGCTGACCCTCATTACATTCCACATCGTGCGGTGTGGGTCGGTCGTCGTAGTCCTCTCGTGCGGTACGTCACGAGACCGTGATTGCTGCTCGCCTCAACTGCACGAACTGCTTCTGCCGTGGCACACAGGCTGCCTGTGAAGTCGCTCGGTGCCGTGCCAGAACGAGGCGTCGCGACGTGTGGGTACGCCGATGTGCCGACGAGACAGCACAGTGTCCGCTGTGGCGCCACGAACGTGCAGCCGATCTGGGAGTGGGGAGCAGTGGAGATGACGGCGACGGATGCACACGTGATTATCACGATGCCGGCCTATCACGCGGAGCGCACACTCGAACAAACGTACCGAGATATTCCACGTGGACTGGCGGACGACGTGCTGGTCGTTGATGACGCGAGTAGCGATGGAACGGCAGACGTCGCGCGCCGCCTGGGGCTGAAGGTCTTCGTGCATCCAGCAAATCGGGGCTATGGCGGCAACCAGAAGACGTGCTATGACGAGGCATTGCGAGCGGGGGCGTCGATCGTCGTGCTGCTGCATCCGGATTATCAGTACGATCCCCGGGCTGTGACGGCCCTCGTCGAGCCCCTCGTGGCGGGCCGCGCTGATTTCACGTTCGGGTCCCGCTTCGCCGCCGGAGGCAATCCGCGCGCGGGAGGCATGCCGTTCTATCGCTACATCGGGAACCGCCTGACGACGGCGCTGGAGAATCTGGTGCTCGGCACCCACTTCTCGGAGCTGCATAGCGGCCTGAAGGCCTATACACGGGTGTTTCTCGAACACGTCGATTACCACGCCTTCTCCGATGATTTCGTCTTCGATAGCCAGATTCTGATTCATGCGGTGCTCTCGGGCGCACGCGTCGAAGAAGTCGCGATTCCGACCCGCTACACACCAGAATCGTCCTCGATCAGCGTGTCGCGTTCGCTGCGCTACATCCGGCAGACGCTCGTCGAGCTTGTGCGCTTGAAGTGGCGCTACCAACGGGCCAGATACCAGCGAGCGGCCCGTACGACGGCGGGCAGTCCATCCCCACGGGCCCTACATGGAGCGGATGACCATGCGGCGGACTGAGGAGACCGTGCGTGCGCAGGCGACGGGTGCGCCTGAGAGTTGGCCTGGAACCCCTCGCGCGGTATTCCCCAGCCCGCGACGCCTGCGCGACAGCCGCGAGCTGCGTCGCGTCACCCTGTTCCTGATCGCTGGTGGTATCTCAGCAGTCATCACGCTGGCGGTGACCGCGCTGCTGGGACAGCTTGCCCATCAGCGCTTCTTTCTGGCCGCCGCGTGCGGCACCGAGCTGGGCATCCTCGTCAACTTCAGCATCAACGATCGGGTCGCGTTCGGCGACTTGCCTGGCAGGCAGCGCCCGTTGCGCGTGCGTCTGATCCGCTTTCATGCCACCTGCGCGGTCGGGCAAACGCTCATTTATCTGCTGTCGCTGTTCTTCTACACGATAGCCGGCTGGGGGCAGGTGTTCGCCCAAGGGCTGCCAATCATCGCGGTCACAGGGGTGAACTTCACGCTCCACCGCGTCTGGACCTATCGTCGCCCATCTCACGCGCGGAGAGGCTGACCGAACCAGGCGGGCTGCGGTGAGCGAGGGGTGACATACAGGGAGGAGTGGGCATGGAGACGACGACACCGGCACGAGTGGATGAGGCAGAGCACATTCCGAGCGCGTACAGGCCTCGCTGGAAGCGCGTGTCGCAATCCCCGTGGTTCGTGGCCGCGCTGGTTCTGCTCGTCTACGGCGCGATGCTCGTCGCCTTCTTTCGGACGGGCAATGATGCGCGATACTTCATCGTCATCGGCCGTAATTTTGTCGTACAGAGTTCGGCCAGCACGTCGATCCGGATTGATCCGCACTTTCGGTACGGCCCCAATCCAGTTGGCTATGACGGACAGTTCTGCTATTACATCGCGCTCGATCCTGTCCATGCACGCTACTATATAGACCTTCCCGCGTATCGCTACCAGCGCATCCTCTACCCGATCCTCGCGCGGCTGCTCGCCCTCGGCCAAGCGGGACTCATCCCGTACACATTGCTCCTGATTAACTGGCTAGCGCTCGCGGGGGGAACGCTCGCGATTGCGGCCTGGCTGAAGCGCAAAGGGTGCTCACCGTACTTCGCCTTGCTGTTTGGGTTCTACGACGGTCTGTTTGTCTCGTTTACACGTGACCTCACTGAGCCGCTGTCCTATGCGCTGGTGGCGCTGGCGATCTATCTCTTCACGTTTGGCGGGCGACGGCGTGTCCTGTGGGCGGGAGTGGTCTTCGGCTTGAGCGCGCTGGCACGTGAGACCGGGGCGATCTTTGCGGTGGTGTATGGGCTCGGGCTGATGCTGGAGGGTGGCTTCCCCTCGACCATACGGGCGTGGCGCGAGCGTATTGCATCGCGGTGGCGCCCGGTGACACTGCTGTTGGTGACAGCACTGGTACCGCTGGTGCTCTACAAAGCGTTTCTTGCTGTCTGGTTGAGGGCTCCTGGCGTCAATCCGGTGCTCATACCACAGGTGGTCCCACTCGCGGGCCTGTTCGGCTACAGGCCGTGGTACTCCGATCAGTACTATCAACTGCTGATCGTCGTCGTGCCCGGAATCATTTGTGCCATCGCGGCTCTCCGCGCGATCACGCTGCGCATCTGGCCCATCGAGGTGTGGGCGCTGCTGGTCAACATTGAGCTGCTGATCTTCATGCTACCGCCAGCGGACTATGTTGACATCTATGCGTCACCGCGCCTCTCCACCGGTGTCGTGCTGGCCGCGCTCTACTGCCTGCCCGCATTCGACAAGGCGTTTGGGAAAAACCGGATGTGGCTCGCCGCAGTGGGCACGTTCTGGGTCTCGTTTACTCCCTATCTGGCTGCTTTTATTCCCGGCGTCCATCTTTAGGTGTGATCGGCATGCTACGCCCGCTCACCCGGTAGCCGCCGTGGTAGCATCACGTGCCTCTGTTTGTAGGCCCCCCGAAAGACACAAGCAACGCCAATATGACAGTCTCTCGCACGCCGGCTACCGGGCGTGATGCGCTGCTCGCGTTCTGCGTTGTGTGCCTCTTGGTCGTACTCCGGGAGGGAGAATGGTCTCTCCCACGGCTGGATGCGATACAATCAAGATGAATGCACTTCAGAGGGAGCACCGCCCGGCGGGCGGAGCAGGCGCGGCGAGCACCCTCGGCAGCACACTTGCGAGAAGGCGAGACCGAGACCATGAGCGATCCACGCCGTTCATCCGTGCGGGAAGACAGCGCGCCCAGCGCCTTGCCAAGCGAGACAGTTCCAGAGCAGCCAGAGCCCCACGAGTCCCAGCGGCAACAGACGCTGCTGTCAGAGCGACAACAGCGCGACGCGTGGTTCATGCTGCTCGTGCTCGGGCTGGGCGTCGTCACGGTCTTCGCGCTCTCGGGCATCAGCCAGGCGATGCAATCTCGCCGCGTCGCCGGCACCGCGACTCCCGCGAGCAGCGCGCCTCCCGCCGCCAAGACGCCCGGCATCGCGCACAGCTCCGGCATCGCGCACAGCTCCGGCAACGCGACGATCCGGCAGGCGGGCGAGACGACGTATCTGCTGCCGCAGCTCGCCAACGCCGGCCTGATGTACGCGGCCGTCGACGCCCAGGGCAACATCTGGACAGGCGAGATGGAGACAAACAAGCTCGCCCGCTTCAATCCGACGACCCAGGCCATCACAGGGTGGACGCCGCCGAACGGCCAGTCGAACATCATGACCACGGTCGTCGACGCCAAGGGCACCATCTGGTTCACCGAGCAGGTCGCCAACTATATCGCGCGTTTCGACCCCGCGACGCAGCAGTTCACCACCTACCCACTGGGCTCCGTCGACGGCCATGTCGCCGGACCGCAGGATCTGGTGATCGACGCCAAGGGCACCGTCTGGTTCACCGAGCTGGAGGGCGGGCGCATCGGCAGCCTCGATCCGGCGAGCGGCGCGATTCGGACGTGGCAGCTCCCCGCCGCGCGCGGCCAGACCACCGCGTACCCCTACACGCTGCAGGTCGCGCCGGATGGCTCGGTGTGGTTCGGCTCGCTGGCGGGCGGCGAGGTCGGGCGGCTCGATCCCGCGACCGGCCAGACGGCAATCTATCCGCTGGCCGACGCGCACGCGCAGGTCTTCTCGATGGCCAGCGACGGGCACGGCACGCTGTGGTTCACCGAGCTCGACGAGGCCACGATCGGCAGCATCGATACGGCGACGCGCGCGGTGCATGAGTACGCCGTGCCCGCCCTCGCCGGGAAGCCGCAGAACCTCTACTCGATCGTCACCGGCGCCGATGGCAGCGTCTGGTTCGACAGCGCGGGCGCGAACGCCATCGTGCGCTACGAGCCGGCGAGCGCGCACTGGACCTTCTATCAGCTCGCGACGGCCGAGAGCATCCCCTACGGCCTCGCGTTCGACGCGCAGGGTCGTCTCTGGTTCACGACGGATGGCTCGCCCGCCAACTACATCGGCTCGATGAAACCCTGACGCTCGCGGCGCCTGGGTACGTTTGCCCCGACTCACTACGCGAAGAAGCGCACGCTCGCGAAGCTCAGCGTCGCCACGAGGCTATAGGCGAGCGAGAGCGCGAGCCCGTAGACCCGCACGCGCTTCCACCGCAATCCGAGGCGCGCGAGCAGGATGAAGCAGGGGAAGACGACCACGAGGAAGCGCGAGATCGAGAGCAGGCCCGTGCCTGGTATCACACGCGCGGGCACGATCAGCACCTGGAGCAGGCAGGCCCACGTATAGGCCGCATCGGCGACGGGCATCTTCCCGCGCCGTACGAGCCAGAGCATGCTGAGCGCAAGCCCAAGCCAGAGGGTGAGGAACACCAGGTTCTTGACGACCTCGGTGATGGGGCCGTTGGGTCCGCCGGTGAGCAGCGCATGCACGTCGCTCACGGTCCCGGCCCAGGGCCAGTCGAGGGAGCGCCGCCATGCTGGCTCGTCTTGGGCGCGCATCAGCGCGTTCGGCCCGAAGATGGCGTTCAGGTAGAGCTGGAGCCCAGCGAACGCGGCCATCGCGACCAAACAGACAAGCGCCGGGGCGAGCAGGACGCGCCAGGCGCGTAGCAGTTCCACCGCACGCCACGATCCGGCGCGCTGACGCAGGTCGCCCAGCGCGGTGACGGCAACCGGCGCGAGCAGCGCGAGCCCGGTCGAGCGCGTCAGCGTGGCAAGTGCGCAGAGTAGCGCCACGAGCAGCCACCGGCGCCGCCGTAGCGCCAGAAACATCGCCACGCTGAGCAGCAGGAAAAGTGACTCGGTATACCCGGCGAGAAAGAAGATGCTCGTCGGAAAGCAGACGTAAGACACCAGCGTGCGGCGCGCCACCCGTTCGCCGAACTGCTCCTCCGCGAGCCAGCGCAGCAGCACGAGCGCACCGAAGTCGGCGGCGTTGGCGATGAGCAGGCCCGCCAGCGCGTAGCTCCCACCGACGACGGGCGCGAGCAGGTGCTCCAGCAACGGATACAGCGGATAAAACGCAGCCTGAGGCAGCACCCTGTACCCGACCGCGGCGATATCGACGTAGAAGATGCCGTCCCACAGCGACCAGAGCTGCACGAAGGTGTAGTGAACGTGTCCCGGCCCGGTCGCGATGGCGGAGGGCGGCAGCACCAGCACCCAAAGCGCCACCAGCCCGACGAAGAAGACCCGTTGCGCCAGCCACGCGAGCAGTGCGTCCCGCCAGATCGACGCGCTCAGCCCCAGCCTGAGGCGTGCCGTCAGCGCGTCCCGCTGCTCCCATGTCAGGCGCATTCCCCACCACCCTCCGCAAGCCTTGGTAGCCCTCTCCGCGCATCGTCTCTCCGCCCCGGCCCCCATGCGCGGAGAGGGCCATGCGCGAGATAACCGGCGTGCCCCGTGTGTCTGTGTCGCGGTGCGCTCGATCCCAGAGGTAGAACGTGCGAGCGCGCGGAACGTGTACACTGTGGGGTACGGGCGTGGCCCCCTCCCCCTAGCCCCCTCCCCGGCTGACGCCGAGAGAGGGGGAACCGAGGACGCGCACGCGACGCGCCGCGTTTCTAGCACCTCTCTCCCGCCGTCAGGTGGGGGAGAGGCTGGGAGAGGGGGCCGCGCCGGAGAGAGGACACGTCCGGCGGAGGTGAGCTCTCCACGGACGGCGGAGAAAGGGTACGACATGCGGCGACGGCGATACTGGCAGCTCCTGCTCGGCGTCTTCTTCCTCGGCTGGATCTTCATGTACGCGGACCGCACGGTGCTCTCGCCGGCGCTGCCCGCGATTGGCGCGGAGTGGCGGCTCAACACGGCCCAGTTGGGGCTGATCTCGTCGCTGTTCTTCCTGCTCTACGCGGCCATGCAGATTCCCACAGGCTTCCTCGCCGACCGCTTCGGGCGCAAGCTGCTGCTGGTGCCGGGCTACCTGCTCTTCGGCGTGACGACCGTGTTCAGCGCGTTCGCGCCTAGCTACGGCGTATTCCTGCTGCTCGGCGCGCTCTCCGGCGCGGGCCAGGGGACGTATTACCCGACGCAGTTCTCGCTCTCCTCAGAGGCGATTCCCCAGCGGGTGCGTGGCCTCGGTTCGGCGATCATCAACAGCGGGCAGGCGTTCGGCATCTCGCTCGGCTTCGTCGTCGCCAGCGTCGTCGCGTTTGATTTGCGGGCGGGGTGGCGTGCGCCCTTCGCCATTCTGGGGTGCGCCACGGTCGTCGCGGGCCTGGTGCTGTGGCTGTGCGTGCGCGAGCATCCGCCCGCCGCCGACGCTGATGCCACCGATGCGTCTGGTGTGGGAAACGTACCGGCGGAATCACCACTGGCCGCACCGTCGGGGGCAGGCACACGCGTGCTCTTCAGCCGCGATATGGTGCTCGCCTATGCCGTCATGTTCTGCTCGCTCTACGGCTTCTTCGTCGTGCTGACGTGGCTCCCGGCGTACCTCCAAACGGCGCGCCACACACCCGCCAGCCAGACGGGCATCGTCTCGTCGCTGGTGCCGTGGGCCTCGATCCCCGGCGCGCTCGCCATTAGCCTGCTCTCAGACCGCCTGCGCCAGCGACGCATCTTCGCCATGCTCCTGCTGCCGCTTGCCGCCCTCGCGCTGCTGGCCATCCCGCTGACCCAGACGCGCGCCGAGCTCTACGCCGTGCTCGTGCTCTACGGGCTGGTCGGCAAGCTCGCGCTCGACCCGCTGATGGTGGCCTTCGTCGCCGACCGTGTGCCGCGCGCGGCGTACAGCCGGGCCTACGCCTTCTTCAACTTTGCGGGCATGTCGTCCTCAATCCTCGCGCCGTATCTGACAGGACTGCTTGCCAGCCACACGGGCACGCTCGTCACTGGCTTCTATCTGGCCGCCGCGCTGCTCGTCGCCGGCACGGTCTGCATGGCCTTCACGACGCCCGATAACCGGCGAGCGCAGCGCGACCCAGGGGCTGAGTCCGGCTCGCTCGCGGCCGCGCCCGGCGCCGCGCGCTGAGGTCTGCTACACTACCCCGAGACGGAGACACGGCCTGGGCCACACCCAAGAGCACAAGGAGAACGCCACGATGGAGATCCTCCGCACGCCAGATGAGCGTTTCGTGAACCTGCCCGGCTACTCGTTCGCGCCGCACTACGTCGAGATCGGCGGGCTGCGCATCCACTACATCGACGAGGGGCCGCGCGTCGCGAGCGAGACGGTGCTGATGCTGCATGGCGAGCCAAGCTGGTCGTATCTCTATCGAAAGCTGATTCCAGTCTTCACCGCCGCCGGATATCGCGCGATCGCGCCCGATCTCGCCGGCTTCGGCCGCTCCGACAAGCCCGCCAGCCGCGACGACTACACCTATCAGGCGCACGTCGACTGGATGGCGGGTCTGCTCGCCGCGCTCGACCTACGCAATCTCACGCTCGTCTGCCAGGACTGGGGCGGGCTGATCGGGCTGCGCCTGGTGGCCGAACACGGAGAGCGGTTCGCCCGCGTCGTCGCGGCCAACACATTTCTGCCGACCGGCGACACTCCGCCGGGCCGCGCGTTTCTGGCCTGGCAGCGCTTCTCGCAGTCCGAGCGTCCGTTTCACGCCGGTGGCATCGTGAAGGGCGCGACCATCACAGAACTGCCCCCCGAGGTGATCGCCGCCTACGACGCACCCTTCCCCGACGACCGCTATCTCGCGGGCGCGCGGCAGTTCCCGCTGCTCGTGCCGACCACGCCCGACGACCCGGCCTCCGAGCCCAACCGCCGCGCGTGGGAGGCGCTCCGGCGCTGGGAAAAGCCGTTCCTCTGCGCGTTTAGCGATGGCGACCCGATCACCCGCGGAGGCGACCGGGTGCTTGAAGCGGCGATTCCTGGCGCGCAGGGGCAGCCCCACACCACCATCACCGGCGCGGGCCACTTCCTGCAGGAGGACAAAGGCGAGGAGCTGGCGCGCGTCGTCGTCGCCTTCGTCGAATCGACCCGCTAACCTCTCTCGTGCATGCCGTGCGTACGTTCCAGCCCGCACACGCAGAACCTCTCCCCCCTCCCCTTGAGGGGAGGGGCCGCTGTAGAAGCGGTAGTGGCGAGTGGCAACGTGCCGACGACACCCCGACCCCGGCGTCCGTCACTCCAGGGGCCACACGTGGTATACTGGAGAGCAGGTGACCGACGACCAGGAGCGGGTGCGATGACGAGCAGCGGACTCCATGTGAGCAACAGCATGATGATGGCGATGCCCATGCGCGGAATGCCGCGCGGAGCACCGTCCTCGTCGCATGCCCTGTGGCGCCGCTCGTAGACGCCCCGACGAAGAAAAGCAGGCCGCTCCGCGAGGAGCGGCCTTTTTGTGTGCCATCTGTACCGCGTGTGCCATGGTGAGAACCACACGATATCATCAAAGGCATCATCTCAGGAGGAGGAGTTCGATGGCGGAGTTTCAGCAGAAACCGGCGTGGTATATCACTACCGCCATTCCATACGTCAACGCCCGGCCACATCTCGGCTTCGCGCTGGAGGCCGTGCTCACCGATGCGCTCGCCCGCTACGCCCGGCTGGCTGGCAACGACGTCCGTTTTCTGACGGGCACCGACGAAAACGCGATGAAGAACGCCGAGACGGCCAAGCGCGAGGGCGTGCCGGTGGCCGAGCTGGTGGCGCGCAATGCCGAACGCTTCCGTGCGCTCCGTGATCCGCTGAACCTCTCGTTCGACGACTTCATCCGCACCAGCGCCGATCCGCGTCACTTCGCGGGCGTCGCGCGCCTGTGGGACGCCTGTGCGGCCAGCGGCGATATCTACAAGCGCCCGTATCGCGGGCTCTACTGCCTGAGTTGCGAGCAGTTCTACACCGAGGATGAGCTGATCGACGGTCTCTGCCCGATTCACGGCACGCCCCCCGAGGTGGTGGAGGAGGAGAACTACTTCTTCCGCCTCTCGCGCTACACCGGGCAAATCCTTGCGCTGCTGGAGTCCGGCGCGCTCCAGGTGGTGCCCGAGACGCGGCGTAACGAGGTCATCAGCTTCGTGCGCGGTGGGCTGGAGGACTTCAGCATCTCGCGCTCGCGGACGCGGGCGCACGGCTGGGGCCTGCCGGTGCCGGGCGATCCCGAGCAGGTGATCTACGTCTGGTTCGACGCGCTTGCCAACTACATCACCGCGCTCGACTACGCCGACGACGGTCCGCTCTTTCAGCGCTACTGGCAGCGCAGCGCGGCGCGCACGCACGTCATCGGCAAAGATGTGATCCGCTTCCACGCGGTCTACTGGCCGGCGATGCTACTCTCCGCGCGCATCGCACTGCCCACGACGGTGCTGGTGCATGGCTTCCTCTCGTTCGGAGGGCGCAAGATGAGCAAGTCGCTCGGCAACGTCGTGGACCCAGTCACGCTGGCCGAAACCTACGGGACGGATGCGCTGCGCTACTATCTGCTGCGCGAGGTGCCCCCGACCGACGACGGCGACTTCACGTTGGAGCGCTTCGTCCAGACTACGAACACCGCCCTCGCCGACCAGCTCGGCAATCTGCTGAATCGGGTCGTCAGCATGGTCACGCGCTATAGCGACGGGACCGTGCCCGCCCCCGATGCGGACGTGCTGGAAGACGCCGAGCGCACGCTGGCGCGCGTCGCCGGTCAGGTGCGGCCCACCCTTTCGGCGGCGATGGAGCGCTTCAATCCGCAGGAGGCGCTGGGCGGCGTGTGGGCGCTGGTGGAGGAAGCCAACCGCTATCTGGCACAGACACAGCCCTGGGTGCTGGCGAAGACGCGGACACGGCCAGGCGAGGAGGGCGAGCGCGCCGCCCGGCGGCTGCCGACCGTGCTGGCCTACGTCGCCGAGGCGCTGCGGCTGACCGCGCACGCCGTCGAGCCCTTTCTGCCGTCGACGTCAGACGCGCTCGCGGAGCGGCTCGGCGTGGCGCTCGACGACTCCAACTGGCTCGACGCGGTCAGTTGGGGGCGGTTCGCGACAGGGGCGCGTGTGCGGACGGGTGCGGTGCTCTTCCCCAAGCACGAGGTCCCCGCGACACCCGCGGACGAGGCGACCGAAACGGTGTAGGAAGTCGGAACCAGCCGCCGCCAGCGCAGGTGCGCCGGCCGAAGTGACGGGAGGTGTCGGGGATGACCGGAGATGGCGCACGGCGTAGCAGGACCGGACGGGCGACGCGCGTGTACAATAGCTGTCGCGCCGGGAGGTTCCGAGCCGCTGCTGCGTCGGGAGGAGTGTGTCTGTGCGGTTTGCCATCAATGTGCCCAATTTCGGGGCGTTTGCCGATGTCCGTGCCCTGGCCGAACTGGCAGGCGAGGCCGAGGAGGCCGGCTGGGACGGGTTCTTTCTGTGGGACCACATTGGGGGATGGCCCACACCGACCGCCGATCCCTGGGTGGCGCTCGCGGCCATCGCGATGATCACCTCCCGCATCAAACTCGGCGCGCTGGTGACACCGCTGCCCCGCAGGCGTCCCTGGAAGCTCGCACGCGAGGCTGTCACGCTCGATCACCTCTCGGGCGGCCGGCTCATACTCGGTGTCGGCATCGGCGACGACGCGCTGGGCCGCGAATACAGCGCCTACGGTGAATCGGGCGACAACCGCCTGCACGGCGCGATGCTCGACGAAGCGCTGGAGGTGCTCACGGGCCTGTGGAGCGCGGAGCCGTTCAGCTATGAGGGCGAGCACTACACCGTACGCGACGTCACCTTCTTGCCTGCTCCAGTCCAGCGTCCGCGTATCCCGATCTGGGTAGCGGCGACCTGGCCGCATCTGCGCCCGGTACGGCGAGCTGCCCGCTGGGACGGGCTCTTCCCGATCAGGATGGATGAGGGCCTGTTCACGCCAGAGCTGGTGCGCCAGCTTCTCGCCGTCGTCCACACGACACGACCGGCGGCGGAGCCGTTCGACGTCATTCTGGCGGGCGGCATGGGCGATCGGGCGCCGGACGAGGCGGGGGCGCTGTTAGCCCCGCTCGCCGCAGCGGGCGTGACGTGGTGGCAAGAGGGCATGATGCCCGACGACACGCTCGCTCAGTTGCGCGCCCGTATTCACCAGGGGCCGCCACGCCTGTAGTGCGCGGGCACCGCTGTCGTGCGCGGGCGCTGGTCCATCAGAGCTCCCTCAGCGGGTGGCCCGGCGCGCGCAGTACACCGGATATCCCCCGATAGGTCCGGTGCGTTGACGCGCCTGCTGGCGTGCTGTATGCTGAATAGCGGCAGCCATAGAGGCGGTGTAGTGGTGACGTGCGGGTGCGCTGCGTCCGGGCGAGTAAGAAGGAGTGTCTCGTGCCTCAGCCCCAAGCACAGACGACACTGCAACCCGGACAGATGCTCGTCAAGCGCTATCGTATCGAACAGCTCATTGGCAGCGGTGGCTACGCCAATGTCTACCGCGCCACGGACCTCACCTTCGGCTACGAGCGCGCCATCAAGGAAGTCAACGACACCGACCCCGGCGTGCGGACGCAGTTCAAGCTGGAGTCCGAGCTGCTCATCAACACCAAGCACCCCAACGTGCCGCATGGGTTCAGCCTGATCGAAGATCGCAGCCGGATGTACCTCGTGATGGAGTACATTCGCGGCAAGGACCTCGAAGAGCTGCTCAACGAGAGCCTCGTCCAGCACAGCCGGCCACTCGACGAAGCGCAGGTGCTGCGCTGGATGATCGACGTCTGCGGTGCGCTGGACGAGATG